>CAYUYL010000184.1:0-4739 GCA_964449195.1 uncultured Filomicrobium sp.
GGAAATGAAGACATACCAACAAGAGAATTTACAGACCTCACGTTACACCACCATTGATCCGGACGGTGATGCCCTGTCGGTGACCCAGTTTGTTGTCGACGGCATGACCTACACAGCTGGCCAGACCGCCAACCTGACCGAGGGCGCTCTCACCATCAATGCCGACGGCAGCTACGTGTTTACACCGGCAGCCAACTATAACGGCAGCGTTCCGGCAATCACATACACGGTGTCCGATGGGAACGGGAATAGTGACACGGGCATTGCTTCTTTGACCGTGCAGAACTCAAATGATACGCCAACTGTCAGTGCTGGACAGGCCAATACCGTGACAGAGAATATCACACTTACGGTCAGCGGAAGTGACGCAGAGGGACTGCTCAACAACGCAAGCGAGCCTGATGGCGATACGCTGACGGTTTCCGGCTATACGATCGCTGGTATCTCTGGTACCCAGACAACCGGTACGCCTGTTGACATTTCTGGTGTTGGACGCATCACGATCTCAAGCGATGGTGGCTATTCATTTGAGCCGGAAACTAACTACGATGGCGCAATCCCGATTATTACTTATACCATCGAGGTCCCTAGTGGCGCTGCCGTTCAGTCGACATTGGCGCTGAACATGTTCGGCACCAACTCTACGCCTATAGTCGTATCTGACATTATGCCAACCGTTACTCCCGGCGGTACATTGAGCGTATCGGCGCCCGGCCTTTTGGGCAACGATATTGATCCAGATGGTGATACCCTGACGATTACTCAATTTGTTGTTGGCGGTGCGACCTATACTGCCGGTCAGACAGCTAATCTCGCTGAGGGCGACCTCACCATTAACGCTGACGGCAGCTATGTCTTTGTGCCAGCGTCGGGCTACACCGGCAACGTTCCGACTGCGACCTATACCGTTTCCGACGGCAATGGAGCGACTGCTACCGCGTCCTTATCATTGACAGTAGACGGCGTTCTTCTGTCACTTGTGAAAACTGGGCCATTCCCGGAATTTAAGATCGGCTCGCCGAGCGATTATAGGATTACAGTGAAAAATTCGGGAAGCATGGCCGCAACATCTGCAACCGTTGAAGACAGACTGCCGGATCATTTGGTTTTGACAGACGGCGGCATAGTGAATGTGACGGTGAATGGCGATGACTGGATCTGCACGAATCCGGACCTTGACCGTTACGTCACGTGCACGTTTTCAGGTAGCATCGCAGCAAACGGCGGAACGACTGTCTTGAGCTATACTGTTACGCCTCGTGAGTCAGCTGTTAACGAAGAACTCATTAACTATGCTTCCATTGACCCAACAGGTGGAACCAATCCACCAGAACCAAACCCGGGAACAAACTGCACGACAACGACCTGCTCTAGCGTCAGCAGTGTAGTGCGCTCTGCTAAACGAACAGAAGCTATTGTGCATAATTTCCTGGCGGATCGGGGGCAGCGCATAGCGGCGCACGGTCTGAACAAAACTCGTCTTATCTCTCGGCTGAAGACAAACTATGCCGCGGCGTCAGAGCCATGCGGACATGGAAATGCACGGCCCTAACACTCTTATGCAGGCTGGATTAGGTAAGTCGAAAAAATCAAAGAGTAATCTGTTTCATAAAGGGGAAGAAGCAGGAGCACCCACTCAAAATACAGCGTCGCTGCCAATAACCGGCGCAGGAGACGCTGAGAACGGCGAACTAAAATTCTCTGCCAGCTTTTCCGATTACATGAATAAATGGAATGCTCGTAATGACAGCAAGATGAGAATGGGGGCTGCAGGTCAGAATACCCCGTGTAATGAAGCCAAAGCGCCGCGTTTCGATTTTTGGGGCAAAGGGACTTACGAATACTTCAAAAACTCGCGTTCGTCCGGCCATTTCTGGCTCGCCCAGGCTGGCGCTGATTATGTGGTCCAGGAAGGTCTCTTGATAGGCTTTATGGCTCAGTTTGATCATACCAAATTCGATGATAAAAACGATGCGGATGAAGCATTTGGCTACAAGGTCAGTGGGCGTGGATGGATGGTCGGCCCCTACATGGCGGTGAATGTCATCGACAATATCTACTTCGATGGCCGTGTTCTTGTCGGCAGGACCACGAATAATATTTCTCCATACAGGACATATGTGGATACGTTCAAGACAACACGCTGGCTTGCCTCCGCCCGGTTATCCGGCAGCTGGAGTTGGAAAAAGTGGTCTCTCACGCCATCAGTTGAGTACTTGCACTTTCAAGACAAGAGCAAATCTTATGTTGATAATTTGGGCGTTACAATCAGCTCCCAGCGGGTGCGTATCAATCAACTGTCATTCGGTCCGCGCCTGAACTACAAAACGCCTATTAAAAATTCTAACGCAACATTTGGAGCATTTCTGGATATCAAAGGCATCATGGATATGACGCCGGTCTCTAGAAAAAGCTTTGAAGAAAATGAGAAGTTTGAACCAGACGCATCTCGCCTCAAGGCGAGGCTTGAGGCCGGTTTTTCGCTCAACTATACAAATGGCTTTTCCATGGGGCTTTCGGGAGGGGTAGAAACTTCGGGAGAATCTGGTATCAGCGCAGCAAGTGTTTCAGGCCGCGTTACCATTCCTTTCTCGATGCCAAAGTCTGCTCTGGAAGCCGCCAACCCCTCAGGGCACAGTAAGGAAAAGGCAAATTTGGGGGCAAACGCCCGGCCTGCCCAATCAGCAACAGGCCAGAAACGTGAGGTTGAATAAGATGATCAAAAGAAAGAGCCGTTAAGTCGAATTTGCTGCTCTTTCTAATATATTGATCATTGACGCATAAGGCGCGGGGCCCAAGCTCCGCGCGCTGCATACGGGCTTTGAAACGTCTTCGACCTCACTTATAGATTAGCCTACAAACAGCAGCTGGACGTGAGGCTATTTGTACAAGTGCTGCCCTCTCAATCTGATGTGCCGGAACAATCATTTACCTGCTGAGTGATACTGCAGAGCACTTAAAAACGCTCGCTACTGTTGGCTTTAACGTTGAAATGTAGAGGTCAACCGCCGAATTTAGGATCACCTGATGACCCGGATACATCGGTTGCAAATCAAGATTTTTCTCTGATCTTACCAAAACCTTGGTCATCCCGGCATTTATTGCTGGGATCTATTGCTCAACAAGCATTGTGTCTGGGCAACGTGCACGTAGCCAGACTTAAGCCGGTGCTGCCAAGCAAACGTTTTCCCGTTTCGATGGAGGGTTGCCGGTGACAAGGCACCAGCATGACAGAGTTTATTTTCGCGGCCGGAGAACGCTGTAAATTCCGGCGAACGCGTTTGAGTCACGAGGAAAGATTATGCCGTTAAAGCCTCAAGCTCCTTGATAATGGCAGCGCCCATCCCATCGGTTCCAACTTCATTCATGTTAGGCTGCATGATGTCGCCCGTGCGATAACCCTGGGCCAGAACGTTTGAGATCGACGTCTCAATCATATCAGCTTCTTCTATAAGTCCAAAGGAATAGCGCAGCGCCATCGCAAATGAGGCGATGGTGGCAATTGGATTGGCCTTGTTCTGACCTGCAATATCTGGAGCTGAACCATGCACAGGTTCGTAAAGAGATTTTGGCCGTCCCGTTTCAGGGTTTTCAGCCCCAAGGGACGCTGAAGGTAACATTCCAAGCGAGCCGGTAAGCATCGCAGCAGCATCGGACAGCATATCACCAAAAAGATTATCGCACACAAGAACATCAAATTGCTTCGGCTGCCGCACTAATTGCATAACGCAATTGTCCGCCAGGATGTGCTCAAGTTCGACACCGGGCGCATAAGCGGCGCGGGTTGCGTTAACCACCTCGTGCCAAAGCACGCCGGTCATCATGACGTTGCGTTTTTCAGCCGAATGCACTTTGTTGCTGCGCTTGCGGGCAAGATCAAAAGCAACCTTGGCAATGCGCTCAATCTCAGACGTTGTGTAAAGCGTTGTGTCGACAGCACGCTTCTGGCCATCCTGCAACGTTACGATCTCTTTCGGTTGTCCAAAATAAGTGCCGCCTGTCAACTCGCGCACGATAAGAATATCAAGGCTTTCCACCAGCTCACGGCGCAAAGAAGAGGCTTCCGCCAAGGCAGGATAGCAAATGGCCGGACGCAGATTAGCAAAAAGATCCATTTCTTTGCGGAGACGCAGGAGACCTGCTTCCGGACGCAACTCAAAGCTGACGTCATCCCATTTGGGCCCGCCAACGGAACCGAAGATTACCGCATCTGCTGCCTGCGCCTGATCCATGGCTGCATCGGTTAGCGGCACGCCATGGGCATCAAGTGCGGCCCCTCCGACCAGCTCCGTTTCCGTTTCAAATTTTGCCTTGTTCGACCTTGCATTAAAAAATGATACGACCCGCTCCACCTGGGCCATAACTTCGGGCCCGATGCCATCGCCAGGAAATAAGATAAGATTATGCGTCATAAGTGCGGCGGCTCCCGTTCTTCAGGCATTGTAATTTTGGCTTCGTCCCCCGTCACCCACAGACATCCCGGGAGCGCAACATTCTTCTGTGAAGACCTACAAGTTATCATAAACTTCCAGCAAGTCTTAAAATGGTGTCAAGCGCAGTTGTCAGGCCGGGGCTTAAGAAGAAACCATTAATCATAAAAACTGTGCCGAGTACGCCGAGCAAAATGCTCAAAACAACTGCAAGGCCGCCGCCGGTGACAATGGCAACAGACGCCATGACAATAGAAATTTGTAAAAACGCTACACCATAGTCAAAGTAGGGATCGCGCTTGAGCGCGA
>CAYUYL010000185.1:0-4724 GCA_964449195.1 uncultured Filomicrobium sp.
TAACTACGGAAGTCATGCTGGAACAAAAAGGCAACATTAGGTCGGAACACAGCCATTGGCAAACGCCAAGAAAGGTCGGCATGGCACACGTGATCATCTGCTGTTGCTGATGATGTACCGCCATGGCCTGCGTGTCAGTGAGGCAATTACCATTCGGTTGGCTGATCTCAACATGGAGCAATCCCGCCTTTGGGTGCGCCGTGTTAAAAAAGGCCTTTGCGTTGAGCAGCCTGTTTCCGGTGACGAATTCCGGGCCATCAAGCGCTACCTCAAATTACGCACCGACAAGCTGCCCTGGTTGTTTATTTCTGAGCGCTGCCAGCCGCTGACGCGTCAGTCCGTTAATTATATTATTCGCCGATCTGGCAAGAAAGCAGGCCTTGGCGATTTGCACCCGCACATGCTGCGCCATTCTTGCGGGTTTTATCTTGCTAACCGCGGCTATGATCTGCGCCTGATCCAGGACTACCTCGGGCACCGCGATCCCAAACACACCGTGCGCTATACCCGCGTGGCTGCCAGCCGGTTTGAGGGACTGTGGCAAACGTAATTGAACGAAAAATAAACGATAATTTCAACAAAACCGTGGGATTTGCTATAAGCGCATAAGGTGCTCATTCACAAGAATTGGCAGTCATACCCAATCGTCTTGGCATGACGCTACGACACTTCGTGCTGATTTTCTGTTTTCCGATTATGACTGAATTGAAGCTCAATGACGATAAACACGCTCTGTCCGACAAAGATGATGTAGCGCAGTTCTTCAATCGCATGATGCAGGCAGCATCGGGCGAGAATGGCTACGAAGTCAGCAAAGCTCGCGAGTATCTGGATGCCGAAATCGGCAGGCGCCACGGTCAAATGCAAATCCTTGAAGCACAGATCGGTGTTCTGCAATCCATGCTGGATGCGTTGGACAAATGGCGGGCTATCATAGATCCTGTTCCAACAAGCTTGGCATATGAACATTTGCAGCAGATGGAGCCTTTTAACGCCCTTTCGTAGTGCGCTTTTATGCAAATTCAGGACGTCTTAACATCATTCAATAGAACAACGCTCGTTTGAAATCGCGTGAATTTCTGGAGGCGTTGCATAAATTTTCCGCCTGCCGTCAATAAGGTTGCCTGCTCACGTTCTGCAAGTTGATAATAGATACAATCATTGAACCAGGGCCGTTCGGCATTGCCGGAAATTTCCAATGCCATTTGCGAAGACTGGAACAGGAGGTCGGCGTCCACTTCGACGATTTCGATCAGATCAACCTGGCTCATCGCTGTTAATGCGTGCATTTTCTCCCGCATTGTGCGTGCCCGAAACCCCTTGCGGGTCAGAGCAATCCCAACTTCATAGATCAGAACGGAGAGAGCAATCAGCGTGACTTGGTTTTTAACTGCGGCAGCGAGCACATTCTGCGCAGTTTTGCTGCCGGCTTCACGGGCTAGCATCTTAGTTATAACCGATGCGTCAACAACATATCGCATCAGTCTTCAGCTGAGGAGAAATCATGATCTCGAATGTCCCGCAGCAACTCCTCCGCAGGGGCCGTCTGACGGGGGGCGGATGACGGCACGATCGAAGCAGCGACGGCTTGTTTTTGGGCACTATCAGCATCACTGGCTTGTGTCTCAGGCTTGCCGCCCTCAATGATCTTGCGCGTTTTGACAGCACCGTTGGCTGCCGTCTGCTCAACGCCAGGCAAAGCTCCGGTACTCATGACTTGATCACGGGTATCATCGCTGATTTGCTCGACATTCAGGCGTAGCCGCACGTCATCAGATACCTTGTCGACACCGAAGCGTTTGCGAAGTTTACTGGGTAGTTCACCTACACGTATTTCCGTCACAGCTGACAATTGAGAACCTCTGGACATTTGAGATATATCAATAAAACAATCTAATGATACCATAGGCAGTCAAATCCACAATGATTTGAAGAACATCAACGTCCAATTATGCCCTACTTGCGCTTCTGTGGTGCATCAAGCGCTTCAATGACCGGGCGCAATTTCAGCAGAATTTCAAGCTGTGCGTATCTGACTGTGGCTTTGTTTTTGTCGCCATTCACAGCTGCAGTTGCTTCTTTGCGTAAGCTTTCGATTGCAGCATCCAGGCTGCTCAGGGCTGTATAGTTGCGATATGCGCTGTTTTCCTGCAGAACACGATCGACGGACAGCCTGCTTTCTATAATCCCCTTTCTGGGTCTCATGTACGTTCTGCCATCTTCCCGGTCGTCGTGCGCATGCTCCCATCTTGCGCGTTTCCTGAGGTTTTCAACGATTGCGCGCACAACAGCGTTCAAACATTCATAGCGCTGTAGAACCGGCAGCTTGGGTATACTGCTTCCGCGACGGCCTGGGTGGTGAAGCCGTTTTCGAGGTTTCTTTGGGCTGTAACGCGGTTGTGCCGGTCTGTACTGTTGCCAGTCCCTTGATTTCTTCATGCGAGCGAAAACAGAAAACTATCAACTTCTTAGTCCTGACCATTATTGGCAGAAAACACGTCATGCGGAATGAGCGCAATGATTTGTGCGATAGTGGCGCCTTGAATGTCTTCAATGCAGGCAACTTCCGTGCTGTCGGCCAACACCTTCCAGTGCGTAGGATGTGGCGCATATTCAGCAATATCTCGCACGGGAACCTGGCCATCCCAAAGCCGCTCCGGCGGCACGATATCGATACGCTGTTTTTCGGTTGCTTGGTCGGCAGGAAACCGGTCGCCGTAGTAACATCCAAAGCCATCCTGCCGGCTGCTGATTTCAATACGGCTGCCATCGGCCAGTTGGGCTTCGACGTTTCCTGGTTTCATGAAAGAGGGAAATAGAAATCCGGTTCAGATTGAGCACCTTGCAGACCACGTCATCCGAGCGTGTGCGACAGTTTTCGAGGTCACTTCTTTTCTGCTTGTAGCTTTTTCGCAGAAAAGCGTCAAACAAACTGATATTTATTGTTTAGAATTCAGACCCTTAAATCTTTTGCTCCATTCCTTGGTCTATGAATGTATGGGATGAAAAATTTATATTTGAAGTGCGGCGGGGAGCATGACGGACAGGTGGAATGAAGGGCAGATGGGTTGCAAGCTGGCAGGATCGGAAGCGGAATGATGTGGTGATGGTTGGCGGGAATGAGTGAGTGGATGTGGAAGTGAATGGCGCGAGAGCATCTATTCCATAGATGCTTTAATTGCTTTTGATGCCATGCCTGGCTGCCACAAGCCAAATTATAAGGCCCATGCCTCTGTGTTTTAAGAAAGCCCGTATAGGCCAACACGTATGTTATGCCATACGGTCTTCAAAACGGTATTGACTTTTATGCGGTAGATTTGGCTCAATGAGATAGATTCTCTGTTTCTCGGCTCTCTTGATGACCTGAGAATACGATTTTCCGGCCGCCGGTGATGTGATTGCCCCCAGAGTGCCTCACCGGAAAGTGGCGTCGCCTGATTTCCCCATTTTCTATAGTCAATTTTCATCACATGAAGCTTCGGCGCATAATGCGGCAGGGGCTGTGGTTGACCATCTGGAAGAACTTGCCCACCTGGCCTGCTTTTTTTTACGCGCTTGCGGGCGCGCATTCCTGAGAGCGAGCGCAAGGGCCACACCTACGTTTTAGGCAAAGCCAAAAGCGGCAAGACCGAACTCTTGAAAATCATCATCAACGGTTATCTGCGCTTGAACCGCAAACGTATCAAGGCCAGAGAACGACCGGTGTGCACCATCATGGTGATCGATCCACATGGCGACTTTGCCGCCCAAGTGGCGCGATGGCGGGAAAACAGCGATGGTAATTTCATCCTGGTTGATCCGTTCCTCGATAAGCGCGCCAAGCAAGATCCGGCACAGGCGTATTTTCCGTGCCTCAATCCATACCAGATCGAAAAACCAACTCCCTTGGCCATTCATCTCACCAATGAGGCCATCAACGATGCTTTTGCGCAAGTTCTACAGGGTGAGTTCACCACGCAAATGGACATGCTGCTGACCAACTGCAATAAGGTGCTGATGGCGCGCCAAGGCAGTAGCATGGCGGATCTGTTGCGCTTTATGGATGACAATCGTAACGCCGATTTCGTGGAACTCGGCAGTCAGTCCGGCAACCCGACCATTCGGGAGTTCTTTGCATCAGGCGCGTTTTTCAACACCAGCTACACGCGCACCAAAACGGCGTTGGCGACGCGTATTCAAGCATTGTTCAGCTCTGATCCCTTTTACCGGCTGCTGGTCGGCAAAAGCACCATCAACATTCGCGAACTGATGAACAGTCGCAAGCTGGTGGTGTTCAATCTGGCCAAGGGCAATCTCGGCAAGCAAACCAGCCAGGCGTTGGGCCGGTTTCTGGTGACGCTCATTCACTCTGAAGCGATGCAGCGCGTAAATACGCCAGGCAGGTTCCGCGTGCCGGTGCATTGCTTCATTGATGAGTTTTCCAACTATGTCACACCATCCATGGGTGAAGCATTGGAAGAGGCCCGTAAGTTTGGGCTACATCTCACCATGGCGCAGCAATATTACGGCCAGCACATGGATGCCAAGTTTGCCGACAGCGTCATGGACAATACAATGGTCAAGATCGTCGGGCGCAATGAAGATAAGACCACCATCAAGATGGCCGCGTCTTTCAAAATGCCGAAGGATGAGATTACAAGGCTGTTTACCGGCGATTTCTGGATTAAATCCGGCGATGTTGCCAAGCCTTTCAAGCTCTACTGCCCAAAGTTTCTGCTTGGCAG
>CAYUYL010000186.1:0-4719 GCA_964449195.1 uncultured Filomicrobium sp.
GTCATACACGGCTGTCAACCCAGAGCTTCAAATCTCACCATATCGCGGCCTGCAATTACCATCAATGGTGAGAAGCCCGGCACACCGGCACGCCCTTATAACGATGACGCAACTCCTCATCAAACTATGACCTGCCGTTGAAGATACGCTCAATATCCGCTTTTTCTAAGAGACGATAATCTCCAACCGCCAAATCATCCGGCAAGCTCAATCCACCAATAGTCACTCTGTGTAGCGCTGTGACATGATTGCCAAGCGCAGCAAACATCCGGCGCACCTGATGATAGCGGCCTTCTGTAATGGTCAAAAACACAACTGGCTCACGACTTTCCGGCAGCCTGCCTTTTTCAAGTTGAAGCGTATCATTTGGGGTTCCGCCTCTTGCTGCAGGAATTTCAAGCACGGCGGGCAGTAATGGCTTCTCGTCTCCCTCCAGCATGAGACTGCCGGATGCAAAAATCCCGGCCTCATTACCGTTCAGGGGGCGTGCCAGCGCTGCGCGGTAACGCTTAGTGATTTTATTTTTCGGTGCAATGATCTGATGCAGCAGAGCGCCGTCATCGGTGAGAAGCAGCAGGCCGGATGTATCCTTATCAAGCCGGCCAACTGTTGAAATGGCAGGCTTGCGCGCACACCAACGAGGCGGAAGAAGATCGTAAACCAAGGCACCTGCCTCTTTGTGGCTACATGTCACGCCGGTCGGCTTATGCATCATCAGCACCAGCCCCGGCAGCGGGTCTAGAGTTTCACCCTCGACGACGAGGCGCTCCCGCAAATCCTCCGTCAAGGTGATTTTACCGGCAGCATCGCTCAGAGGCATGCCATCAAGGCGAATCTGGCCGGTCTTCGCCAGTGCTTGGATATATTTGCGATTTCCATAACCAAGATTGGCGAGAAGCCGGTCAAGGCGCAATGAAGAGGCGGGCTTATTCATTTGAAGGTTCACTTCTTAAGGTTCACTTCCGGGCCATATAAATTTTATAGCCTTGCTCCTGCGTGATCTGCTCGACATGTGTGAACGCCTGATTGAGAACATCTTCATACGGCAAATGCCGGTTAGCGGTCAGCCACAAAATACCAGCCGGACGTAACATCTCTGCGGCCTTTACGATAAAGGTACGCCCAAGCGTGCGATCCTCTTTGCCGCCTTCATGGAATGGCGGATTCATCACAACAAAGTCCAGGCCAACAAGACTTTTGTCAAAGGTCCTGATATCTGCCCACACCCTTTCGATAGCTTCCGGCCCGGTATTACGCATCGCCATATCCAACGCCCGGCAATCGGTATCGATTAATGTCAGCTTTCTGCATCTTCCAGCCGCAATGATAGCCCTGGCCAGCCCCCCATAGCCGCAACCAAGGTCAGCTCCGACGCCCTCAAGCACTGGCAAATGACGCAAAAGCAGTGCACTGCCCGGGTCAATGCGGTTCCAGCTAAACAATCCTGGTTGCGTCCAAAAACCCAAATCAGCGTCATAACGCGGCGCACCTTTCACCAGCGCTTCATCTATTCCCATCATCTCAACCGGCCTCTGACACGCGGCAATTCTATGATGACTCCGATGACTGGCTTCAACGTTGCACCCAAACGCCGCAAGCTCTTTGGCCAGGCGTGCCCCGCCCTTAGTTTTAGGCGCCAGCGCAAAGAGAAAACCATGGGGCTTGACTGCCAATAACGCTTGCGCAAGAACGTATTGACGCTCCAGAGTGTTTTCCGGCGCGTAAATAACCAGACTGTCAAGACTGGCCGGATCAACATCGCCTAACAGTGTTGCACCGGGAACGCGTGGTGATGTTTGCAGTCCGCCGTCTGGGAAATCAACAAGTTCGACAGGAGGACGCCCATAAACGGCATGCAGATTTGATTTTGACATAAAAGAAAGCCTTAGCCGCTGAACATGAACAGCTGCCTTAC
Organism: uncultured Filomicrobium sp.; assembly: GCA_964449195.1. Lineage (GTDB taxonomy): Bacteria > Pseudomonadota > Alphaproteobacteria > Rhizobiales > Hyphomicrobiaceae > Tectiglobus. The sequence goes on from CAYUYL010000186.1 coordinate 1,916, forward strand.
TATGAAACGCGCGTCTCGCGCCGACTGCTCACAAATCGCAATGCCGTTGATATCCACCGGCTTCGCAATAGGCGCATAAAGTGCACGCAATGCAGCTAAGGCTTCGCCCTGGACCGCGCCGGGCAAACGCCCCGTCAACGTCATATGAAAGCGAAACTCATCGAACACATATGGATAGCCCCACGTATCCAAGTGAGCCATCTGATTATCGGTTAAAGGACACTGTAAGCGGCGGGCACGATCGGTCTTGCTTAATGGCGCGCGCCAGGGTTCAAACACCGTTACGCAATCAGCCGCAAGTGTATTTAATTTCTGCGAAGGTACGTCAGGCACCAAAGCCAAAAAGCTGCCAATGGCCACGACATCAAGCCTCGAAACAGTGAACGCTTTACGTGACGCGCAAAAATCAGCCGCGGCATACTCCAGTCCGCGAACGCTCTTGCCCTCGGTCAAGACGAAAGGCGGCTTGAGCGTGGCGTGGAAGCCATAACGGCGCGGAGATGCTGTCCACTCCTCAATCTCAGCGTGCTGATAAAAATCATGCCCGTGAAATGGTACCGCCTCACCCTGCACGCTGTCATAGCCAAGTGCCTCACAGCCGAACCGCCAAAGCTGAGCCTGCGGGCTGGGCACAAAATAAATCGCATAGCGTGTCATTGTTTAATTCATACCAATCGCATAACTTGTGGAGCCATGTTGCTTTTTTGAAATCCCAAATCCCGACGTCAGGAATAGAGACATATACGGGCAAGCTTGAAGTTTTAGAGAGATAAACTACCACACTCTTACTATACTTGGCCCGATTCCTACGGTTCTGTGCAGCATTTTGTATTTGATAACACAAGGAAATTCGCGATGTCTGCCCCCCTGCGTGCAGCTAATCCCGTTGGCGACGATGTTATTGAGCGCCTGAAAGAGATCGTTGGTCCACTGGGCTATCTTGATCAGGAAAGCGATAAGGCGCCCTACTGCCGGAGTTGGCGTGATGACTACGCCGGCGACGTGCCGCTGGTTGTAAGGCCACAAAATACGCAAGAAGTCGCCGAAGTTATAAAATTATGCGCACAGACCGGCACGGCCATTGTTCCGCAAGGTGGCAATACGGGACTGACAGGTGGCAGCCAGCCGCATAGCGACATGAGCGAAATCATCCTGTCGACCTCACGGATGAACAAGGTGCGCGAGATTGATCTCGACAACGATACGCTGACTGTGGAAGCGGGTGTCGTACTGCAGCAAATCCAACAGATCGCAGATGATAACGAGCGCCTGTTCCCGCTCAGTCTCGGCGCCGAAGGCTCCTGCCAAATCGGCGGCAACCTGTCGACCAACGCCGGTGGCACCCAGGTTCTACGCTACGGCAACACGCGCGCACTGGTGCTTGGCCTAGAGGTTGTACTTGCCAATAGTGAAATCTGGCATGGTCTCGGGGGCTTGCGCAAAGATAACACCGGCTATGATATGAAACATCTTTTTATCGGCGCTGAGGGCACACTTGGCCTCATTACTGCCGCTGTGCTGCGCCTGTTTCCAAAGCCAACAGCCTCTGAAACCGCATGGCTGGGTATTCAATCCCCTGATGTTGCCGTCAAATTGCTGTGCCATATGAAGGCCAGCATGGGCGATCAGATCTCCGGCTTTGAACTGATGCAACGCACAATTATCGACTTCGTCCTCGAAGGCATACCCGGCCACGAAGATCCAATGGACAGCTCGCATCCCTGGTACGTGCTCTGCGAAGTCACTGGTCAGGGGGAACCTGATGCCCTGTCCGAACCATTCACCAATGCGCTTGGTGAAGCCATGGAGCTAGGTCTCGTTGACGATGCAGTGATTGCCACGTCCGGCGCACAGGCCAAACGTTTCTGGCAAATGCGCGAGGATATGGCAGACGCGCAAAAGGCGGTTGGAACCAGCATCAAACATGATGTTTCCGTACCGGTCTCACGGATTGCGGAATTTCTGGAGCGCGCCAACGCTGCTTTGCTGACGGCCTACCCGAATGCCCGCCCTTGCGCCTTTGGACATGTCGGTGACGGCAATATGCACTATAATCCGATGCAGCCTGCTGTATGGACGAAATCACCGACATTCCGCACCGAACGCGAAACCATCAACCGCATGGTGCACGACATCGTTATTGAGCTTGGCGGCTCCATAAGCGCCGAACACGGGATCGGCCGTCTCAGACTTGAAGAAAACATGCGCTATAAAAGCAGCGTTGAACTTGAGATGATGCGGGCCGTTAAAACATCCCTTGATCCGCAAAACATTATGAACCCGGGCAAGGTCATTCAATTGTAAGCGCGAACACAGGAAAACAATGCACGCCGCCGCATGCCAGAAAGTACGTGTCCTGAAAGTGTGCGGCTATGTCTTAGCTCCTAAAACAGGCTCGTCTATGTTGTCATGCTCGACAACATTCGGCTTCACTCCGGCATTTCGGAACAAACGCTTTCCCTGTAGCGGATAGTCGACGACATCATGGGGCAGGCGCGTACCGACGACGATACAGCGGAGGGTTTCTGCGCCTGTGTTGAGAATTGAGTGCGCCAGCCCGCCTTTGCGATAGCCGACGAAATCGCCAGTCTGAATTTCAAACACCTCATCACCTATTCGGGCTTCTGCTGTGCCAGAGAGGACAAATATGCATTCATCCTCGTGGTAATGGACATGATGTTCGGCTGCCGCGTGGCCGGGCGCAACCTCAATGATGTGGAAGCCAAGCCCTGTCAGGCCAGGCAGATCACCTAAGAGCCCGTCCGATAAAAACTTGTTTCATTGGGATCACTTGTGATTCAATG
>CAYUYL010000187.1:0-4703 GCA_964449195.1 uncultured Filomicrobium sp.
GGAAATGAAGACATACCAACAAGAGAATTTACAGACCTCACGTTACACCACCAAGGCCATGCTCGATTGGCTTCAGACCAAGCAGATACTCGACCATGTCGGCGATTGGTCCGTCCGCCGCCCCGGTGTGCGCCCGGGCGGTTGGGCTTTCCAATATGAAAACCCTGATTATCCTGATGTCGACGACACCGCCGTCGTCGCCATGGCAATGCATCGTCAGGGGGACCCCAAATACCAGGAAAACATTGATCGGGCCTGCGAATGGATTATTGGTATGCAGTCCTCGAATGGCGGTTGGGGCGCCTTCGAGCCGGAGAACGAGCACTTCTATCTCAACTCTATTCCCTTTGCCGACCACGGCGCTCTGCTCGACCCGCCAACGGTGGATGTTACGGCCCGCTGCATTGGCTGTCTGGCCCAGGTTGACTTAGGTAAATACTCCGGGAATATCCAACGGGCGATCGATTATATTAAGCGAGAACAAGAGGTTGATGGGTCCTGGTTTGGCCGTTGGGGCGCAAACTATGTCTATGGGACCTGGTCCGTCCTTGTTGCAATAAAGGGCGCGGGCGTTGACATGTCCGAACCTTGGATACGAAAATCTGTGGATTGGCTGAAGGCCCAGCAGCGCGAAGATGGCGGCTGGGGAGAAGGCCTCGAGACCTACAGCGAAGACCAGCGCGGATACGCCATTGGGTCCACGGCATCTCAGACAGCCTGGGCGACGCTCGGCCTGATGTCCGCGGGTGAGATCGAAAGTCCGGAAGTAAAACGCGGTATAGCCTGGCTGGAAAGTGCTCCGCGTGAAGAGGGCAGCCCCCGTTGGGAAGAAACTCTTTATACCGGCACTTGGTTTCCAAAGGTCTTTTATCTTAAATACCATGGCTATGCGGCGTTCTTCCCACTTTGGGCAACAGCGCGCTACCAGCATTTAATGTCTACGAATACCCGTGAGGTTGAATGGGGGATATAAAGCTTGGCATTGTCTGCGGCCTCGCGTCCGAGCGAGCAGTCCTCATGCCCACAGACCGCACGTTGATTGGTGTATCCGGTGCACAGCCCGATAAGGCCAAAGTGGAGGCGCGGCGGCTTATCGAAGAGGGAGCAACGCATCTGGTGAGCTTTGGCCTGGCCGGCGCTCTGGATCCTGCTCTCGCGTCGGGCGATGTTGTGCTGCCCGAACGCGTTCTGCACGTATCAGGCGACGCATGGGTAAGCGATGCCCGCTGGCGCGTAAATGTTGCAGCAGATTTAGAGCATACGGCACTGCCGTTACTTGGTGTCGAAAGCCTGGTCTCTGATCCTTCAGACAAAGCTATGCTCCGCCAACGTCATGGTGCCGTGGCGGTTGATATGGAAAGCCACTGCGTTGCCAAAGCTGCTCACGAGGCTGGCCTCCCATTTCTTGCCGTCCGTGCAATCGCCGACCCTGCAACGCGGGCTTTGCCGAAAAGCATCCGAGATGTCATCGGCCTGGATGGTGATGTGAAGCTGCATGCGGTCTTCTTAGGGCTTTTGCGGCACCCGGACGGCATCCTGCAACTCGGGACACTCAAAAAAGAATCCGACGCTGCTCACGCCGCCCTCCGCCAGGCCGGTCAACGGCTATTGGCTGCTGCCAGAGACGAATGCCCGTAGACAGTTCTGATGGCCACTGAAACGGCCCCCCTATCGTATACGCTCCAAGGCAACCGCAGTTGCCTCGCCGCCGCCGATGCATAGCGAGGCGACGCCGCGATCTTGATCGTATTTTTCCATTGCGTTGAGAAGCGTAACAATGATTCTGCTGCCGGAAGCCCCAATCGGATGGCCTAGCGCGCAGGCACCGCCGTGAACGTTGACTTTATCATGCGGAATATCAAGATCCCGCATCGCAGCCATAGTTACTACGGCAAAAGCCTCGTTAATTTCAAACAACCCAATGTCATTGGTGGACCAGTTGGCTTTGTTCAGCACCTTTTGGATGGCCCCAATCGGTGCGGTCGTAAACAACTGTGGGGCTTGCGCGTTACTTGAAGTTGAAACGATTTTGGCGCGTGGTCTCAGACCGCGCCGCTCTGCTTCGCTGAAGCGCATCATCACAACCGCGGCGGCACCGTCTGAAATGGAACTGGAGTTGGCAGCAGTCACTGTACCGCCTTCGCGAAAGGCTGGCCTTAGTTTTGGTATCTTGGCAATGTCGGCGTTGAAAGGCTGCTCGTCCTGTGCAATCGTCGTTTCGCCTTTGCGGGTTTTGATCGTGACGGGAGCTATTTCGCTGGCAAACGATCCATCTTCATTGGCCGTTTTGGCGCGCTTCAGGCTTTCGATAGCGAAGTTATCCTGAGCTTCCCGTGTGAGTTGATAGTGTTGTGCTGTATCCTCGGCAAATGTGCCCATGAGCCGGCCTTTATCGTAGGCATCCTCCAGGCCATCAAGAAACATATGATCTTGTGCTACGGAATGGCCGAGGCGCTGGCCTGCGCGCATTTTCGGCAGCAGATATGGTGTGTTCGTCATGCTTTCGAGGCCGCCTGCGACGATCACGTCTGATACGCGTGCGTGCAGGGCATCGTGGGCCATCATCACGGTTTTCATGCCCGAGCCGCACATTTTATTCACCGTCGTGCACGGCACGCTGTCCGGCAGCCCGGCGCCAAGTGCTGCCTGACGTGCGGGAGCCTGACCTTGGCCGGCCGGGAGCACGCACCCCATTAATGCCTCGCTTACATCGTCTGGTGACACATCGGCCTGAGCAACAGCTTCCTGAATTGCAGCTGCGCCTAATTGTGTTGCTGTCATTGCCTGTAACGCGCCCTGGAAGCTTCCCATAGGGGTGCGTGCGGCGGCAACAATGACGATAGGGTCTTGATCTGGACCGGCCATGGGGCGTTCTCCTTTTCAGCTCGTTGGTCTTGTCGTTCTCATTTTACCATTCCGCATTGCCGGACGCCTATATCCGCCGTTGTTGCCTGATATATCCCGTCATTTGTCTGCCAAGGCCTATGAACCTGGTTTTGCCTCAGCCGGGACGGTAGCCTGAACCCTGGCCACCAGCTCCTCTTGAAATTCTCTGATACGCATTGCGTTGCGGCCAAGATCGGATTTGCCAAATCTCGATGACGAGCGTATGTCGACCAAGGAACCGCCGCTGATGCGCGTTATGCGCACCACGATATCATCATAAAATCCAAAAATCAGTGTGCGGTCGGTTGCTTCAATCTGCCCCCGTCCTGTTTCCTGGCTGTCAATTGGCACAACGCCTGCTACAACCATATGCATCCTGCGTAAGGCTTGCCGCGCCAGTTCAAGCATTTCAATGGCGGGCCGGTTGAACTGTAATGGGCCGATATCTTTGTAGGCCTTGCGTTGCTTAGTTGCGAAAGCCTCTCCCGGATATATTATGGAGTTGGCCCCACGCGGCCGCTTGTCGGCAAGCAGTGTGAAACGTGGCGGGTCTCGCAAGTCGGTGGCGATATCGTTTATCATGGGGTATTTATTCATGACGGAAAGCACGTTGAGCGGCCATGCCAGGATGCAGCAGGCTATGGTCATGCCTATCAATGCGTTTGGGCCTCCTTGCCACCCGCGCTGCCAGATTCTGACCAGCGCAAAAGCTCCCGACATCAAGGCTAAGCCAGCCCCCATGAAGGCGAGTGTAAAGAGGTTGAGCGCAACCAGCGTTCCCATGCCGAAAATACGATGGAACAGGATGGTCAAAAGGACAATTGCCGTGGAAAACAGAGCCAGGCGTATCGTCCATACACTGGACTGAATTGGCCTCGTAGCATCTCTCATACCAGCCAGTTCCTCTTGCTTTTCAGTCTTCGCTGTTCTGATCACCTGCTGCCGGGCAGCAGATTGCGCCGCGTAGAACCGGGCCGTCGCAAACCTGACACCACTCATAGTTTCCGACGTCCAGATTATGTTTGACGGAGACACGGTCGTCAAAAACAAAACATTCACCCTGCCAAAGGCTTTCTGCAGGTGGGATGGTCTCCAAATACTTTAAAATACCGCCTCTGAGGTGGTACACCTCCGCAAAACCCTGTTCTTTAAGATAGGCGGTTGCTTTTTCGCAGCGGATGCCGCCGGTACAGAACATCGCGACCTTAGTGTGTACAGCGGGGTCCAGGTTGGTCTTGACCCATTCAGGAAATTGCCGGAATGCGTCTGTGCCAGGGTCAACAGCTCCCTGAAAGGTGCCGATTTCCACTTCATAGCCGTTGCGCGTGTCAACGGTAATGACATCGGGTGCTGCAATCAGGGCGTTCCAATCCTCAGGCTCCACGTAACTTCCGACGATGCGATTGGGATCGATGGCCGGTACCGCCATACGCACAATCTCGGTTTTGAGGCGAACTTTCATCTTCTGAAAAGGAGGCTCGTATGCCCATGATTCCTTATGTTCGATATCGCGGCAGCCGGGCAATTGGCGAATGATTTCCAGCGCAGCATCAATAGCGTCGCGGGTGCCGGCGATCGTGCCGTTTACGCCTTCTGGCGCCAGCAGGAGTGTCCCCTTGATGCCAGCGGTGATGCAGTCAGCTTTGAGCTGCGTGCGGGTCTCTTCCAGCGTTTCTGCATCAAGGGTGGTGAATTTATAAAGCGCGGCAACAACAAAAGCCGCATCATCCGGTTTGCTGATTTGGAGTGTCGAATCCTGGGGCATTGGCGTCTGCAATATGAAATGTGAAATTGTATTATAATTCTGAAACTATGCC
>CAYUYL010000188.1:0-4687 GCA_964449195.1 uncultured Filomicrobium sp.
AGTCATCGATAACGCGATGGATGAGGCAGTCGCGGGCCATGCCACCTGGATTGACGTCCACCTTGGAAGCGATGGCTATCTAACGGTCAGTGATAACGGCCGCGGTATCCCGGTTGATCCTCACCCAAAGTTCAAAAAGAAATCTGCGCTTGAAGTTATTATGACAACACTGCATGCCGGCGGAAAATTTGACGGCAAGGCCTATAACACATCAGGCGGTTTGCACGGTGTCGGTGTCTCTGTTGTCAACGCATTATCCGAAGTGCTTGAGGTGGAGGTCGCCAGAGGTCAGCAACTCTACCGCATGGTCTTTAACCAGGGCACGCCTGACGGCAACCTTCAGAAGCTCGGATCAATTATGAACCGCCGTGGTACAAAAGTGCGTTTCCTGCCAGATTCGACTATTTTCCGTGACAACGCAAAGTTTAAACCGGCCCGCTTGATGAAGATGGCGCGCTCCAAAGCCTATCTGTTTGGCGGCGTTGAAATTCGCTGGTCATGCGATCCGGATCTGATTACAGACGATACGCCAGCAGACGCCGTGTTCCATTTTCCAGGCGGTCTGAGCGATTATCTGAAAGCCTCTATTGATGGCCAGATGACCATTACCAAGGATATGTTTAGCGGTCGCGTCGAAAAGGAAGGCGGTCACGGCTCCGTGGAGTGGGCCATCTCCTGGGTCGCCAGCCACGATGGCTTCATGCATTCATACTGCAATACGATTCCGACTTCGGATGGCGGCACCCACGAGTTAGGTCTACGTGCAGCCCTGTCACGCGGCTTAAAAGCCTATGGTGAACTCGTAGGCAACAAGAAAGCAAGCCAAATTACCGGCGATGACGTTATCAGCACAGCTGCAGGCATGCTGTCTGTCTTCATCCGCGAACCGGAATTCCAGGGCCAGACCAAGGATAAGCTCGCGACCCAGGAAGCCGGACGCATTGTTGAGACAACCGTACGCGATGCGTTTGACCACTGGCTTGCAGATTCACCGCAACAAGCCGGAAAACTGCTTGAGTGGGCAATTGAACAAGCAGAAGACCGCCTGCGCCGGCGCCGCGAACGCGATATTTCACGCCAAACGGCAACACGAAGATTGCGTCTGCCGGGCAAGCTGGTGGATTGCTCTTCGAATTCCAACGTTGGGACCGAGATTTTCATTGTCGAGGGCGATTCTGCGGGCGGGTCTGCCAAGCAGGCGCGCAACCCTAAAACGCAAGCCGTGCTGCCGCTGCGCGGAAAAATCCTCAACGTGGCCAACGCCTCATCCCAGAAGTTGAGCCAGAACCAGATGCTCTCAGATCTGATCCAGTCTCTTGGCTGCGGAATCGGCAAGCATTTCAAAGTCAACGAATTGAGATACGAGCGCGTTATTATCATGACGGATGCTGACGTAGACGGCGCCCATATCGCTTCACTACTAATCACGTTCTTTTACCAGCAAATGCCGGACCTGGTCGCAGATGGACACCTTTATATCGCGGTCCCACCACTGTTCAAGCTAACCCAGGGTGCCAAAACATTTTATGCCCGTGATGAGGATGAACGCCAGAAACTTCTGGAGGCTGGCGTCTTCAAGGCCAATCAAAAAATCGAAGTCAGCCGCTTTAAGGGCCTCGGTGAAATGAACGCATCACAGCTTAAAGAAACCGCCATGACCCCGGAAAAGCGCACCCTGCTAAAGGTTGAAATAGGGGAGGGCGAGCGCAGTGAAATCGGCCTTGCCGTCAACGCCTTGATGGGGTCCAAACCAGAAGCCCGCTTCCGCTTTATTCAGGATAGGGCTGCCTTCGCAACTGATCTGGATATCTAATACGCGAGCGCGTATTGGCCGACCTTTTTGCCACGGACGTAGAGCGTTGATAAGACAACGGCTTGCCAAATACAAAGAATCAAGCCTCTTGCGGCTTGGTATAACAGGCAGAATTTGCATAGGATTTAAACCCCAGCACATTCAGTATGGAGCAACCCGACAGTTGGCATAACCGGCTGTTCTCAGTCTGTTGCAGATATGGATCGCCTCACGGCGTGACCGCGTCGGCCCTAAAACAGCCCGATACACAACGCCCCGGCCGCGCAAGGTACGGTCTACACGATGTACATCCAGCACATCATAACCAAGAATACTGGCATAATGTGTCTGCATGTCGGCCAATCTCCGAAGGGAACGGACACGGCTGGGTCTGACGGACAAAACTGCAATATAGCGCATAGGCGAGGCAACCGGAGCCGGCGAGGCTTCAGAGATGGATTGCTCTGGATACGGCTTTGACACCTGAACCGGTGCCTGGGTCTGGGGCTGGGTACGGTCACGCTCCTGAAAGCCAAGATGCACCCCTTGTTTATAAACGCCAGATAGAACAGGAAGTGGTGGCAGCTTCGCGTGGCTGCGGCTTACTGCCAGAGGAACCTTTCTGAAATCAAGTCGGCTGGGCACGACTGGCCCTACCTCGCACCCGGCTACGCAATATGTTCCAATAACGCCATCATAATAGGCTGGCCGCTGACGATGAGACACAGTGCGGGCCAATTGATAAACCTTGAGGCGAATTTGAGTTGCCATCTGCTGCAGTGAGAGGCCCGGCGTTGTTAGCAACGGGAGCAGGTGACGCGTGTAAACAGAATTGACCGGATTTGTATCCCCCTTGGGCAAACGATCTAAGGCCGTCTCGCCTGCACCGGCGCTAAACATGATGAATGTGCCCTGCGGCGCATCAATGTTTGCCAGTCCTCCTCGTGACGCGGCATTCCGCAATTCCGGTGCTACCAGAGGATTATCACGGCAGGCATCCAGAATGATCAAACTGACACGTGGTTTCTTTTCGCGTAAATCAAGGAGTAGATTGTGTAAACTAATGCTTTCACGCTTGATTTGCGCTTCACGGCCTTGGTTCACCATAGGGATATCGCTCGGAAGCAGATAGTTGTCGCTATTGATCTCAATGCCATGACCCGAGAAATAAATAATTAGCTCATCACCGCTTGAAAGCTGGTTCAGGAACGTTTGCCAGGCCTCGTTAAACTGCCAACGTTTGACGTTCTCGTGAATGCTTGTGCGATAACCGAGATCTTTCAGTGCTGCTCCAATGGACCGCGCATCGTTGACGGCACGTTGCAGCTGAGCATGTGGCTCCAGATTATCGTATTTATCAACACCAACAATAAAAGCATGCTTCGTCTGCGCGCATGCCGAGGCAACAAACCAGACGCTGCAAACAAATATGCAGATGTTAAGCATGACCTTGTTCATAACCATTGCATTCCCTGCTACGGGCGGATTGCAAGCTGTGGCGAGGGCGCGGAAGGCGTTCCGGCAGCATTCAAAACGGCTTGGCATTGTGACGGCAGATCGGCCATAGTAATCCAGCGGCGTTCCCGCTTTGGGCGTGATTTGCTGATACGTTTTTTGGGTTTCGGCTTTAACCTGGCGTGCAGCCACTTGTACCACCTATCAAGCTCAGCGCCGCAGCCATTTCCGGTGCCTGGGTCCTTCTGCGGCCGACATCCGCTAAAACCTGGCGGACAACGCAATCTGATATGAAAATGATAGTTGTGGCCGCGCACAGGACGCACTTTCGAAAGCCAAGCACGATCATTGCCTGCTACACGGCAGAGTTCTTTTTTGATAGCCGGATGCACCAACACACGCTGCACTTCCCGGAATGACGTTGCGCGCTTGATCAGCCTTGCATGGGCCGCCGTCCACACGGCACGATTGACTGAAAGGTGATCTTTTGTCAGCATAAAGGTTGCCGACGTGATTTCGCGCTCTTTCCGGCTGAACCGGCGGTTCGGCATCGGCGTCAGCCAGATATCCGCATCAAGACCGATTTGATGGCTGCTATGGCTTGGCCACATCGGCCCGCCGCGCGGCATCGACAAATCACCGACAAGAAGGCCGTTCCAACCATCTTTTGCCCTTGCCGTTGCCGCAAGCTTTTGTACCAGGCGTATCGTCATTGGGTGAGCCCAGTGACGATTGCGTGACAAACGCATCGCCTGCCAGGCCGGGCCATTATCAGCAAGTTTCTCAGCACCCGAAAGGCAACCACGGGTATAAAAACCAAATGCTGCAGACTGCAGCGCCGCGCCAACCTTCTGGGCACGAAACAAGGTGGTGGCGCGCGGTGCGGGCAGCTTGGTGACGCGCTTATCTATCGGCAGAGGTTTCGGCAGCGGCAGTGGCGGCATCGCGCCAAGCGGAGAAGCTGCCATGACAACAGCGGTGATTATAACGAACCAAATGGCATACATGGACGCACCTCCAGCGAGAGATATGACACGGCTGCGTAAATAATAACGCTTTCTACGGCCCTCATCCCGTACCATGGCGTGGGTGCCATGGTACGGTTGGACATGTGAGCCAATATCGGCTTGTCACAGGATTTGGGCAAAATCAATGCACCGGGATGATTCCGCTTCATATTTAAACGGCAGCCGAGCCACACTGAGAAAACGAATTCCTCTTCATGGTGGTTGTATGCATGATAGTCTTGATGCATGAGACCAAAAGCAGTACTTTGCGCACGTGAGGTTTAAAGCAATTCCACTTCTTAAAACATCTAAAATCTAAAAAACAACACCTTAGCTCGGCTACATTCTTAAAACTTCGCCACTTTAAACTGAGAGCCTGTCCGATAAAAACTTGTTTCATTGGAATCACTTGTGATTCAATGCCCTTAATCGA
>CAYUYL010000189.1:0-4679 GCA_964449195.1 uncultured Filomicrobium sp.
CGGCGCCACTTTCGACCAGCTCGGAAGCGCTGCAGACGCACTTGCAACGGCACGCTGAACATCTTCAGTACCGCCGCGGGGAACGGTGGCAAAAGTTGTGCGTGTGGCAGGCGCCTTAATCGCGATGGTTTCACCGGATGCCGCATCAACCGGTTCACCGTTGATAATCATCTTTACGTTGCGCGGAGATGAAGCCGCAGGAGTTTCAGCCATGGCACTTTTCCTAACGATCAGATAATTAAGGTTTCAGAAGTGCTTTAATAAGCGCTATTGCATGATCAGTTTTTTGATCTTTACGGCACGCAATACAAAGATACACGCATGCAACAACGAGTGCAGACGCAACAACCGCAGTTCTGATGGATTGATAGAGTAACATGTCTATCTCCGTTAAAAAATTATTAATGTCAGCACTATGTATCAAATGAAACGTAACAGACCTGTTACAGCCCTGCTCATATCTTGGTTCTGCGCCCCCCCTTATTTATAAGACACTTCCATACCTCTTGGCAGGCCGTCTGCGTGCCGTTACATAGTTGCTCTGAAAGTAAAAAAAGCGGAGTGCAAAGGGCGCGCATGGAAGATCCAAATACGCCAATCAGGCCGGAAAACTGCGGTGACCAGGAACAGCAGGCACTTGGGGAAACGGTGCAGGAGGCTGCTGACGACGGACATCCGCTTTTTGCAGGCTATCCGGGCTCTGTCTCCGCCAAAAAATTGCGCAAACGCCTGGTGCGCGAAACACGCGCAGCAATTGAGGACTACGCCATGGCCAAGGCCGGCGGGAAATGGCTCGTCTGTCTGTCAGGCGGTAAGGATTCCTATGCCATGCTGAGCCTGCTGCACGATCTGAAATGGCGCGGTCTGCTGCCCGTTGAGCTTCTGGCCTGCAATCTCGATCAGGGCCAGCCGGGCTTTCCCAAAAACATTCTGCCGAACTATCTCAAACGCTTTGGCATTCCGCACCACGTCGAAACTCAGGATACTTATACGATCGTCACAGATAAAATCCCGGCCAATCGCACCTACTGCTCACTGTGCTCACGGCTACGCCGCGGCATTCTCTATCGAGTCGCGCGAGAACAGGGTTGCCAGGCCGTCGTGCTCGGCCATCACGCCGATGATATTCTGGAAACGTTTTTTCTCAATCTTTTCCACGGTGGCAGGCTGTCGACGATGCCGCCAAAGCTCCTCAACGAGGATGGTGATCTGACCGTCCTCCGGCCTCTTGCCCATTGCTGGGAAGCAGACATTGGCAAGTTTGCGCAATACATGCAGTTCCCTATTATTCCGTGTGATCTATGCGGCTCTCAGGACGGCCTGCAGAGACAGGAAATCAAGGCCATGCTTTCCTCGTGGGAAAAGACAACGCCCGGGCGCAAGCGCGTCATGCTGAAGGCGCTGTCCAACACACGGCCATCACATCTTCTCGATCGTTCACTTTATGATTTTGTGAATTTAAACCCGGAAATAAAGCTGCCGGAGCAAACGTAGTGGCTGAGAAGGAAGGCTTCGGCCAGCCAAGCTTGTTGAGCAATGGCTCCCGGCAATAAATGCCGGGATTGCCAAGGTTTTAGTAAGATCAGAGAACATCTTGAGTTTCAGCTGATGTATCCGGGCCATCAGGTGAGCGTATGCAAACGTTACAGCCCGGTAGCCCAAAGTCAGGGCATATGATGCGAAGCTTTACCATTCTTCATGCTGGAGGGTGCAGCTTGTGCCACCCCGGCTGATACTTTGCTTTCGCTGACATCAGGGTCAGCTTTGCGCGTGCTATATTTGTAGGGAGCAGGAGTGCCCTGCTGCACATGAGATTGCTTTTTGGGCTGATATGCTGATGTATTTGCATAAACCCTGTGGACTGCGTGATCATCTGATGATGCAGCTTGAGAGAGATGCAGCAAGGCAAAATATAGCTCAGGTTTGCTCATTATGATGTGAGCTTGGCTATGATCAGGCTGCTTTAGGAGGCCGAATGCAGATGCGGCGTTGAGGCAGGCGCGGGTAATATCTTTATGCTTCGCTTCAATCCCGTTTTGGTCGATTTCCGAGCTGAAGCCTTGCTCGCTTACCGATGGCCTTAAGTATTCCAAAAGCGTCTGTGCGTGCAGCGCTGCATTCGGGCCGAGAGCTTTCGACAGCGCCGCTCTTATGCGCAGCTCTTGATCGTTATCTCCCAAGTGCGATGTAGCCTGTGAGACGCGCGACAGATAATCAACGAGTTGCGGTTTGATGTGTATGAGTGTTGAGGCATCATCTATCCGGCGTGCTGCGCCAATGGTTGCCGCTGCATTGGCAATTTTGCTCAAGGTTGCGGCAGTCTGTGGATTGCTGCTGTCTGCAGCCGTCAGATTAAGCCGGTGTGTCCAGTCACCCGTATTATTATCCTGTTCATGTCCATGTTTCAAAGGCTGGATAGCTTCCAGGGCGGCGCGTGCGTTGATTGCTATATCCGGCAGCAGTGCTGCCTGCATGATGGCCTCACGCTGTTCAGTGCTGTGTTCTGGTGCAAGATCTGATCCGGCAAGCGGTGAGCGGTTTGCCATCGCGCCAAGAAATCCTGATGCGAGCACCAGTGCATCAATGGCCAATGCGATGGCAAGGGCGAGAAACGCCAGTTTGTTGCCATCTAAGAAAGCGTTGGTTGTGACAACGAACCTGTGTGCCTTGTCATCGCGTTCACGCTCAAGACGATCGATTCTCTGGACGATATCGCTGCTCTCGCTTGGCCGAAGCCCGGCAAAATCAAGACAGTCACGGACAAATACGATGCGATCAGCAAATACAAGGCTGCTGGTTTCAGAATTCTTGGCCATACAGCGCTGCTGAAATGCAGCTGCATCACGATGAACGGCAAAGGTCTGAAGGGCGGCTTTCTGCACGGCGCTGGTATCGCATGAGACCTGCAGCGGCGGCGCCGATGCTGCTTGGGATAGTTTGAGAAAGTCCTGTGCCCGTGTGCATGTGGTTTGCAGATTTGCAAGATACTCTGGTGTCGGTCTGTTTTTAAAGTCCCACAGGGCCCTGCTCAGCTGTGAGGTTTGTTGTTCCGCTGCTGCTGCAATGTCCCGAGGAGATGAAAAACCATTTGCCGAGGCCTGGATTTCTGTGGTCTGGGTGAGTTGCGTATTCAGCTTTTGTACTTCAGCTGATGTTGCAGCGAACTGCGTTTCCATCGCAATTAAACGGTTTTGCAGCGCATCGCGCCGCTCGGCAAAACGTTGACGCTGGAGAAGCAAGTTGTCACGTCGTGCTTCCTGAAGCGCTAATTCGCTGGCGATACGGCGATATTGCGGGCCGCGGCCAGCAAGACCGCTTGTCCCCAGACCGCGCTCTTCGCCATCCAGCGCCACGGCCTTGCTGACAATCTGCTTCTCAAGCTCACGAAGCTGTCTGTCAAAGCCTGCAATATCCTGGTCTATGCGGCTGATACTTTGGCGATTTTCCTTGAGCCGGTCTGTCAGCCTGGTTTGCGCCAGTCTGCTGCGGTTAAGGCTGAGTTTGAGTTTCTCAGTATATTTTGCCCTGTTGGCTGTTTCATTGATTGAGCGTTGCCGCGTTTCATCCCAGTTTTCTTGCGCTTGCACCGGAACTTTTTGCAAATGCCCATCCAGCTGCGTGAGCTGGAGCATAAAAGCCGACCATTGCGGTGTTGCAAGTAACGCCTGGGCTGAGGCCGTTTTACGTGCTGTGGCCGTGTCGGCAATATCATTCAGAATTTGAGATGTCTCCGAGCTTGAACGCAATTGCGCCATACGCTGGCGTTCCTCCTGGGGCATTATGGATGAAAACAAAGAATCAAAAGAAAAAAATACGGAAGCAAAAGCACAGGCTGTTAACATTGCAATTGGCACAATGTTGCGCATCGTAAAGTTTGACGCCTGTAAAGTATATTCGGTGATGGCATCCCTATATTTCAGGAAGGCGAGTATTAAAGATGACAAAAATAATATGGCAAATAGAGCTCTTAAATCAACAAAAGCCGTAAGTGGACTGGGAATGTATCTGTTGGCCTCAAAAATATAAGTGAGATAGAGAGAGGTAAAGAGCAGGCCAAACGATAGTATGATGATCGTTTGCAGAATTGAAATCATCAGTTTCTCGCGTGGCGCCAAATTGGGTGAGGCTGCAGTACGACGAGCGCCAGGATGCAGGAATTCGGAAAGCCGGCTGCCAATCAACCAGGATAAGACAAGCATAACACCTTGAATTCCAAAGGTTATCATGAGCGCGAGTGTCGCGCCCCCTGTGAAGTTCCGCATGCCGTCCCATGTTGTCCAGCCAGAAGCAATAGACAGAACAACGCTTGTCGATGCGAGCAGTCCGAGTTGCCAGGAGCGTAACGCCGCGTTTAATATCGAGCCGGATGTTATCATTTTAAATACCTCTAAAAGTATGTATCGGCATGCAATCGTGCTTTGAATTCAGTGCACGTTTTCTATTTTGATATGAAATATATTTATAATATAATAAGGCAGTATTTACAAGTTTAAAATATTGCAAATGAGATTTGAGCTTTTCTCCTTTATTTTTATTAAGGGAGAAAAATGAAAATATATTTTGTTTTGATGGACTATTGTTTGAATGAGGTTTTTTTGAAGATTGCAGGTCCGTAATAAAAAGCGTAAGAGCCTGTCCGTAAAAATGTTGAGTCATCAGAATCACTTATGATTCAGATC
>CAYUYL010000190.1:0-4618 GCA_964449195.1 uncultured Filomicrobium sp.
TCTAAAGCTTTGATCAGCTGTCAGACACTTTCTCGAAAAATAGAGAAAGTTCACCGAGCTTAATACCCCATTTTGACATTATTGCCCGGTTGACGACGCGTTGTTCATCAACTTTGATCAAGCGGTCTAGGAAATCGACGTCTAACGTACGCTTTTTCAGTTTAAGACGGAAACGGTAGCGCATCTGTATTTCATTGTTATCGGTTTGGCCAACGGCCTGTCCGATGCAATCGTCACATGTGGCTGTGAAATAGCCGTTCTCGCCGGGTTTGACGTGCCATTCGCGTTTTTCCTTGCGACCGTCGTCGTAATCAAAGTCTTCAAGCAAAATAAAGGTATCGCCAGACCAGCTTCCGTTCATCTCGACGGCAAAGCGGAGTTTGACTTTGCCGAAGCGATCTTCAAATATACCCCATGCCTGGGTTTTGCCTTCAAGGAAATTTGTCAGTGAAAATTCCTGTTGCTCCAGTATGGGGCTCATATCGTTGGGCATAATACGTAACCTGATTAATTGTTGTATTCATCAGGTTACGTTCGTTAAGCGGCAGCGGATGAGGGTAGATCAGTCGCAGGCTTTCTGAAAACGTAGATCCCGACATCAATGGTTCCCTGCTCAAACCCAACTTCGCAGTACGTCAGGTAATATAACCACATCCTTCGGAACCTTTGGTCAAATCCCATGCCCTCAAGGCGCGGCCAAGCGTCAACAAAGCGCGAACGCCACTCTTTAAGGGTGCGTGCATAACATTGCCCGAAGCGCTCCTTGTCCAGAACTTCGAGGCCTGCAGCCTTGGCATGCTCGTCCAGCGCTTGCTCCGTCGGCAGCATGCCGCCTGGAAAAATAAAGCGCTGAATAAAATCAGGTTTTGTGCGATACGTTTTGAAAAGTTCTGGTTCAATTGTAATGGCTTGAACAGCCGCCCGGCCTCCCGCCTTGAGACGTGCAGCGAGGGTATTGAAATAAGTGCTCCAGTTTTCTTCACCGACAGCTTCAATCATTTCAATGGAAGCGATGCCATCGAATGTTCCCTGACAGTCACGGTAATCTTCGAAACGAACATCAACGGTATTTGCGAATCCTGCACGGCTGATGCGCTCCTTGGAATACTGCAACTGCTCACGTGAGACCGTTAATGCTGTTACGTCTGCTCCACGCCGCGCCGCCAATTCAGACATTCCGCCCCAACCGCAGCCGATTTCGAGCATTGATTTGCCTGGTTCAAGCGCTATTAAATCTGCAATGCGCTGGTATTTTGCTTCCTGTGCCTGATGAAGAGGTTGATCACCATCGAACAGTGCACTTGAATATGTCATGCTTTCATCAAGCCACTCGGCATAAAAAGCGTTTCCAAGATCGTAATGCGCTGCGATATTGCGTTGGCTGCCCTGTTTGGTGTTGGCACGGCCGCGATGAAATAATTTGTCAGGGAGGCGGGTATTAAAAAAAACCTGGCCCGCGTGGCCAAGCTGCTCCTTGTTTTTGATAAAGAAGCGGAAGGTGTTGGCGAGGTTATTCACTTCGAAATCGCCATCCATGTAACTTGCTGCAAAGCCGACTGTGCCGCGCCGCATCGATTTCCAGAAAACGCCAAAATTTTTCAGATGTAACACGACGTCACAATTCGGTACTGCCTGGCCTTCGAAGACTGTTGCTTGAACGCCGGAAGGAAGAACGACGTCCAGTTTTCCATATTTGAGCTTGCGAAGGGCCGTGGACAAGCCGCGGAGAATGATACGGTTCACCAAGCCCTTTATCTTGACACGGTCTGTTTGACTTTGATCAAGGGAACAGTTTTTTACGGCCATAGCGCGATCCTTTACAGCTGGTCTGCCCGGGATGATGAAGCAGCAAATTTTGGTGTAGCCGGATGTTTTGTGATGGGAATGCGCTTTAACCAAAGCTGCAATGCTTCGACGTGAATTCCGGCTATTACTTTCAGTGTCATCAGAGGATATGTCAGACCCAGCTTCAGCAGCATACCATCATGAAATGGTTGCGCATTTGCACGAAAGAATGTTTTGATTAACGGGCCTGCCTCATCACGAAAGTTCACACCAACAAGAAGTTTTTCAGATGGCCGGGTTATGCGGAAACCATACCGTCCTTTTACCGATGCAAACGGTGATACATACATTTCTTTTGCGCAACTATGAGCATGGATATCGCGTTGGCTTGCTTGTGCATCAACCACGTAACAACGCCGTTCACCAAAAGTGTTGGTCACCTCGTAGATCATTGCACGCAGACTATTATCTTCACCGGCGCAATAATAAACGCTTAACGGATTGAAAGCGTATCCCAGAACCCTGGGATATGCCAGCAAAGATATCGAATAGTTTTGGGCATCAAAACCAGCGTCAGCCAGTATTTCGCGTGCATATTGCGCAATCGGAGTGCCATCACGGCGGCCAAAGTCTTGATCATAGATGCTGAACAGAGTGCGCCGATTATAACCAAACAGCCATGACCGGCGGCTGACGTCCTCCAGATCATCAACATTGATCAGCATGGAGAAGACCGCGTAATTCAATTGATGTTGCTTGGGGCGCAAGCGTTTATGGTATACGTGACCAGAATAGATTTTAGCTCCGCGGATCATTGGGCAGCATCCATGATGGTATTCGGTTCACCATCCTCATCGAAATGAAGCCGGTCTGATTGAGCCTCGACCTGCCAAGGCCTTGTAACACCGCCCAGGGTTTCGGCAACCGCCAGACCGGCCTGTAAGCCGTCCTCGTGAAAACCGTACCCGAAATAGCTGCCGGCAAACCAGAGACGGCACCGTCCCTGCAGAGACCACAGATGTTTCTGTTTTGCAATTGCGGCTGCGTTGAACATGGGATGCATGTAATGATAGCGGCCGGCAACGTGATTGTCCGCAATAGGAGCGGATGGATTAAGCGTGACGAAGTAGTTTTGTTTTGTTGGCAGCGGTTGCAGGCTGTTCATCCAGTACGTCACGGTTGGATTTTCGGCCGGATTTGAAGAAACATAATTCCAGCTTGACCACAGTCTGCGGCGCTTCAGCATAATGCTCTCATCGGTATGGAGCACGGCCTCATTACCGGAATATTGAAAAGCCTCAAGGTGGCCGCGCTCAATTGGATCAGCATCTCCCAGCATGTTTAGAGCCTGATCGGCATGAGTTGCGAGCACACAATGATCGAACCGTTCGACCACACCGTTATTGGCAAGCACGTCGACGCCTGAATCTCTGCGTGTCAGTTGTTGCACGTCAAACCCCATGCGCACTGTACCGCTGAAGTCCGCTATGATTTTAGCGATGTAATTGCGGCTGCCGTTGACAACGGTGCGCCATTTGGGTCGATTGCGTATTTTCAGAAGGCCGTGGTTTTGAAAAAAGCGCGCAAACGCAACGATGGGAAAATCCATCATCTGTGCCGCCGGAACGGACCAGATAGCGGCGCCCATGGGCAGAATATGGCGCTGTGCAAAGTCTTCAGAATAGCCGGATTGATTAAGCCATTCAGCAAGAGTCAGACCCGGATCACAGGCATTGGCATCGAGTTTCGCTGCCGTTTTAAAAAAGCGCAGCATGTCGTAAAGCATTGCATAATGGCGTGGGTTCACAAGATTTGCTGGTTGCCCGAACAAGCCTCCAAGGCCACTGCCGGAATATTCGTACCCACCAGCATCAAGTGAGACTCCGAAACTCATATTGCTGCGCGCCGTTTCGACGTCAAGATGCGCGAAAAATGCGGTTAGATTAGGGTAGGTAACCTCGTTATAAACGATGAAACCGGTATCGATGCCCACCGGGCCATCCGGTGTTGTCACTTTTACGGTGTTACTGTGCCCGCCAAGGCGGTCCTCACGTTCAAACAGCGTAACGTTGTGCCGTTTCGACAAAAGCCAGGCGCATGCCAGACCTGATATTCCAGAACCAATGACGGCAATCTTCAATTTTGACATGCTTTGCAAACCTATTCATTAATAACACAGCCTATACGCCTTCTTGGCAGGGTAAGGATCAATGTTGACGAATGACCAACAGAATGTCTGTCGTGTCTGCACTGGTTACCGGTCATGCAAAATCCTATAAGAGTTACTCTTTCGCAATGATGCTTGCGTGACCGGAGAAAAATATGACCTGAAAACCGGGCCTGTTTTTTTTACAGTGTTTTTGTGCAATCGAGGCAAGCCCATATGGACGCATCGCCCCAGAATTCTGATGTGACCGGCGTGGTTCTGGCCGGTGGGTTGGCGCGCCGTATGGGAGGCTGCGACAAAGGACTTCTCGAGTTGTCTGGCAGCCCCATGATTCAGCGTGTGATTGACCGTATCAGGCCTCAGGTTGGTACACTGGCCATTAATGCAAATGGTGATCCGGCACGCTGGGCAGTATTCGGATTGAGATGTTTTCCAGATGTCTTGGGTGGCCATCAAGGGCCGCTTGCCGGACTGTTGTCAGCAATGCTGTGGGCACAGAACAATACACCTCAGGCGCGCTGGCTGGTGAGCGTCCCAAGTGATACGCCTTTTCTCCCTCTTGATCTGGTTGCAAGGTTGAAAGCCGAAGCCCGGCCCGGCACCATTGCTATTGCAAATTCCGGCGGCCGTCTTCATCCTGTCATCGGGCTTTGGCCCATCAGCTTG
>CAYUYL010000191.1:0-4600 GCA_964449195.1 uncultured Filomicrobium sp.
CGTTCCATGCCGAGGATGAGGCACGGCTGATCTCACGCGAACATCTGCGCCGCCCGGGCGCTCCAAGTTCACACCCGGAATGGCGCGACACACAAGCCGCATTGCTTGCCACGAAGCGGCTTGTGCAGCTCGCCGAAAAGTATCGCCGGCGCGTGCATGTGCTTCACATCTCAACCGGCGATGAAATGGACTATCTGCGCGCGCATCGCGAATGGGCAACGGTGGAGGTAACCCCGAATCATCTTACGTTAACAGCACCCGAATGTTATCAACGCATTGGCACTTACGCCCAGATGAACCCGCCTGTGCGCGATGCCGGGCACCAGGAGCGAATCTGGCAGGCCGTCGTGGACGGCACTGTTGATGTGCTTGGCTCAGATCACGCACCTCACACACGCGAAGAAAAAGACCATCCCTATCCTGGCTCGCATTCCGGCATGACTGGCGTGCAAACACTGGTCCCCATTATGCTCGACCATGTGAACGCCCGCCGCCTGAGCTTGGAACGTTTTGTCGATTTGACCAGCCATGGCCCGCAGCGCATTTTCGGCATCACGGGCAAAGGCAGAATTGCCATGGGTTATGATGCCGACTTCACCATTGTTGATCTCAAACGCCAGCAAACGATTACCAACGACTGGATTGAGAGCAAATGTGGCTGGACCCCGCACGACGGCATATCTGTCACAGGCTGGCCGGTGGGCACGTTTGTGCGTGGACGGTGCGTGATGTGGGAAGGCGAAATCAACACACCTGCTCATGGTGAACCAGTACGTTTTCTTGAAGGCGCGTGATCAAGACAAGAATACGGCTCATTTCTGACGGTGAAAGGAATGCCAGGTGCCATCAGCTCCGATAACAAGCCGCCAGAACGTATATTTGCCGCTTTTTTTCATAGCAGCATACTGCTGCCGCGGAATGAGGCGGAGCAGCTGGGTCTCAAGATGCGGCGGTAACTTGTTAATCGGCACCTCTGCGAAATAAGGCCAGACATAAAGTTTGTTGTTTTCGATATCCTGACCTTGCCGTGTAATTGCGTAGGGACTTTCCAGAATATTAATAAGTATGGCCAGTATTTCGCGCCCTTGACCATCAATGGAGAGATCTTTCCATCCCTTGAGTGGTGCCCTTGCTGAAACATCACCAAAATCCGGCTTGAGTTCATTCATCTGGACAGGCTCAAGCAGTTCGCGGATCTGACCGCGCCGTGCCGCATCCAAAATAGCGTCACGCATTTCTGCCACCTGGACTGGCAGCTTATCCACATCATCGCTAATTTGAAGCGCAGGCGGCCGTTGTTTCTTGGCTGCAAGCGCACTGTGCGGCCAGCTGACAATTTGCATAAAGGCAGCAGCATGGATAAGACATGCTAAAAACATCACGAGTAAAACAGAGAATCTGGATCGGCCCCAACCGATGTCAAACATCCGAAAGATCCTTCCTTGCGATTAGCAAACGCGATCGTTCCCTTTGCGCTTACCGCGGCGGACGAAAAAAATAAAGCTTGTTATGCAAACTTATGCGCAACAAGATATCAAAGAGCGTGCGGTTATGCTTGACTATATCCCCAACCCGCTGGTCATTCCTGTTGGCTTTGTCCTCGGAATTCTTATTGCGGCGCCGGTCGGGCCTGTTAATATTCTTTGTATTCAGCGCTCTCTTGAGAGCGGCTTTCTAGGCGGTATGGCGGCCGGGTTTGGTGCTGCCCTGGGTGACGGGCTGATTGCCTTGACCGCCAGCCTTGGCATCAGTGCAATTTCCGGAGCGATTGAAACCCATAAAAGATTCATTCAAACAATTGGTGGAAGCGCTTTGATTGTGTTCGGCCTTGCACTTTGGTTCAAGCCGCCAATGGTGATAGGATCTTTGAACACGGCACGAGACTTGCCTGTGCGGGCCTACCTGTTTGATATATCGAAGACATTTTTTCTTACAGTGACGAACCCCGGCGCTGTCCTCGGTCTCTTTGCGATATTCGGAGGTATTGGGACCTTTGTCGAATTACGCAGCTATGCCGACGCGTTACTGCTCGTGGCTGCCATCACAACAGGAAACCTGGCATGGTGGATATTTCTCTCATTACTCACCAGCCATTTCAGCCAGCGTTTCGAGGGCAAAAGCCTTGCGAAAACCAACAAAGTGTCCGGTCTGCTGCTGGTTGCTTTTGGCGGGATACTGGCTACGGAAGCTCTGGCTGTCCAATTTGGCCTGATGAAAGATGCATTTTTTGTATAAGCCTTTGTCAAGCAATCCTATAAATAATCATATCATGAGGCTTAGACGTCAAATTATTGCGCTAGTTTTATCAACTCGTCAGTAATCTCGATAGATTCTTTTATAAAACGATCTATTATTTTTTTAGCTTGCCCTGTGCAACTGCGGTACGTGCGCGAATATCCACGATATCCGCGGTTGAATTGACGTGTAAGTTTCGCCTTGCGCGCGGCTGTGCTTCCCTCTGCATCAATCAAGACTTGCATACTATCGCGCCACTTTTGCCCGTCTTTTGAAGCGCAAAGCTCGCGCAAATAGTGAACAGCTCCAAGAATTTCACTCAATCTATAGAGCTGTTGATCATAGGGTTTGCCAGGCTGCTGGGCCAAGCTTAAAGAGGACGTTTGGCAAAGCGTGACCAGGAGAAGTGCCACAACACAGGCGCGTCTGATATGTCTCTGGAATGATAACAAACTCATAAATCCATATAATCAGAAATAATTCGCTTAGGCCGGAAGCCTTTTTATATAAGGCCGGGGCTGCTTGCGCTTCAAGCACAATCATAAGATGACCGGATGTCTCTGTCGGCGGCTGTCAATGTCATACACGCATAAACCGCCGGACAGTCGTGATGTTATTGCATGGTAATTGTTTCATCAGGATGGAAAGCATGGAAAACAAACGCAAACGTAACATCGTAAGGCACATCCTGCAATTTACCGCTGCCGTCTTTGCGCTGGACAATAATAGTACCGACATCACGGCCTTGGGCAATGTCTGCCGTATCCAATGCCGAAGCCTGCCCTTTGCGCCATGAGATCAAAGCCGCTCCCAGTTGATAGGACTGCTTCTTGCGCACAAGCTCCATCGTTACGGCCATCGGCTTTCCATTTTCGCGCACAACAACGATACGCTCCATGGCGCCAATACCTTCCGGCATGCTGCCACGGTAAAGGGGATAGGGCCGCTTTCTACTGTCATAGCTAACGTAGGGATTACGGCCGTAATCGCGTAATTCCGGATTGCTCGGAACCAAAACTTTACCGTTTGGATGACGCTCGCGAAATTGTTCCAGGCTTTCCAGGCGTGACGGCAGAACGGTCAATTCCGAACCGGTTTGAGATCCGACAATAGCCTCGCCAGTAAATTGCTGCCACCTGGTTTCCGTCTGGCGGTCGTACATCACCAGATCTGAATTGCGCAGCTTGCCCGTCGTCCCAAAATCAAGGACACGGCCATCAACTGTCCGATCAAAAACAATAGCTGCATTACAAAGCGGACAATACGTGACTGTTACCGGCTTACCCCCAACCATATCATTGACGATCTCGTGCCACATCAGGATCTGCAATGGATAAGCGCGGGCCTCACCATTGATTTCAAGCCCTATGACCGGGGCTGTTGGTGTCAGAGTTTTTTCCTCTGACACCGGCTTGAAAACAGGGTTGTCAATGGATGGAATACCGTCCTTGGGCGGGCCGCCGGAAAGGATTTTTCTGAGATCTATGGACTTTTTTGTAAAATCTGTTTTCTGCCAGCCCTCAACCTTCCAAAGTTGCGCCGGGGACGAGGCCAGAGATGGCATAGAAAGCATCGCGATGACCGTTGCGGCTATAAACGTTTGTATCAATGACATGAATTGCTCCCAAACTGTCGCATACTGCCTTGATGCAGCAAGAAAGCGCCCGGATATCGGCATGAGCAGTCACGATGCGTGACAACGCCGTGATTACATGTGATAGAATTTTTTGTTTCAGCCTGACCATCCCGCTGTACCGGCCTTCCCAGACCGGCTTAGAATTTCAGCAGCATGTTGAGCATAGCCTTCTAAACCACACGTCAAACGGTAGCCTTGTAGATCTTCAAGACGGACAAAACGCGCCTGCCGGGCATCGCTCGCAGCCACCGGCTTGCCCGATACCCAGGTACCACAGAATACGTTGACAATGTAGTGAGCACGCAGTTTTTTCATGTCATCAAGAACGATATCATCGTGCACATCCATGGGTAGCCGTATATCAGCCCGTACCCCGGTCTCTTCAAAAACTTCGCGTGCTGCTGCTACACGCACAGTTTCCCCGGCTTCGACGTGTCCACCTGGAAAACTCCAAAGCCCTGCGGTTTCGCCTTTGCCGCGCTTCACGATTAGAAGTTTATCCCCGCGAAAAATAGCAGCGCTCACAGCAGCCTTTGGCCAGAATGCCGCGGAATTGGAACTCTCTGCCATAGCCATTTTTCCTGAATGCCTGAAAACAGAGCTTAATGTAAGAATGTAACACGCATCACATACAACACATCGCTGGAAAATTGAAAATTCAGTATCACAGCACCACACGACACTCAATGGTGGAAAAGCACATTTGGCCATAGTCAGATACGGCGAACA
>CAYUYL010000192.1:0-4530 GCA_964449195.1 uncultured Filomicrobium sp.
ATCCCATGCCGCCTAAAGGCGTGGGGTTTACGGATCCCCTATAGGGAACTCTAAACACCAACGACCTGGTCATTAAAAAAATACTCTGTAAAACGAATTCATGAGGCCTTCTTGAAAGGCTTTTGCCTCATATCGAATGTTGCTCAACATTTGCCCAAAGCCGTCTTCCCGATCCGCAGCAATTTTCACATATGTCATTGAAAATATAAAATTACCAATCGCAGCCATGGTTTCTCGGTAATTTTCAGCAAGGCTGAAACCGATTGTCCCGGTAATAAATGTGGCCGCAGCAAAAGCCAGCATCGGCCGTCCAAAGTTTGATCCATCCGCCTTGAAAGAATTCCAAATTGACATGACGCCTGCATAAATCAGAACAGGTAACATCGCAATAGCTTCAGGTCCCGCGATCAGTGCTGCTAAAACAAGACCCGTTGTATAGTATATCTCAGGCATGATGAGGGCTTTACCGGCCGCACCTGCTTTTTGGGCAAAGTTTCTAATGGAATCATGAACACCGGATAAAGTGTAATCTCCCAGAGCAACCGAGAGCGAAAAGATTGCTTCGAGTGTATGCCCTCCTAAAAAATATCCAACAGCCATGACTGTTAATATCACAGTACCACATCTCAGTGGCGTCGCAGGATTCGTGAGCACTCTCTTTATGATATGGTCATTTTCGCTATGCCCTTTAACCTGGCCATAAATGCTTGTCGCAACAGAAAGCGCCAGTCTTAAAAATGCGAGATATTGATTGGCGCCACCGTGCGGCGCTAAGATGAAAGTATCAGCGATGGCAAAGCTAACCCCTTCATCCCCGGCCGTTCTTTTCGTTATGTGAGATAAACTTTTTTGGTTTCCAGGCTGCTGTTTGCTATTCCAGGCTTCAGCGACCGAAACATCAATAAAGTCCTGATATCCAACCGCTTGGGCATATGCTATTCTTATAATATTATTAGGCTTATATCGAAAACCCTGCTGCTCTTCCAGTCTGGCTATGAGTGCATCTATCTCATTAATAATATCATATAGATCCGCTCTGGCATGCCGGCTCATATTAAATTTTGCATGGCATTCAATATAAAAGGCCAAATCTATCAGTTTTCTAAGCTGCTTTTTATCATTTTCAGACAATATTAAGTTCATTGCAGCAACCAATTACTTGTCCATTCACAGACGAACTCCGGCGGGGGGGACACCTTGTTGGACGTTCGTTATCCTCTCATAAAGTACATACTGGGCTTTCAGATGGAAACGGCTGCAGCCCCATGATCAAACAATCACTGTTATGCCCTCTCCCATGCTATTGGCGCTTAAGCCGGGACGCAAGGAAGGAATACATTTTGTTTTACGCTCCGTATCACCTCGCCGATGCATCAGTCGCGTGTCACATGACGCTGGCCTTTTTCGATTGTACAGAACACCAAAAAAGCACCCGATTGACTTTATGAGCACATAATGACCTGATACCCGAAATAGAAAAGTTTGGGGAGCGTTTACGGCACCTTCTCGACAAAAACATCCTGGGCAGCGCACAATAGAGTATGCAATCAGGGAGGCGTCACTGATGCGTATAACAAAATGGCTACAAGTTATAGCTGTGGGATTGCTTTTTTTCACCTCTCCCGGCTTTGATCATGGGGCAGCTGCGGCCAAGGTTTCTGGAAAATACGCCACTTTGGTTATCGATGCAAACTCCGGCAAAGTTTTGCATGCCTATAAGGCCCGGCAACTACGCTACCCCGCATCGCTCACCAAGATGATGACGCTCTACCTTATTTTCGAATGTATCGAAGAACGCAAACTATCGTATCAAACCCTGATCACCGCCACAGAAAATGCCGCCCGCCGCCCGCCGTCGAAAATTGGTCTGAAACCCGGCAACCAAATTACTGTGCGCCAGGCTGTGAAAGCTCTGGTGACAAAATCAGCAAATGATGTGGCCACCGCTGTTGCTGAGCATATCGCCGGCACTGAACGCGCATTCAGCCGACTCATGTCACAAAAGGCACGCCAGCTCGGCATGACGCAGACTGTGTTTCGCAATGCCTCCGGCCTGCCCGATAAAGAGCAGGTGACAACAGCGCACGACATGGCTCAATTGGCCCTACAGCTTCGTGATCATTTTCCGAACCATTATCATCACTTTAAAACGCGTGTGTTTCACTACAAAGGTAAGACATTCAAAAATCATAATGCCTTGCTTGGACGTTATAGCGGCGTTGACGGCATCAAAACAGGTTACGTACGCGCGTCCGGTTTCAATCTCGTCACTTCAGTCCGCCAGCGACGGCGCAATATCGTCGCCGTTGTCATGGGCGGCAAAACGAGCCGGGCCCGCAACGCAACAATGCGCAGATTGCTTGCAAAGCATGTCAAGTCAGGCACGGCAGTTGCGACACGCAAACCTGATATCAGGGTTGCTTGGCAGCAAAGGCCCGTCCGCCAAATTTCAGTCCCCGTGGCGCGCCGTGCCCAGCGTCCTGCAGCCAAGCCAGCCAGACCTGCCCCCAAAATTGAAATTGCCAGGGTACGCAATATCGATATCGCGGCAACAACTCGTAGCGAAAAACATAACGTAAACCGGATCAGACAGAATCAATCGACGCCAAGACCATTACCGGATAGCAAGAAACAATCGCCCGGCGTGGCATTTGCCATGGCAACGTTATCAAAATCCGGCGGTGCTCCCAGTTACTCTAGAGCGTTGCAGAATGCCCGTCCCCTACCATCAGCGCCACAACAGCGGGCAACACCACGCCGGAATACGGCAACGGCAGTCCGTGGCACGAACATGGCACCTCCTCTAGAGCGAGAGCGCCAACCACTGGGCACGATGCCCGCCGCTATTCAGGTTGGAGCCTACTCCACACTTGGTGATGCAAACAGGCAGCTGGCCAGCATTGCAGCCAAAGCCGGCAGTCTTCTCGCAGACTTCCGCCCCATCGCGCTACTGGGAAAGTCTGGGAAACGTGACATCTATCGTGCCAGATTTGCTGGATATAGCCCTCAAAAAGCAACCGCAACGTGTTACCGGTTAAAAAAAATGGGCATTGACTGTTTTGTTGTACGCACGCAGTAAACTGTGTACCTCACCAGGTCGTCTCCCCCTTGCGTATGGTGAAATCTCTGGGCCGGCCCCCACTCTCACCCCGTGTCTTTCCGGTCTTGCAGGAGAAACTCCTTAGCCTCATTAATCTTTGCTGCCAGATAACTGGAACCGCCGCGATCCGGATGCAGCTTTTTCATCAGTTCACGGTGTGCCCTGCGCACATCCTGTGCTGATGCTCCAGGCGTCAAGCCCAAAATATTGCAGGCTTCATCCACCGTCATCCTGCCGCCAGCCGCCGCTGCGGCTTCCGCCCCCGCCTCAGCCCGTGCCAGATCTTCCCGCCAGGCCGGATGAATGCGATCGAGATATGTTTCGATAATCTGCGCCGATTGCGTATCCGCGAACCGGCAGTCCTGCCACAGCGAAGCCAATTCCGCAGGCGACATCGACGAGATCTCACGGCCTGCAAAAACACCCTTCAGCACACGCCCCTGAAGATCGCCGGAAGCCAGGTCCAGCTCCATCTGCAAATGCTCCGTGCGCACACGCGACTTCGATCCGTCATCCTGTCTCTCCGCCGTGCTGGTTGACCGCCCCCGCATTTGATATGAACGCAACATGAGGCCAATCGCCAGCGCTGCAAACGTCAGCGCAAGCGAAGCCAGACCGCGCATCAGCAAAAAAACAGTAATGATGCCTAAAACAATCACGGCAAGTGTGCGAAGCTGGTGGGCCAGTTTGGCGGGTGGCGTCCGCAGAAACCAAAACAAGCCGACCGCAAACATCACTGCCACCAACGGTACAAGTATTGTCTGCATGCTACACGCGCCTTGATCTAGGTCATTTGTTCAATCAACAGCTTAGCACCGCGCCCGCCTCCTGAGCGGCTGAAATCTTCAAGCGCCTGACGGCCGCCTGCCGCAAAAACGGCTGCCGCAGAAAGAAGCGCCCGCAACTGCGCCGCAGATCCGTGATCGAAACGGCAGAAAGCCCCTTTGGTCAGCCGGGCAATTTCACGGTAAGCTCTCTCCGCCTCACGATTGCCGCCCTCCTGGAACAGGAAAACAGGCACACCAAGCAGCGCCAGTTCGCCGGCTCTATGACACAGGGCATCGATGTCTTCCTCCATCGCATCGCCCACAAAAGCCAGCGCGCTGACCTTGCGTGTTTCTGTCTCGCGGCGAGCATGGAGCAAAACCTTGCTAATTTGCGTCAGACCGCCAGCGCACTGTACCGTCGTCATCAGTCTGGCAAGAGCTGCCGGGTCCGACACCCACTTTGACGACTGGCATTCCTTGAAACCGCGGAAATAAACGAGTTGCACCTCAAGGCCGCCAATCTGCTGCACAACATCAAACATTTCACCCTGCATGGCGAGCGCAATATCCCACGTGGGCTGCCGGCTCATGGTGGCATCCATGGCAAAGATCAACCGGCCGTTCCCTTGTGCGCTTTGACTAGGCCGGGCAGCAAGCGCGCTT
>CAYUYL010000193.1:0-4489 GCA_964449195.1 uncultured Filomicrobium sp.
GCCAGAACCCTGTAGGATGTTTCTGAAGATGAATTGGTTTCAAAATTCACGGTTGGCTTTAGCGTTTCAGCACAGCGTATAGCTACATAATCAATTTGTCTGAAACCGGATGCCTGCAGTGCAGCCGTTGCCGCAAGGCATGCCTCCGAAGCGGTTGTTCCCAGGCGGAAAGCCTGGGCCGTATCCTTCAGAATGCGGTTCAAAGAGGCTGCTGTTTGGCGTTCATCACCACTGAGATGGGCATTGCGCGAACTCATGGCCAGGCCGTCGGCCTCACGCACTGTCTCACCGGGAATGATGCTCAGCGGCAAATCCAAATCACGTACCAGCTGGCGTATCACGCACAGCTGTTGATAATCCTTTTCACCGAACACGGCAAAATCCGGTTGGGTTTGCGTGAAGAGTTTGCAACAGATCGTTGCCACGCCAGAGAAAAAATGCGGGCGAAAATCCGCCTCCAGACCTTCTGCTACGCCCTTGGGCTCTATAGTCGTTGCAAAGCCGTCCGGATACATGACGACGGCTGTCGGGGCCCAGGCAAGATCGCAATCAACGGCTGCGAGTTTTTCAAGATCGGCGTCAAAGGTGCGCGGGTAGGTTGAGAAATCTTCGTGTGGCGCGAACTGGGCAGGGTTAACAAAAATAGATGCAATGACGCGGCTAGAGTGCATCTTGGCGGTTTTCACCAGGGACAGGTGTCCATCGTGAAGTGCTCCCATCGTTGGTACAAGGGCAATTGTTTCGCCAGCACAGCGCCAGCGCTGAACCTGTTCCCGCAGTTCCGGCACTATGGAGACGTATCTGGTTTTGAGCTTCTCGGAGGGCACGATAAGATGTTATCCATTATTAATAAGCATGATTTCCAAATATTTACTTTTTAAGTGATTCGCAGATTGAGGTCTTACTATTAGCAGCAGAATCTCATGGCAGTTTGGCTCTGTTGTGGCATGCTAAATCGATGACTGACATCAGCTGACGTCTTATAAGTAGATCTGTTCGGTCCAAAGCTGATGCAAACTCTTTTGAGATGTTTTCATTTCTATCATATTTTTGCCGTCCCATTGACAAACATGAGCATAATCTGAAGGACAATAGCGTTTTGAGGGGGCGGCATGGCTACACTTGTTTCAGTTGGTGAGGCGTTGCAGGACAATTCTGGTCTGCCATCCAGAAGCGAGTTTGAGCAATATCATCTTGTGAATGAAGTCCGCCTTGTCGGCGGTTTGGTGGAACGCGCTATTTATACCGGGAGTGAGCGTCTCAAGATTGATCAGTTGGCACGCCGGCTGGTGCAGAAATCGCGAGAGAACGGCGATTCCCACGCCGGGCTTGATGCATTTATGAAAGAATATGGCTTTTCGAATGAGGAAGGCATCATTCTGCTCTGTCTTGCTGAGGCCCTGCTGCGTATCCCTGATGCTGCAACGGCTGACGCTTTGATTGCGGATAAAATCGGTGGCGGAGCATGGGAACGCCATATCGGCCATTCTGATTCATTGATGGTCAATGCATCGACCTGGGGGCTAATGCTGTCAGGGCGTATTATCAAGCTAGATGAGCCAGACGCCGGTTTTACGGTTTCAGGTTTGCTGGGCCGCCTGGTCAAGGGCGCGGGCGAGCCTGTCATTCGAAGTGCTTTGCGTAGTGCGATGAAGGTTCTTGGAGATCAATTCGTGCTGGGTCGAACCATAGAAGAAGCCCTCAAGCGGGCAGCTCTCCTGGAAGCTCAGGGATATCGTTTTTCCTATGATATGCTTGGTGAAGCGGCGATGACGGAAGCCGATGCGGACCGTTATTTCACCCGCTACATGGATGCCATGCAGGCTGTTGGCAAGGCTGCAGGTGCATTGCGTGCTACAAGCAAAAATGCAATTTTTGCGCGTCCCAGTTTATCCGTGAAGCTCTCTGCGATTCATCCGCACTTCCATCCCGGAAGAGACAGGCAGCTTGAAGTCGAATTACTGCCGAAGCTGATACAACTTGCGGAGGCGGCGCGGGCATTGAACCTTGGCTTGACAATAGATGCGGAGGAGCAGGATCGTCTTGAAGTGACGCTTGATATGTTTGGTGCGCTGGCTTTGCATACAAGCTTGGCCGATTGGGACGGCTTGGGCCTTGCGGTTCAAGCCTATGGTAAGCGTGCCATCCCTGCGCTCAGGTGGTTGCGCCAGCTTGCATTGGAGAGTGAGCGGCGTATTCCAGTTCGTCTTGTCAAGGGAGCATACTGGGATAGCGAGATCAAATGGGCGCAGGAAAAAGGTCTGCCCGATTATCCCGTCTTTACACGGAAGCTGCATACCGATGTGTCATACCTGGCATGCGCGCGCCTGTTGAGTTCCGAACCCAATGCTTTCTATCCTCAATTCGCAACCCACAATGCGCATACACTTGCGACGGTTGCTGTGGCCGGGCACGACCAGGATTTTGAATTTCAACGTTTGCAGGGCATGGGCGATGGTTTGTATGGCCATGTGCTAAAAAATGATAGCATTTCCCAAAGCTGCCGTATCTATGCGCCAGTGGGCGGGCATAAGGATCTCTTAGCTTATCTTGTGCGCCGTCTTTTGGAAAATGGAGCGAACACCTCGTTTGTCAATCGTCTGTCCGATAACAAGCTCGATCTTGATGATATCGTCGCGGATCCGGTGCGTGCGATAGAAATTGAACGCGAGGCATCCGCAAATGTTTGGAAGTCCACGGTCCCAAGGCCGCCGGAGCTTTTCGGTGCCGCGCGCCGGAATAGTCTTGGCATGGCTTTAAGTGAGCGTTATGTCAGAGCAGAAACGCTTCATATGATGGGGGAAGAACTCCAAAAAGGCTTCGAGGCCGCACCGGTTATCGACGGAAAGACATATCGAAATAGGAACACACAGGAGTTTGTTGTTTGTCCGCATGACCGGCGCCAGCGGCTTGGAACCGTTACGGCGGTCAGCGAGGCGCAGACTGAACTTGCTCTTGACGCAGCTGTGAATGCCGGCCGCAGCTGGAATGATTTGGGTGGCGAGGCCCGCGCTGCTCTTCTGGAGAAAGTTGCCGATCTTTATGAACACAACCGCGCGCGTTTAATGGCCGTTGTTGTCCGCGAAGCCGGAAAGACGTTGGATAATGCTCTTGGTGATGTGCGTGAGGCCATTGATTTTCTGCGTTATTACGCCAATGAGGCCAAACGCTTGTTCTGCGAGGAAGCGCATCTGCCTGGTGTAACAGGCGAAACGAACAGGCTGACGTTGGAAGGGCGCGGGCCTTTTTTATGCATTTCGCCATGGAATTTCCCACTCGCCATATTTGCCGGCCAGATTGCAGGTGCGCTTGCAGCAGGTAATCCCGTTCTTGCCAAGCCTGCTGAGCAAACGCCATTAACCGCCTATGTGGCTGTTCAATTATTTCATGAGGCAGGCATACCTGGTAACGTCCTTCATTTATTGCCGGGAAACGGCGAGGTTGGAGCCAGGCTGGTTGCCGATAGCCGTATACGGGGTGTGGCCTTTACAGGTTCCAATGCAACCGCTTGGCACATTCAGAAAGCGCTGGCCGGGCGTCATAGCGAGATTGTGCCATTTATTGCCGAGACGGGCGGGATCAATGCCATGATCGTTGATTCCTCTGCCTTGCCTGAGCAAGTGACGCGTGATGTCGTTTCTTCGGCCTTTGATTCTGCAGGGCAGCGCTGTTCAGCCGCCAGGATACTTTTTATTCAGGATGACGTTGCCGATGCCACGATTGATATGATCGCCGGTGCAACGGAACTGCTGGAGATTGGGGATCCGATTGATTATGCCACGGATGTTGGCCCTGTAATTGATGAGGCGGCGCAAGACACGCTTGAGGCGCACAAAGCACGCATGCTCAAAAATGCGACACTGATTATCGATTGCGAGGTGCCGGATGCATTCAACTTTGGAACGTATGTGTCTCCGGCCATTTTCGAACTTGGCGCAATGTCAGATCTCGATCGCGAGGTCTTCGGCCCAATCCTGCATGTCGTGCGCTATAGCGAAGGATATCTCGATGCGGTTTGTGATGCCGTTAACCAGGCCGGCTATGGTTTGACGCTCGGCGTGCATACACGGATTGAGCGTACGGCTCGCCGGATTATCGATCGTGTCAGAGTGGGCAATGTTTATGTAAACCGAAATCAGATCGGCGCTGTTGTTGGGTGTCAACCTTTTGGCGGTCAGGGATTATCCGGGACGGGGCCAAAGGCAGGTGGGCCCCATTATGTCGCGAGGTTTGCTACTGAGCGTGTTGTTTCAACTAATATTACAGCTACAGGCGGTAACATTCAGCTTCTTAATTTAACCGAAGAATAAGCGTAGCGTATGTTGTCGGTGATCTTAATCAAAATCTATAACAACACCCATTCAAAGGTTTTGTCTTATGAGTAGCGGTAAAGATCAGACACGTGGACAAATTCAAGCCGGTCTGCCGCCGTCCAACAATTCAACGGCGCAAGCCAGCCATGTTGGGGCTGCCAGCCAGGGTGCACTTT
>CAYUYL010000194.1:0-4488 GCA_964449195.1 uncultured Filomicrobium sp.
AACGCGAACGATGACGCGTGAGGCTGCCTTGATGCACAAGTTGTACGAAGGTGCGCATTCCGGCGTATCCGGCCACCTAATCCGGTAGCATCCGGCCACCCAGTCCGATTTTATCCGGCCAGGATTCCGGTAGCATCCGGCCACCTGCTGCCTTCAGCACTGTTGGCTCACTGTTTGATGTCAGAATCTGGGGCTTTGGTCAAGCTCGGCGCAGGCCGTCCCTGTCGTCCATAGGTGGGTCCCGTGTGTGGTGCGGAGTGACCGCCACGAGTCGACGCAGCGCCGCACACGGGTGCCTGTGGGCGCACGGGGGCGGGCGTCTTGGATGCAATGCTCATGCGGCTTGTTCCTCTTTTTGGGCTTTGAGGCCAGCACCATCCATCGTTTTGCGCAAGGACGGGCCGTCGAGTTCAAGGCGGTAGCTATTGTGAACGAGGCGATCGAGGATTGCGTCGGCAAGTGTTGGTTCGCCGATCACGTTGTGCCAGGTTTCAACGGGCAGCTGGCTGGTGATCAGCGTTGCAGCTGTGCCATAGCGGTCTTCGACGATCTCCATCAGATCGCGCCGCGCACTTGGCGTGAGCCTGTCCGGTCCCCAATCGTCGAGAATGAGAAGATCGCATCTGGCCAGAGCGCGGAACAGTTTTGGGAAGCTGCCGTCGCCATGGGCCATCTCCAGTTCAGCAAACAGCCGCGGCACACGCCTATAGACAACGGTGTAATCGTCCCGGCATGCCTTTTGCCCCAAGGCACAGCCGATCCATGTTTTGCCGATGCCACAGGGGCCTGTGATCAACAAATTGCGTTTGTCTACAATCCAACGGCTGGTGGCCAGTTGCTGCATCAAGGCCTTATCCAGCTTGCGCGGCGAACGGTAATCGATATCTTCAATGGACGCATTTGCATGCCTGAGTTTGGCGGCCCGTAATCGTGTTTTATAACGTTTTGTCGTGCGGTTGGCGCTTTCGCGATCCAGGAGCAGACCCAGCCATTCAGCATGGCTCATATCCCGGGCCGCATCCTGCGCCGACAGTTCAGCAAAGGCATCGGCCATACCATCAAGCTTCATGGCTTTGAGTTGGTCGAGTGTTGGATGGTTTAACATCATCGTCTCCTTAGTTTTCAATGTCCTATCGCCTATCGGCGACTTGAGGGCGGTTAATGGAAGTATTTTGCACCACGGATGTTTGCATGCGGTATCGCCGGCCCGTCCGTGGGCTCATCAGGCCGTTTGCGATCCAGATTGTTTTTGAGGATGGAGGCCACCGAGCTGTAGGAGCGGGCACCGATCTTCAGGGCGCGGGCACAAGCAGCCTCCAGGCGTTCTGGCCCATGAGACTTGGCCAACCGGACGATGCCGATTGTTGAACGAAAGCCTTGCTCGGGATGGCGGCGTTCGCGCAGGATGATCTCGACAAGCGCCGCTGTTGACGAGCCGATTTCACAGGCCTGGGCGCAGATCCGCTCCGGCGTCCAGCTTGCATAGCCGCGATGCGCCTTGGGCATATGATCATCAACGGTCGTGTGCTGGCGATTGGAGGAGGAGCGTATATGGCTGGCAACGCGCTTGCCGCGATGGAACACTTCAACAGTGCGCGCCGTTATCCGTGCCCAGACCTTTTCGCGCAACAGCTTGTAGGGGACGGAGTAATAGTGCTTGTCGATCTCGACATGGTAATCAGGCGCGACCCGGCATTCTTTCCATTCGGCGTATGAATAGGGCTCTTGCGGCAGCGGCTTCAACGCCGGCCGGTCCAATTGCTCGAACAGATCTTTGCGGCTTGCGCCCAGATGTTTGGTGAGGCGGGCATTCAGGCTCTCAACGCACGCACGGATGGCAGCATTTAACTCAGCCAGAGACAGGAAACGGCGGTTCCTGAGCTTGGCGATAATCCACCGTTCCGCCAGTTGTACGCCGACTTCCACTTTGGCCTTATCGCGTGGTTTGTAAGGCCGGGCCGGAATGACGACCGTATTGTAATGCGCCGCCAGATCGGCATATGTCTTGTTAACGGCCGGCTCATGGAAACAGGCTTTGGTGACGCCGGCCTTGAGATTGTCTGAGACAATCTGGGCGGTTACTTATACGTTGCATCAACGCAACGCTTGTTCTGTGTTAGTTAATTTCCGCTCGAATGCGCGTTGACATTATCAGGGTGGTGCAAGATGAAGGATATAGTCTAAATGACTATACGGGGTATTGAGTATTAGTTGCTCCTATGTATTCAAAATGCATTGCAGCTGATCATAGCTAGGGTCTGAACTGTTATGACGAAATTTTTCTCAATGTTAGGCGCTATCGCCGCATCATTTGCGATGATTGCATCCGCCCAAGCTGCTATGCTGGTAGATGTAAAAGGTAACATCAAAGTGAACCGCGGAAATGGTTTCGAAAAGGCCGCTTCCGAATTGGTTGTTAAGCCTGGATATAAACTGATGGCAGCCCCTGGCGCGAGCGCTAAGGTTGTTTATTCAAACGGCGTAGCTTTCAAGCTTCAATCTGGCCGTGTCATGACTGTCATGACGGACGAGCTGGCAAAAATCAGAAGCACTGCCATGTATCAGGAGCCTGTTGTTGCTCCTGTTCCTCCTATACCGACTCCTCTTGTGATCGGTGGTCTTGTTGCAGCTGGTGGTCTGGGTATTGCTGCTGCGGCTGGTGCATTTGGCGGGGACGATGATGGAACACCAAGCCCATAAGCAGTAAGGCTTGTTTTTGACGCTTTCACATGATTATTGGGGCGTGCCAGTCGTTTGATTGGCACGTCTTTATGTTTGATGGGTTGCCTGAAGCCATGAGGTTTTAAGTGTTTTTTCTTACCGCTGGGCTGTTATTATCTAGTCTTGTCTTAGGCGGCGCAACAAGCTCTGGTTTTCTTTCTGAGGCGGTCTTGCAGCTGGCAGCAATTCCTGTTCTCCTTGTGGGAATATGGCGCATGATTGATGCCTCTCTTCACGGACAGGCAAAATTAGCACTGCTTTTTTGTTTGGGGCTTGTTCTGGTGCCCCTGCTGCAACTCGTGCCGTTGCCAAGTAGCGTGTGGACCAGTTTGCCGGGACGTGAAATCGTTGTCTCAGCACTCTCTCTCTCCTTTCCGGATCTTCCCTGGATGCCGCTCAGTTTGTCTCCGCGGTCAACTTGGCTGGGCCTGCTTTCTCTATTACCACCCCTGGCTATTTTCATTGCTGTACAGCAGCTCAGTTATCAAGAACGCCGCAAATTAAGTCTGCTTATCATTGTTCTGGGCATTATAAGCGTTTTTCTTGGTCTTTTGCAGTTGATGCAGGGACCGCAGAGCTCTTTACGCTTCTTTGAAATCACCAACCCGACTGAGGCCGTTGGCTTTTTTGCAAATCGCAATCATTATGCGGCATTGCTTTATTCAGTTCTAGTGCTGGCAGCGGCCTGGATGTTCGCGCAATTGACAGATATCGGCATTTCGCCCAGGGCACAGCGCGGTTTTGATGCATCTCAAGTGTTATATATGTTTGCCGGGTTCACCGTTATGGTTGTGATCCTCTCCGGCATATTGATGTCGCGCTCACGTGCCGGACTTGGCCTCGCCATTATTGCATTCATTGGCATTTATCTGATGAGCTTCAGCGATAAAGGTCAAGAGAGCAGGAAACGATCAAGCAAACTGATTTGGGCGGCTAGTGCTCTTGCTCTCGTATTTGCGCTGCAGTTTGCTCTCTTCCGAATTATGGACCGTTTAGGCAAGTCTGTTTCGGAAGATTTACGCTTTGCATTTGCCCGCGTTACCACAGAGGCGATATGGGATGTCATGCCTTTTGGGACCGGCATCGGCTCATTTGTTCCGACGTTCAAGCTCTATGAGACAACCGGCGATTTGCCAGGACGGCTTTATGCAAATCGTGCACATAACGATTTCCTGGAGTGGTGGTTGGAAACAGGAGGGGCAGGTATCCTTATGCTGTCTCTTTTTGTTGTCTTTTTTGTTTATCGCACATACCAAATCTGGCGCTATCCCCTGATTGGCGGTCGAGATATTGATCATGTCCTGGCCAAGGCTGCAACTATTATTGTCCCGCTTTTACTTTTGCACTCCTTCGTCGATTATCCTTTGCGGACCACAGCCATGCTTTCCATTATGGCCTTTACATGCGCCCTATTGATAAAGCCTGCATACACCTCAATCGACGAAGACGTATTGGAATACAGTGAGCATCCGAGAGATACAGACATTGGGCGGAGCAAAAGACAGTCGCGTAGTGCGCGACAAGCGGCACAGCCCCCCAGAGCAAGTGGCTTCTCGCAGAGTCGTTCACCGCCATCGTCTTCGCAGCAGCAGCAGCCTCTTCAATTGAAGGATACTGACTGGCCTGAGGCGTGGCGCAAATCAGCTGATAAAAAAGCAAAGAAAACCAACGGCACATGAAGTCCGCGAAAAAGGTTAACAAATCTTGGCTGAAGTGAACGACCACCGGCTAAAAGCCGGTGGCTTCCTGTTACGGCTAAAAGCCGGA
>CAYUYL010000195.1:0-4465 GCA_964449195.1 uncultured Filomicrobium sp.
GATTTGTCATGCCGCGCGATCCAGACCGCTCCCTGCGCACAAAGCGAGTAGCGGGCATCCATGACCGTAAAAACAGTGCCCGCATGAAACGCCGGAACAGCTTGGTCGCTCAAATAAGAAAATGGCTCGTGCTCTAAATGCATTTTAAATTGATATCGCAGTCTGCCTACTTAAACACGATAACATACCATTGCTTGACTTATTGGCAACAGTATCAAGTCTTCTCGATCTTTAAGTATGATCGGCCACGGCAGTAAGATATCAGCCTGACAACACTTCTAGCACGAAGTTGTTTTCTTTCCACCGTCGATTGCAAAAAAACGATGAGAGGGGAGTATATTCGCAACTAGGGAAAAGAAATTTCACGACTGGCCACACGACTGGCCAAATGAATCTGTAGCGTTCATTGAGCGTTTAGGCCATAACAGCCAAGACGGGGCCGCACAGCGCCCCCGTCGATCCGCTTTAAGCGGTTCCAATTCTAAAACCCCCGGAGCTTTGCCGAAGGAGAGGCACTTACTCGGCCTGAATATTGGAGACGGCCAGTTTACCACTCCGCCGATCAGTTTCTGTGTCAAATGAAACTTTCTGGCCTTCGTTAAGGCTGTAAATGCCTGCACGCTCAAGGGCAGAGACGTGAACGAACACGTCTTTGCTGCCGTCGTCAGGTTGAATAAAGCCGTAGCCTTTTGATGTATTGAAGAATTTTACCGTTCCAGATTGCATAAATGTCTGCCTTTGCAAGCGCTAAACGCGTTGAGCACGCACCATGCGCGCCACATACCTTTTTCGAAAATGGGGATTGTCTAGATCGCGCGCCCAGCTATGCTAAAGGCGAAACGGCCTGGTCGTCCGGCCAATATCGATACAGTCTAATAGCACATTGTCTGTGTTTAGGACAGCAAAATAAATTGCTTATACCTATGAAATGATATCAGCCTTAAAGACTGGTGCATCAGTATTCCAGTGAAGACGTATATCCACAGAATTTATAGGGTATCCAACCCGATGCGGTAAGATGCCGGTGGCTGACATTATGTCAGGCAAGACGTCACCATTACTCCTGCGGTGAATAATTCAGCTTGGGGGAGAAGAATTTACTGCGCGGTGTTGTTATGCTGCCCGCGATGGCTGCCGCGGGCAGGGGCGTTGTAGCCGCGCGCTTTTTTATAGATCATACGTTGATGGCGTGTGAGAAGTGGCGTTGTTTCGAGGTGCGCATAAAGATGAATAGCTCTGAGATGCGCTCGCAACTGCGCGGCTTTATGCGTGAGCGTCTCTATCAGCTTAACCGTAGCTTTGCCGTTCGCAAAGGCCTGATCTATGGCACGCTCTGCACGCAGATAATCCTGTCCGGTTGCTTGCGCTGCACGTTTCATTTTATCGAAAATATCTTGAATACGGGTTTGTTGCTCAGACGTCAGAGCCAATTTGTCAGACAATTGCAAAACATGCAGTGGACCCGGATATCCATTGAGTTCGGCGGATTTGGCCAATCCCCAGCCCTGTCCTTCGCGCAATGCAACGATATCAGTTGCTGAGAGCGATTTTATCTCTCTTTTGTCTTCTCCTGCATAGGGTGCCCGTTGTGGGTCTGATGCGAAAGCTTCGGATGCGAGAGAAGCGGCCATGATTGTGGCACAGAGCCTGCCCGCAGGCCTGTTGGCGATCATAAATATCTTGAAAGCGGCAATGATTTGCATGTGAAGTTGTCTTTCTTCTACAGTTATTCAGCAGGTTCTGTTTGCTTCTCAAGCAGCGGCATCAGCGCGGCCCGGTTTTCAACCACGTCAGCAATGGTAATGCTGTCCAACTCGTCCATGAAACGCGTCATGGCTCGTTTGAAGGTTTTGCTTAAACGGCACATCTGCATCAGCGGGCAGGTGTTCGTGTCAGGATTGAAGCATTCGACCAGTTCAAGTGTGTCCTCCGTCTTGCGGATGACTTCACCGACTGTAATCACCGATGCCGGTTTGGCGAGGCGAAAACCGCCGGAACGTCCGCGGATATTCTCCAGATATCCCCATTTCCCTAACTGATAGATGCACTTGTTCAGGTGCGTATGCGAAATTCCGAACACCTGGGCAATTTCATGGCTCCGGCACAGGCGATCTTCGTGCATGGCAGCATACATCAGCGTGCGCAAAGCAAAATTTGTGAATGCCGTAAGGCGCATGTGTGTGTCAGCTCCGACTAAAATCAGGACGATTAAGTATGCTTATAGCTTGGCTGATATAATGGAGCATACCCATACGTCAAGGAAATATAGAGATATAAAGCTGTTTCTATTTATCTTGCGGTAGAAAAAAGCATGATTTTTAATGTCAGTTTTACCTTGCGCAAAAAAGCTTTATGGAATATGAGGCTTTAATGTGTGGGTTTTTAACGTATCAGGAGACGGCGATGCTGAAGTTTTTGTCCCCGGGTGATATGGCTGCTGACGCGCTGGGTTTAAGCGATGAGGAACATCGCATGATTTTCCGTATGTTCATCAACACGATTATCTGGGGTGCCATTGGCATGGGCGCTGCGATTGCCTTTTTCGGCTGACCGAGATCAAGCTTTGCTCGTGAAACATTGATATCTCACAGGAGCGAGCAGCAGCGTTGAAACATGCACGTTTTGACAAGGACTTATGAAATGACAGTGTATCCTGTCGACATGACCGTCAAACCTGATATCAAAGGTTTCTTTGACGATGCGACTAACACCATCAGCTATATCGTGAAAGATCCGGCGTCTAATGCCTGTGCTGTAATCGATAGTGTTATGGATATCGATTATGCAGCTGGCCGCATTACATTTGAACATGCAGATACGCTGATTGCGGATATCAAGACCCGTGGCCTCGAATTGCAATGGCAAATCGAAACGCACGTTCATGCAGATCATCTGTCAGCAGCGCCATATATCCAGGAGAGGCGCGGCGGCAAAATCGGTGTCGGTGATAAGATCACCGTCATACAGGAGACCTTTGGCAAGATTTTCAACGAAGGCACCGAGTTTCAGCGCGACGGGAGCCAGTTCGATCAGCTTTTTACTGATGGCGACACCTATCAAATAGGCAATATGGCGGTTTTCGCCATAGCTACGCCTGGCCATACGCCGGCCTGCATGGTTCATGTGATGGGCGATGCAGCGTTTGTTGGAGACACGCTTTTTATGCCCGATGGTGGCAGTGC
This sequence comes from uncultured Filomicrobium sp., assembly GCA_964449195.1. Taxonomy (GTDB): domain Bacteria; phylum Pseudomonadota; class Alphaproteobacteria; order Rhizobiales; family Hyphomicrobiaceae; genus Tectiglobus. Next base: position 3,183 of record CAYUYL010000195.1, read on the forward strand.
GCGGGCTGATTTTCCAGGCGGTGATGCCGGCACGCTTTATGATTCCATTCAGAAGGTTCTCGCATTGCCAGATGAGATGCGCCTGTTCATGTGCCACGATTATGGACCTAATGGGCGTGAAATCCGCTGGGAGACAACCGTTGGCGAAGAAAAGGCACACAATATTCATGTGGGCTGCGGCAAAACCCGTGAGGACTTCATCGCTATGCGCGAAGCACGCGATGCCCAGCTCGACATGCCGAAGCTGATCATCCCATCCCTGCAGGTCAACATGCGGGCTGGTAAGCTGCCGCCAAAGGATGAAGATGGCAAGACATTTCTCAAGGTGCCCGTGAACGGTCTTTAGACGATGAGATGAGGGGGGCGGCTACAACTCTTTGAAAGATTCTTTAAACCTCAAGCTGGCGATGTTCGTGGCGCAAGTATCTTGATGATCAAAAGCTCGGCCATGAGAAGGTTCAAGCACCACGCCAATACCATCATAGCGTCTCGTAGCGGTCCCAGAGGTTCTGTTCCGACAGCAACAATCCAGCCGATGCCGAGCATTGCCTGCGTGGAGGCGCCCTGGCCGATTGCATAAGCCCGCAGCATTGCAGCGCGATGTGCGATGATATTGCACGATCTGATTGCGATGATGGCCCACATAATCAGGCCAAACATTGATAAGCTCAGAACGACCCGCACCCAATAGAGCAAAGGTCCTTGAAGCTCTGGCGGGAACGCATAGAAATGGGTCATCCAGAGCCCCGTCAGTGCGCTGATGCATCCTGCAGCCGCCACCACACGGCCCATCATGCGATGCAGGCCAAGGTAATTGCGCCTGATACTTGGCAGGAATTGCAGCGCGCCTAACAGGCAAAACAGAAAGCTGCTCAAGATATGCAAAATGATTGGCGGGGAATGTGCCAATGCGCGTGGGTTTTCAGGCATCATCGTTGAGCCGCCCACAAGCTCTGCGATGCGGAATAAACCGCCGAAGGTTGGCACAAATGAATAGAGAAAGATGATCGCGAGAAACATCCACTCAAAGCTGCTGACGGATCGCATTTTATACCCTTTCATTTTGCTTTGTGTTGTGTGTGCGTGACTTCAGGCTGCAATCCGGCGTGCAACAATAAATGGGTTTGTGCGTTTCTCGCCGAAATATGCCGTCTGCTCGATCTCGAAGCCTGCCGCGCGCAGAAACCGATGGAGGTCTTCGGTGCTTAGAAAGGTCACGCGTGGGGCAAGTCCTATGGCAGTCAGTGTGGGGACCAGTGCGCGAATCATGAACGGCCGTTGCT
>CAYUYL010000196.1:0-4415 GCA_964449195.1 uncultured Filomicrobium sp.
CTTCATGGCTAGCGGTGCAAAAATCAAAGCGGGCAAAGAAGCAATTTTATGGTCAGACGACCGCACCGACTTCCACGGCCACATCGAAGCAGACTTTGTGGAAACCTCATCCAAAAAAACGCTTTCCGCCACCGGAACGGTCGACGCCAAAACATGGCTTCTTGACCCCAACAACATCACGATTCAAGATGCGGGGCCAGATGCGAATGTGACCGCATCCCCAACCTTCACCTCCACCAATGACAGCGCAATAGTAACAACGGCATCCATCGAAACCGCCCTCAACGCTGGAACCGACGTCACCATCCAAACCAGCACCGCGGGGACGAATGGGCAAGATGGTGATATCACCGTTAATGGTGACATCGAAAAAACATCCGGCGGGGACGCGACACTCACACTGAAAGCGCATAATGATATTGAAGTTAATAATAACATCACCAGCAATGTAGGTGCGTTGCATGTTGTGTTGCATTCGGATAGCGATAGCGCTGATGGCGGTCGAACTCGGTTGACAGATGCAATTATTACGACCAATGGGGGTGATTTTACTATAGGTGGCGGTATTGACCCAGCATTGAACGCTGCGCAGGGCAACTCAGCAGGTTATGCGGGAGTGATGATTGACGCCAGTATCATCACAACGGGTGCTGGAGATGTCTCTATTCGTGGCAAGGGCTGGGATGATTCGGGAAGAAGCACGCTTTACGGTATACATATGCATAGTGCATCTGAGATATCAACAACAACGGGCGATATTACTCTTATTGGAACAGCAGGGCTAGGGATTGGTTCGAATCGCGGCATTTATATAACAAGTTCTAATACCTCCATTACTACAGCATATGGTGATATAACGCTAATTGGAACTGGTGCAGGAATTGGCATAGGTTCGCGCAATTACGGTATTAACCTTGTGACCGGCGCGCAGATACATTCTACCGGCACAGGGGCTAATGCTGGTACGATTACATTTACTGGTATCAGTGGGGATGGCACATCCGACGGTCGTGGCATCATGATGGTAAACACAGACACGCTAGTCACCTCTGTTGATGGCGATATCATAATGACGGGTACAGGTGTTGGAACAGCGGATGACAATCATGGAATCCGATTGACTAACAGAGCAACCATCCAATCTACCGGCACCACAGAACATGCTGCGCGAATTATCCTGAATGGTACGGGCGGCGATGGTTCTAACTTTAATTATGGTGTTGATATTCGCAATACAGATAGTAGCATCATTTCTTCATATGGTGATATCACTATCACCGGCATCGGCGGCAATGGCTTCAGTAATAGCAACTATGGTATTAGCATCCGTAATAATGCGCAAATCATTTCCGATGGAACAGGGAGCAATGCTGCGACCATTACATTAAACGGCATAGCTGGAAATGGCACTTTCACTAATTACGGCTTATATCTATCTGACACCATTATTTCTTCCATTGATGGAGATATAACACTCCATGGCACGGGAAATTCAGACGGTAGCAGCACGCATAATATTGGCATTTATATTAATAATGCCGCCCAAATTCATTCCACCGGTACAGATGAATTCGCAGCAAATATTAGTTTAACTGGTCTTGGTGGTGCTGGCGTCGGATCAGATATAGGTATAGAATTGCGTGATGCAGGAACAGAAATTACCGCTGTCGCTGGCAATATTGCCCTATATGGCGAAGGGGGTGGCATGGCAAATGATGGTCTTGGCATCAATATTGTCACAAATGTATTAATTGAATCAAGGGGCACAGAGGAAAATGCTGGTACTATATCTCTCTTAGGAATCGGAGCGCCCGGAGTTAGTGCTAATCACGGTATTCATGTCGGCGATTATAGCACCATTACATCAGTAGATGGCGACATAGCTATTGCCGGTCATGGGATTGGCTCTGGCGATAATTCTGGTATTTCATCAACCAATACAGATCTGGAAATCACTGGAAATGGCAATATTCTGATTGAAGGATATTCAACAGGTGCTGGCCTTGATATCGCTACATATGCAACGACAACGACGAACATTGGCCATGCTAGCATGGCTGGGAATGTTACCTTAATAGCCGATTCCACAGAATTATCGTATGCTACCCTAATCACCCAAGGCATGCTCACCATCCAAAACCGTGAGGCTGGCACGAGCTTTAGTTTAGGAACGGGTACAGGCGATGTACAGATTACGGATGCGTTTTTAGGCAACGCCACAGCAAGCGCTTACATTTTTGGCTCCAACACGGCTGGATCCCTTACCTATAATAGCAGCAATAATTTTGGTTCCTCACGGCTGACCTTCCTCTCCGCGAATGATATTACGGTGAATGCGGATATCAGCACAACCTATTCGGGGGAAACAGGTATTACGCTGGCTGCAGGAAATTCAGTGTTTATTAATTCCGGCATTGATTCGCTAAGTGCTCCTAATAGCCGCTGGCTAGTCTATGGAGTGAGTGAACAGCATAATGAAATGGATGGGGTTACATCCGACTTCCATCGTTATAGCTGTGTGTATGGTATTGCATGCGTGGATTTCCCAACCACAGGCAATGGCTTCCTCTATAGCGTTCGTCCTAAACTTATTATTACCCAAACTGATGATGGGTATGAGCTTACGGGCTACCGCAATAATGATGAGATGCTCGATACGATTTCTGGCACGCTTGAAACCGGTCTCTCCTCCTTGCTTGGCTATGGCTTTATCCTATCAGACAGCACAGGTAGTAGCTTGCAAGGATCGATGGGAGAAGAGCTGGGAACACCACAGCCAGAAAGCCAAACTATTAGCGACCCAACGACGCCAGTCACGCCGACCACGCCTATTTTTGAAGCACATTACCAAGGTAGAATCACTGCATCACAAAGCGACCTGCCTAACACCATCCAGCCATTATCTCCCTTAACGCAAACCCACATCAACAATCAGGTGACATTATCATATGACCTTGAGTCTCCGCTTAAGGAAACATCAAAGCAAAATATGAACGGTTTTGACATGTGCAGCCAGCCTTCATGGCTCTGTGATGCTATCACCCAGATACCCTTCCAAATCATGCCACCAAACCTTTCTATCTCCAGTAATCTCCTGAAATATTTTGGGTTAAGCATGATGGAGTAGGCCTTAACCTCTCCTTAACTTGTTTGTTTTACCCTTATAGAGTGATGTGAACTCTAAAGAGGTATAATTTTGCACAGAGAAATGCAGCATAGTAAAAGACTGAAACAGTCCATCAGCGGCTTTAGCCTGCTTGTCGGGCTGGGGTTGTGTGTGAGTGTGGCTGAGGCTGCGCCGGTGGATGGGAACGTGGTGGCAGGTTCTGCCAATATCTCCAAAGCAGGCAGCAAGACCACCATTAACCAACAGAGCAATCGCGCGATCATTGAATGGGGATCGTTTGATATTGGCTCGAAGGAGCATACGCATTTTGCGCAACCCTCAACAGATGCCGTCACCCTAAACCGTGTGTTGGATCATGATGCCTCGCGCATTGCGGGCAAGCTGACCGCGAATGGTAAAGTGGTGATTGTGAACCCGAATGGTGTGGTGTTTGATAGAGGCAGCCAAGTCGATGTGGGTGGCTTGATCGCGACAACATCGGACATGGATAATCAAGATTTCATGAAAGGCGGCAATCTAAGATTCACCAAAGCAGGTAATTCTAACGCCAAGATTATCAACAAAGGCAGCATCACCGCCAAAGAAGCAGGGCTAGTAGGTCTCGTTGCTCCGCATGTTGAAAACTCTGGCATCATCAACGCCAAGCTGGGAACGGTGAATCTCGCTTCCGGCGATGCCGCGACCATTGATTTGTATGGTGATGGTCTCCTTGAGATTAAGTCTAGCACACTCACCAAACAATATGCCTCTAACTCAGGCACAATTGATGCCCAGACCATCACCCTCACCGCTGCAGAAGGTAAGCAGCTAGTGGATAATCTCATTCAGGTGGATGGCGAGTTAAAGGGTGATGATATTCTCATTACCGGACAAGACGCGAATATTGCCCTGACAAAAAATGCAAGCCTGACTGCAAGCACGCGGTCAGCAGACCGCGCCAGCCCTGAGCACGCCTTATTGCATGAGCAGCAGGCGAATGCAGGAGGCACAATAAGAATCGGAGGAAATTACCTCGGACAAGGCGATACCCCAACCGCAAGCAAGGTCTTCATGGCGAGCGGCGCAGAAATCAAAGCGGGCAAAGAAGCGATTGTTTGGTCTGACGACCGCACGGATTTTCACGGTCATATCGAAGCGGACTTTGTCGAAACCTCATCCAAAGAAACGCTTTCCGCCACCGGCACGGTCGATGCCAAAACATGGCTGTTAGACCCGAACAACATCACGATTCAAGATGCGGGGCCAGATGCGAATGTGACGGCCAGCCCCACCTTCACCACAACCAATG
>CAYUYL010000197.1:0-1925 GCA_964449195.1 uncultured Filomicrobium sp.
CTTTTGCCTTGCAGCGAGATTGTGTGGGGAAAGCATTTGAGCTCAATATCATCGACGGTAAAAGCGCCGAAATCGACGATTTCATCTATGAACTTTTTGCCGTATCCAGGGGCATAACCGTATTGTGCGGTGATGATGGCCCCTTCTCGAGGTAGCGCAAACCCCAGCGCCTCGAATTCAAGGGTAATCGAGTCGGATCGCAGGCCTACCTTGTCGCTCACGGTGCAGCTGATGAGCCGTGAAAACGACTCAACAGACAGCGGGATGCCATCAATCGTAACGGCAATCATTGGCCGAGCCATTCTTAAGGCTCAATGAGCTGCATCTTGGCACGCTCAACCAAGATCAGAAGGCTGCCGATTTTGATGGTTGAACCGGCGAAATACAACTCACCCTCTCCATCTTCACCGATCACAAATGCAGTTGTCAGGCCGTGTTTCTTCGCTTCTTCAAGAACTTTCTCTGGTGGGATGTCCAGAACTGTGTTCCCAGGGAAGTCCACAATATTGCCTTCGCTCATAAATTGCCCCCGCAATCTTTTTAATCGTAAAGCTTTTGTAACTTAGAGCTTGGCTGCTCAATGTCTGGCAGAAGAAAGGTGACACCGGCAGGTAGTAGAGGAGTGCGACTTAAAATATGCATATCAGGATTGGCTGCGAGAACCTGATCAATAGCCGGGGTTTCTTCGCCGTATTCCAGCTTGCAGATAAGGTCGAGCATTTCGCCATCGCGTTTGGTCGTGTAGTACCTGGCCATGGTGTATCTCTCAGAAGAAGCTGATTAAACTCGAAACAATCATGCCGGCGCCTGGCACGCCTGGATACTTTCTGCAGCTGATTTCATACTGATCGCGCCATGGCATCCCACTCGCATCGATCGCACTCATATCTTCGTTGATACTTTGAATTGCCTGAAAGCCGCGTATGTGACCTGCAGCTGTAACCAGCATAAGGGGAATGCCGTTTCGTGCCATACGCTCAATACCACGCAATTGATCAAGGCCGCCGTATTCCTTTGGAAACAGACAACCCCGGATTGAGAAATCAAGGGATTTCGGGCCTGTCCAGTGCAACCGGTTCCAATCAGAGACAACCTCAAGTTCTGCCCAAGACGTATCAACTTGCTTGCTAACGTCTTTGAATGAAAAACCGAGAGCCCTAAAATGAAACGGTCCCAGCGCCATAGGTGAAGGACCATCAGCTTGACCATAGCTCATGTGAAGCCTCCGTCACTCAGTCCATCTGTAACGGCCTGCTTGACACGCGCACCCGCCAGGCGAGCGATTTCATCTGCGCTCGCATTCGTTTTGGCATTTACCGTGAGATTGACATTCACGTTTGCACCGGCACGGCCTGCTAATCCCCCTGCCTGTCTTCCAGAGACAGATCCTACTCCTAACGCCATGGCAGGGCTGCCTACCGCTGCAGCCGCTGCTGTGGCACGCCTCATCGCCGATACGAGCGGACTGGGCTGCATTCCGCGTGCAATCTCTTGCATCATACCATGGCGATGAATGCCACGCAGCGGTCCTTCTTTAGCTGGTGAGTGCGGCACATGGTTTTTGATACGCTGTGTGGCGTGACGCATAGCATCAATGGGCTCATGCATTTTTGCACGCATTCCAGCAGCGAGGCTGGACATGATCTTGCCGCCGGATGTTGTCAGATCAATCGACGAGGCAATCTGTTCGATTTGCTGCTTGGCCTGTCGGGTTGCCATCACAGCAGACTCGGCTTCTTGCGTGACGCCGCTCAAGCCTTTGCTCTGCCTATTGCCTGTTGAGGCAGTTTTAGTTCCCACTTGGCCGACGGCACTTTTAGAACCGGCCATTTTGCTCAAATCAGAAACTGTTGGCGCTTTTTTCTTGGCTGCATCATCGCTGCTAAAGAGCCATTTCAGCCAGGACGGTGCCTCAAGGCCGAATA
>CAYUYL010000197.1:2025-4390 GCA_964449195.1 uncultured Filomicrobium sp.
GTATAGGAACGTGCCGGCGCCAACGATTGCCGTACCAACCAGCGTAAATCTGGCATCATCGCTGCTAAAGAGCCATTTCAGCCAGGACGGTGCCTCAAGGCCGAATAGGTTTCCGATGCTGTTGGCAAGATCGCCAACATACGCCACCATGCTTCCAACGGCGTTAACAGGTGCGGCAATGGCTGAGCCGACTGCTTTGCCCCAGGAGCGCCATTTCTCTCCACTTTCATCGAGCGGACCAAAGACTGCGCCTATTTTATCAACCAGATTTCCAACAGCGTTCGCAATGCCTTCAACAACGGGTCTTGCAGGCCCTAATGATTCCATAAAGCCTTCGCCGAGACCGACAAAAAACTGGCCTAGTCCTTTCCAGTTATTGTATAGGAACGTGCCGGCGCCAACGATTGCCGTACCAACCAGCGTAAATCTGGCAAGCATGCGCAATCCGCCAAGGACACCAGACAAAATCCCCTTGAAGCGTGACCAGGGCGCCAGCATTGCCATGATACCACCAGCGCGTGTCATGTTGCCGGCCGCCATTTCCATGGTCATGAGTTTATGTTGAACTCTGGCTGCGCCAATGGCTCCTGACAGCCCCTGCCATCCTGCAACAAGAGATGCAACGGCCAGGCCAGACAGTGATACGCGGCTCATAGACATCACAGGAATCAAAGCCATCTTAGCGGCCAGGCCAACAGTGGTAATGGCTGCACCTGCGCCCAACAAAAGCATACCCATTGGACCAAGGACACCCAGCGCAAGAATTGCGGCACCACCGAATTTGAGGAGCTCGGGAGAAGATTTACCTAATTTTTCGACCCATTCGCCGACGCTTTCTATACCATCAGTGAACGCACTCAGAAGTCCTGACTTCTCAATAGAATTCGAGAGGAAATCTAATTTTGAGACAAGTTTGTCGACAGAGCCGGAAAACCCTTGCATGAAAATCTTCATGCGGCGCTCAGTTGCCCCAATCGCAAGATCATTGATTTTTTTTAGTTTATCAGTGTAGATCTCCCACCCTTTACTGAGAGCAACGGCCTGCGGCGAACGCCGTACGCCAAAGATTGCAGCTTGTTGAGCCAGATTTGCTTTTGTGAGCTTGTTGAACAGGGCATCCAGATTGATATTGTCGACGGCTGTGTTGAGATGGGCGTCGATTGCAGACATGAGGCTCGTCATACCAGCATCACGAGCTGAGATGTTCATGGCCTTGGCAAGCTTGGCAACCAAGTGCTCCCGGAAATCGTTGACATTGCCGACGCGCTGTTTCGACATGGCGCTTTCAAGCGCCGTAATGACCCCCTGGCCAAGTTTGCCGAAATTGGCCTCCAGGTGACCTTGCAGTAATGTGGTGTCAAGGGCTTTGGCAGAGTTGAATTTGAAAATTTTACCGACATCGATGCCAAGCTCTTTAAGCGCAGCGCGGGCTTCTGCGGTAGGCTTGCGCAAACGAATGAGCATGGTTCTAAGTGCGGATCCGCCTTTTTCACCCTTAAAACCATTGTCAGCCAGAGTACCAACCATAGCTACCAAGCGTTCTAGCGGCATACCAAGGGCACGAGCCACTGGCGTTGCGTATTGCATGGCGAGGGTCTGCTCACCCCACGTGTGGTTGGCGCTTGAAGCACCAACAGAAAGAAGGTCAAGGACACCCCTTACGCGCTTAGCATAGGTTTCAGGATCAGATATCTTACCGTAGTATCCCGCCACAACGTCAGTAACATCTGCGCCAGTTTTCCCGACATTTTGGTTCGATGCAATTGCCCCCCTCACCAGATCTTCCAGAGCCGCATTTGTCGCCTCAGGCGTATTGCCTGCTGTAATGTACTCGAGAGCACCCTTTGCAATTTCTTGTCTTGTTTTAGGATAGACCTTGGCGAGAGACACAATGCGATCTCGGAGAGCGGCGACTTGCTGCTCCGTCATTTCGCCTGTTGCAGCAATCATACGCAGGGATTTATCGAAGGTGTACGCATTTCGCAACATCATTCCGCCCATCAAGGCAGACGGCGCCGATAGTCCGGTTGTAGCAGTTGCAGCGCTGCGTTGCATACGGCGAGCTGTGCGCTGCATGTTGGCGCCAACTGACGCAACGCCCATGCCGCTCTTCTTCATATGGCCGATCGATGCTGCGATACGGCGAGCAGGTCCAGACGCACGGTCCAGAAGTGATACGATGAGTTTTGAAGAGAGAACTGCCATTTTCAAGAATCCTGATCGAGCTGTTCAGAAAACTCCTGACGCATTGCCATAGCTTCCACGTAATGCTCTGCCGCAACATCAAGGCGCATGGCCTCAATCTCTGACATGGTGGTGTAACGTGAGGTCTGTAAATTCTCTTGTTGGTATGTCTTCATTTCCT
>CAYUYL010000198.1:0-3787 GCA_964449195.1 uncultured Filomicrobium sp.
CTATCTGGTTATCAACCAGACCGAAGGTCGTGTCGCAGTGGACGTCCACTCAGGCAAAGCCACAAAAAAGGTTTCCAATGAGGAAACCGCGCTTAACACCAATCTGGAAGCCGCCGAGGAATTGGCCAGGCAGTTAAAACTTCGCGATCTTGCCGGCCTGATCATCATCGATTTCATTGACATGGAGGAAAAGCGCAACAACCGGGCTGTTGAACGCAAGTTGAAGGACTGCCTGCGCAGCGATCGCGCCAGAATTCAAGTTGGCCGCATAAGTCACTTCGGATTACTTGAAATGTCGCGTCAGCGCCTGCGAACCGGTGTGCTCGAAGGTTCAACCATGCCATGCCAATGTTGCCTCGGCACCGGGACAATACGCTCGACCGAATCGGTTGCACTTGCTGTGTTGCGTTCGCTTGAAGACAATCTTATGGGCCAGGCACCACGTTCCCTCGTTGCGCATTGTTCCCGCGATGTCGCCATGTATCTGCTAAACCACAAGCGTAATTTTGTTCTGAATATGGAAGCCCGCTATGGCGTCTCAGTTCATATTAACGCAAGTGATGAGCATCAAGGTTCGGACTTTTCCATCGAACGCATGAACGGTGCCGGTAGCGAAGCACCACGACGCACCGAGCGTTCAGCAGCTAATGTTGATGCCAGCTTCACCGATATCGATGAGGATATAGAAAAAACGCGCGAAACTGCACGCGATGAGGGGGACCGGCGCAACCGGCGGCGGCGGCGGCGGCGTGGCCGGCGTTCCGAAGACAGCATGGCAGCGGCTGATAATGATGAAACCTCACTGGAGGTTGTCATCAATGATGAAGATATAAACCAAGCGGAAGAACGTGACAGCAAGGAGATTCCCGCATCTCAGGAGGAGACTTCAGGCCGCCGCCGGCGGGGCAGACGGGGCGGAAGACGCAACCGCACAGAACGTTCAACAGTAGTAAATAAGGAAGCTCAATCAACAGATGATGCGGGCTATGATGGCCGTGCGCAATTATCTGAGAGCACGGCGGACATAAACGGTGAACACAAGGCTACAGACAATCTTCAGGACGGAGTTGTGATCCATCACACATCCGATACTGCCTTATTTGCGGGAGCGCAATCTGACGAGCTGACAAAAGATTCAGAAATAGAGCGCGCAGTGCAACAAAAAGCATATGAAGCAGAAGGCAGACAACCCGAAACAACAAATGCTTCCGATCCCGCTATAGACTTCAACAATTCGACACCCCAAGAAAAGCCGGCATCTCAGTCAGATATTATCGAGTTCGTCCACATAAGCAGCAATGAAGACACCACAGCTGATACGGAGACAAAATCAAAGACTGGAGAAGACGAGACTGAAAATATGGCGGCTTCAGAAAAGCCGCATCGTTCATCTCGCGGAGAACCTATATCAACAGCCCCTGTTCTTGAGAGGGTTGTTATGAGACCTCAGGAAGAGGATTCCGCGGATCAGCCTGAGAAAAAAGAAAAGCCGGCCCGCAAAGGCTGGTGGCAACATCGTTTTGGAGGCTGATGAAGAACGATACGGGCCTGTCATCAGATAAGATGACGGGCTCTAAAATACTTGTGCAAGACACGCGTCGCAAATAAACAACCGGCACTTGCATGACATGCAGGCCGCAATTTTAATATTTAAACCTTCAAGGCATCCCAATCTGCAAGACGCCTGATGGCTTCACGCATATCATCTGCGGTTCCCGCATAGGAAAGCCGTAAATATCGCCCACCACGCGCTTCATCGAAATCAATACCTGAGGTCGCAGCAATACCCGTTTCATCAAGCAGCCTACGCGAGAACGCCAAGCTGTCTGTCGTATATGCGCCGACGTCGACATAGATATAAAGTGCACCATCAGCAGGAACCAAATTGCCAAGGCCCACCTTTGGAAGCCCCGATAATAGAATTTCGCGATTTTCAGAGTAATTTCTACGATTACGTTCAAGCTCTTCAATGCTCTCAAACGCGGCCAATGCAGCTGTTTGCGATATCGCAGGTGCGCATATGTACATATTCTGCGCCAAGCTCTCAACTGTCGGAACGAGCCATTCCGGCACAATCATCCATCCAACCCGCCACCCTGTCATCGAAAAATACTTCGAGAAGCTATTAATCACAATGACATCATCGCTAAATTTCAATGCAGTTTCAGCAGCTTGCCCATAGGTCAGGCCATGATAAATTTCATCGGAAATAAACCAGATATTATTGGCTTGACAAGCCTGAACAATCGCAGCCAACCGATCTGGCTCGAGCATCGTGCCGGTTGGGTTATTAGGACTGGCAATGAGTGTGCCTGCAATTTTGCCGGCTACGCCCTCAATTTGGGAAACCGTTGGCATCCATCGATTTTCCGGCCCCGTTTCAAGGATCTCGTATCCCTGGCCAAGAGCCGTCAGGATATGGCGATAGCATGGGTAACCGGGTGATGGCAGCGCAACGCGTTCCCCGCTATCAAAAACACTCAAAAATGTCAGGGCGAACGCTGCAGACGACCCATTCGTCACAACAACCCTTCTGGCTGGCAAGTCGATATCGTACCACTCACCATAGAGCCGGGCGATGCGCTCCCGCAACTCTGGCATACCCAATGCTAACGTATATCCCAGTGTGCCCTTAGCAATGGCAGCCTGGGCTGCGGCTTTTGCCGCTTCCGGTGCGGGCGTTGCCGGTTGCCCAACCTCCATATGTATAACGTGTTGACCTGCAGCTTCTGCTTCGGCTGCCGCAGTCATCAAATCCATAACCATAAATGAAGGAATGGCGCTGCGGCCTGATGGACGTTTTAAGCGCCGATCTTGAGCAACGCGATTTCCAGTCTGTTTCATATGGCTTCTCATTTGAGCATGGGTTTAGCGATGCATAACAAAATCGACTTAGCTTGAATATAAGGCGCTTTGAAACACACAAGTATCAATTCTTATCAAGAGTCTGCCAATTCAGGGCGGCATGCTCACCATATCCCGGCCAATTTCAATACATATGGTAAAAAATGCCAGCAAATCGCAGTTGAGGTTAACAGCATCTATGCTAGTGTTCCGGCTCCAATCACTTGCAATCCGGGCAGCTTTGCTGGGAAGGCAATAAGATCTTGATTATATTCTACTTTCAAAAGTTTTGCGATCTTATAACGGAAAGAAAGTGTTGGATCTGGAACACTTGGCTTTGAATTTGAAAACAGGTGACAAGGGCAGCAATATGTTCAGTGTCTTTCGGCAAATGTTGGTTACAACCAGCAACAATGAGTGCCTATTGCGCCGGTTTATGACGCTGCTTGTTGTGGCCGTGGCGACGTGCCTGACCACGCTCGGCAGACCGGCAGAGGCACGCGGCTTGCCGCTTATCAGAGATACGGAAATTGAACGGCTCCTCAATGATTATGCGCAACCCATTTTCAGCGCCGCAGGCTTAGGCGGGGGGCGAGTTACAATCAAGATTGTGCGCAGCTCAATCTTCAATGCATTCGTCGTTGATGGGCGCAGCATATTTATTCACACCGGCGCTTTAATGCAAAGCGACACGCCAAATCAGATTATAGGTGTTATTGCACACGAAGCAGGGCATATTGCAGGCGGTGATTTGGCTGCCTTAAGAGCACGCATCAAGAGAGACCAGACCAAGCTTATTCTCTTGCGCATTTTAGGCATTGGCGCTGCAATTGCCTCAGGCGACGGACGTGCCATAGCCGCCGGCGATAATCTTGTCATGCGCTCTTTGCTTGCCGAACGGCGTGCTCAAGAAGCCGCTGCAGATCAGCGCGCACTCGTATTT
>CAYUYL010000198.1:3797-4328 GCA_964449195.1 uncultured Filomicrobium sp.
CTTTCGCAGACCAAGCAATCCGGACGTGGAATGCTGGAAACGTTTCAACGTTTTCAAAGGCAGGAATATATCTCAGACCAGCAGAAGGATCCTTTCGTACGCAGCCACCCCGTGGCCAGCGATCGCCTTGCGCTATTGCGTAACCGGGTTCGTCAAAGCCGTTATTTTGGCAAGCGTGACAGTGCTAAACTGCAGTTGCGCCATGACATGATGCGTGCAAAGCTTTCAGGCTACCTCGAATCACCTGCAACTGTATTTAATCGCTACCCCAGACGCGACCAATCTATACCTGCAAAATACGCGCGGGCAATTGCAACATTTTTTCGCGGCGGTAATAATGGACTGCGTGCAGCTCTTGCGGCAACCGATGAACTCATCCGCATGCGCCCCAAATACCCTTACTTCTATGAGTTGAAAGCTGACTTCCTATTGCGGTCAGGTCAATCGGCAAGAGCGGCAAGGTATTTCAGAAAAGCGCTCGCGCTGGATCCGAAATCGACATTGATGCAGGCGCGTCTTGGTGACGCACTT
>CAYUYL010000199.1:0-4323 GCA_964449195.1 uncultured Filomicrobium sp.
ATAACTACGGAAGCCATTCTGGAACAAAAAGGCAACATTAGGTCGGAACACAGCCGATTGATTTGGTAGTCTCCACCAACACTCACGGTAAAGAAACCGCTTTGGCTGCCGAGGCCATCAAACGTAATGCTGGAATCCGTATCTACCTCAACATCAACCTCATTATTGGCCATGCCCAGGCCGCCACCAATACCAATAAAAAAGCCAGTCCAGCTTCCAGGTTGATCGATGGGTAGCACTTGGGCATGGCTTTGCTGCGCTGCACTTGCCAATAAGCACGCTGATATCAGCCCAGTCCTTATTCGCTGCCATATAGTTGTACGCATGTTCATGTTTCCTTAAACGTGCCATGAGCAGCTAGGCTCATTGACGTGCCCTCATTTGCGACACGTTTAGGAATGATTAATGTTTCGTTAAAGTATTGATTTGTAATATTATTAATAAAGTTCGTTACCATTTAGCGTTAACAGTACGGCGCCAATCTGAAGCATACTGCTCTACCTCCACACGGTAGGCTTCGTACCATCTGATAACCCGGATGCATCCGCTGGAACTCAAGATTTTCTCTAATCTTACCAAAACCTTGGTCATCCCGGCATGTAGCGCCGGGGGGCAGCCGCTCAACAAGCGTCGTATCCTGGGATCGTGCACGTAACAAGACTTAAGCTGGTGCCGTCAGGCGAGCGGTTTCCCGTTTCGATGGATGGATGGTTGCCGGTGACAGGCACCGGCATGACAGAGTTAATGTTCGCAGCCGGAGAACGTTCTAAATTCGCGTGGACGCGTTTGGGGTATCAAGTCGCGTCATGGCATCACGTCACCCCGGTGCAGACATCCGCATATCCGATGTGCTGCCACTGACGGTCAACGGCTCTGGTTTGGGTCGTCGCCGCTGAGCTTTGCAAGGCCTGGCCTGAAGTGGAAATCTGGGAACCGGGCCGACGGCGGCCTTGTCCGCGACGATCTGATGACGCGGCATCTGGTGAGATATGCGGATTAGTTCTCACCCGCATCTGCTGAGACTTGCATAATCCAATCCGTCAGGTTGTAATATGCGCTAACGCGTGTGATTTTTTCACCCTCAAGTGCAAAAAAGGCTCCGGCCGGCAAAACGTACTTTTGCCCCGCTGCGACAGGCAGGCCTGGCTCACTTTCGATGTAGGTTCCGGAGACATTGAATTCGGCGGCAGCGCGGGTACCATCTTCTGAGGTCATGATGACGATATCCTGTAATGTTTCACGGTAGTGATGCGCCATCCGGGCACAAAATGCGTGAAAGCGATCTTTGCCTTGGCGCCGCTCACCTTGGTTGACATCATAGATGATATCGTCAGACACCATTGCAACCATGGCATCAATATCCTCAGAATTGAAAGCTGCGTAATAAGCTGAAATGACGGCACGTGCTTTTTCGGGGGAGGGTTGCTCTGGCATATATGTTTCCTGTCCGATTTGTTTTGGAACTCTTTTTTTCATTTTATCCGCGCTGCCTCGGATGTGGCCTTCAGCACCAGGCATCGCAATTAGGCGCGGTTGGGATTTTTGCTGACAACGATGATATCAACTGGCCGTTAGCTGTAAACGGCTGCCACCTGTGTCATCTCAACTGTTTCATGGATGCATAGGATGAGACAGAGCTGCAAGTTGCCATGATGATGTTGCCATGTTGATGCGCGCTGTAGTGCACGATCCACTCTCAAGAGCATTGCTGAGCAAGCGAAACGTGATGGCGTGAAGAGTGTGATAATTGAGCAGAGAGCCAGTTCTTCTGAGGCGGAAGATTATCACCAGTTCGCACATGAGAACCAGTTAGGAATTCACGGCTTTCCTGTGATGAGGCTCATCCGCCTTGGCGCGGGGCAACGACTTCGATTTTATCGCCTTCCTGTATCCGTTGCTCCCTTTGCTGTGACGCCGGTACGAACTCGCCGTTCAATGCAGTCGCAATTTTCGCACCCGCGTATCCCTGTTCAATCAGTAAATCGAGTACATTTACCGTTTGCGTGACGACAGTTTTGCCGTTTAATAAGATTTCAACCGCCATTGGGACAAGCTTTCATTTTATCTGATCCGCGTCTGCAATTGACGATAGATTTTGTGATGAGAGTTTTATGCTGATCGTGACCGCCGGTACGTATCAGTCTCCAGGTCTTTGCGGTCAGCCCGTTGGTGTGGCGATCCGAAAAACTCCAAAACTTCTTCTGAACGCGCCATCGTATCAGCATAACCGAGTTCGATCAGCGCACAACAGTATTCCGGCTCAAACATCAAAAAGCTTGGCAGACGCCAATCATGCCCCCACAGCCCGAGGCGGCGCATCAGCATGCGCATTGTCCAGGGCATGGCATGCGCATGTTCTCTGGCAATATCCCGAAGATCGCGTGACGGCTCCAGTGTGAAGATGTCGATATCCCGCAGTGGTGTTTTGTTTTGCTGTTCCGGCGGGATGAGTGACAGTGTGTGGTCTATTCTGCGCGCACGTTCGATATCAGCATCGACATTATCCATAAAGATAATGTCCAGCATCGTGCCTCCGACAGCGCCCAGGCTTGGGTACTCGATATCGCGTTCTGCTGGCTCGCTGTCCGGGCGCGAATCGCGTGAGGAGATAACAAGGATTTTGTCTGCGCCAGTATGGATTGCCGGACTGAGCGGTGATGTGAGGCGTAGTGAGCCATCACCAAAATATTCGCTGCCAATTTTTTGGGCGGGGAAAATAAACGGCAGAGCAATACTGGCCATGATATGATCGATGGACAGTTCTGTTGGCTGGCCTTCGCGCCGCGACCTCTTCCACGGCTTGATTTCCGGCGTGCCTTGATAAAAGGTTACCGCCCTGCTGCGTTCATAAGATGAGGCTGTGACGCTTACTGCTCTTAGCGCGTCGTTACGGATTGCGGTGTCGATGCGGTTAAAATTGATGCGCCTTTCAAGCATCTCACGCAGGGGGCTGTTGTCCAATAATGAGCGTGGGTTGGGAATACCCAGGGCTGCAACAGGCGTTAGGGATACAACCCAATGTGCGCCACGCAATGAAATCGAGGCAAAGTCAGTGGAGTAGACATCCTCACAATGAAGATCGCTCCAGAATTTGACTAATCTTTTCACGCCGACTTTGAAGCGCTCGGCATTGGCCGCAAGTAATGCTGCGGTGATGGCACCAACAGACGCTCCTGAAATCACCTGAAAAGGATTGTGATTGGTGACCAGAAGTTCGCCAATAGCCTTGAGAGCGCCCACCTGATATGCGCCCCGTGCACCACCGCCGGGGAGTACCAGGCCAAGCTTTGCCGGATGTACGGCATCAACCTTTGCGTCCATAACGCTTAATCCTGACCGGTAACAAATATCTAAAACTCTAAGTTATTTTACGCCATAGCCCCTTCAGGCTTCAATATGGTTGGTGGTTTTTGTGCACAGTATTCGAATGCACGCACCTGAACGATGAACGCGCCTTTCAGGTGAAAATTGTTTCATTTCAATGACATAAAGTTTTTGCAGCTGTTCACTGTTTGTCTGTAAATCCTGGGCTGTTCAAATCGCCGCTGTCTGTATGCTTACGAATTGGATGTATTCAGCTGTGATTTTTAAGTGATTCGTTTGCAGTGACTGCAATACTTGACATGGCGTATTTGCATAGGAAAACTGTCGCAACAAGGCAAAAAAAGGGCAGTAGTCATCCAATCGGCTTTCGAAGTCTCCTGGATCAATTGAATGAGAACCGCCCCATAGTGCTGTAAAAAATGGGAGAACTATAATGCCTAAGAGCCTGTCCGTAAAAATGTTGAGTCATCAGAATCACTTATGATTCAGATCCTTGAGTGAGCGAGGTCCGTAAATATGAAATTTACCCCCTTAGTTGTGCTTCTCTCTTTATGCCGACTATCCCACAATCAATAATGCAGAGCATTGAGAGGCGTTGATTTTACTGGCTAATTTTAAGGACGGACTCTAAGACATTCTATGCAGCTGGTGTTGCCGCAACCGTTGCCACGATGACGGCAGTGCTTGCCATCATCCCTGCACATGCAGGATGTGACAAAGGCGAGATGGTAATCAAGTTCAGCCACGTCACCAATACAGACAAGCATCCAAAGGGGATTGCCGCATCGCTTCTTTCCGAGCGCGTCAACAAGGAGATGAACGGCAAAGCGTGCATGGAGGTTTTTCCAAGCTCTACGCTTTACGATGACAACAAGGTGCTTGAAGCCATGCTTCAGGGAGATGTGCAGCTGGCAGCGCCATCGCTCTCGAAGTTTGAGAAATTTAGTGAATTCTCCACCGGCTAAAAGCCGGTGGCTTCAAGTTACGGCTAAAAGCCGG
>CAYUYL010000200.1:0-4321 GCA_964449195.1 uncultured Filomicrobium sp.
TGTAAGATTGAGAAATGCTTAGATTTTTATTGGGACAGACTCTAAGAGCCCGTCCTTAAAATTAGTCAATAAGATCAACGCCTCTCAATGTTCTGCATTGTTGATTGCTCGATAGTCGGCATAAAGAGAGAAGCACAACTAAAGGGGTAAACTTCATATTTACGGACCTCGCTCACTCAAAGAGTTGAACCATAAGTGATTCTGATGACTCAACATTTTTACGGACAGGCTCTTAGCAGATAATTCTTTTCATTAATCGGCATGAATGGTGACGATATTCACGTATCATTTACCAGAATAATGCCAAAATCTATGCGCCTTCACGTGCTAATTGTCCATTATTAACTGATTTCAACGCCCGGATACATCCATGACAGCCCAGCTCTCACACCAAACACCCAGACGTATTCTCCTCGCTGAGGACGACGATAGCCTGCGTGGTTTTCTTGAAAGGGCTCTGCAGCGTGCGGGCTATAGTGTTGCTTCTTACGCAAATGGCCTGGAGGCCTACCAGCATTTGCAGGAGGAGCCTTTTACGCTTCTCTTGACCGATATTGTCATGCCGGAAATGGACGGTATCGAACTGGCAAAGCTTGCCGGCGAATTCGATCCACAATT
Organism: uncultured Filomicrobium sp.; assembly: GCA_964449195.1. Lineage (GTDB taxonomy): Bacteria > Pseudomonadota > Alphaproteobacteria > Rhizobiales > Hyphomicrobiaceae > Tectiglobus. Next base: position 619 of record CAYUYL010000200.1, read on the forward strand.
GAAAATCATGTTTATTACAGGCTTTGCCGCGGTGACGCTTAAAACAGATGAGCCTATGCTGAATGATGCCAAGGTGCTTTCAAAGCCGTTTCATCTGCGTGATCTTGTTGCTGAAGTTGATCGTTTGCTCGAAGCATGAACGCATCATTGGATTGTCAGGATAACCGGCCATGCTTATACAATCTCTGTGTCGTTACATAGGTGCTTGCTGGGTTCTATAATCTGCTGTGTTTACGCACCTTGCATGAGAGGTATGAATTTGGTTTTTAACATATGCATTGTCATGTTATGTGCCTATTATACTGAGTGATTCTAGCATTTCAGATTTTGTTGTACGGATAAAAACCTATCGTTGTGCATATGAAAAAGAGCATCGTATTCGTAATTATTGGCGTCACATTAAGCCTGACCGCTTGTGGTGGTGTTAACATACCAGGCCTTTCAACTGGCTCTGTAAATAAAACAACGCAGCAACCTGCGCCTCCCCCGGATGATCCGGTTGAGCGTGCCGTTCAGGTTGGCGTAACGTCAGCGCGTGCGCAAAAATGCGGGTATTATTTTGACCCACAACAGTTGCGGGCAAACTTCCTGACTGTTGAAGCTCAGCGCACTGTCGATCCTGTAAAGTTCAAGAAAGTTGAAACCGCATATGACTTCTCGAACAAGAGGGTTAAGTCGTCTATTGCAAAATCAGATGATTTTTGCAGCACGGAGCGAACAAAAGAGATTAAAGCATCTCTAACACGCTATCTTGCTGGCGATTTCTCAGCGGTTAAGAAAAAAGAGACTGTCGAGACCGTTGGTATTTTCGGCAATTTGGTTAAAGAGAAAAAGCCGGAAACTTTTAATGCGGATACCTATTTTGATCCTCTCGACCACAGGAGGTGAGCGCGCAGAGATCTTTCATACAGATCTCAGAGCCGGATTAGAAAAAAGGGTATCCGGCTTTTAGCGTTGCGTTAAGGCCGCTTACGCTATTGCGATGCGCATAATTCACATGCCTCACTTTATATCCTGATGAAGCTTATATTCGAATTTCATCGGATTGCTGTGTGAGATGCCGGCCACAACGATAGTACCTGCCAGAACGGCTGCGACGAGAAACAACCCATTCACATCACATAGATTAATGCGAATGTTTGGTGCGCGCATTTTTTTCACGATTGATAGCATGCTTGCCTCTTTGCTTCATTTTGTAGTTATGATGCTGCAGCGAACGCTGGTGCTTTACCGTGTCATGCTATGAAATAGTGCCGATCGTTTGAAAAAATACCGTAATGCGCGCTCACTTCACAGTGATGGAAAGTTGATCAGCCTTTCCTCATGTTCTTCCAAAAAATCCATTTTATCTTCAACCTGAATGCCAGTGTTTGTTAGCAGCAGAAAGACGCGCTTTATTTCTGTGCTGAACTCGATTAGCCTAACTTAAATGGAATATAAGGCTGTAAAGGAAGCGTAATGGATGGCGCACCGGTAGTTGGGTATTCTGTCTGCCCGCATGATTGCCCGTCAACATGTGCACTGGAAGTTGAGGTGCTGCCGGACGGCCGCATCGGACGGGTTCATGGCGCAGGGGATAATACATACACAGCAGGTGTGATTTGCGCCAAGGTTGCACGTTACGCGGAGCGTGTGCACCATCCTGATCGTCTGACGCATCCGTTGCGCCGTAAGACAGACGGCAGCTTTGAGCGGATCAGCTGGGATACAGCTCTTGATATTACCGCAGAGGCAATGCTGCAGGCTGAGGAAAAATATGGTCCGGAGGCTGTATGGCCTTACTACTATGCTGGTACCATGGGGTTACTGATGCGCGACGGGATAAATCGTCTGCGCCACGCTAAAAACTATTCTGGTATGTATGCCACCATCTGCACAACACTGGCCTGGAGCGGATTTGTTGCGGGGACGGGTCGTCTTGCCGGTGCGGATCCACGCGAAATGGCGAAGTCCGACTGCATCGTGATCTGGGGGACCAATCCGGTCAATACCCAAGTGAATGTCATGACTCATGCGGTGCAGGCGCGCAAGGAACAAGGTGCAAAGATTGTTGCCATAGATATCTATCAAAATGGCACAATGAAGCAGGCAGATCTTGCGCTCTGCCTGCGTCCCGGCACCGATGGCGCACTGGCATGCGCTGTGATGCATATCCTGTTTCGCGACGGTTACGCTGACTGGGATTATCTTGAGAAATACACCGATTGCCCCAGGGATCTGGAAGCACATTTACAGTATAAGACGCCGGCATGGGCCAGTGCCATTACCGGGCTGAGCGTTGCTGAAATTGAAAATTTTGCCCGCCTGGTTGGTACAACGCCGAAAACGTTTTTCCGCCTTGGCTATGGCTTTACCCGCCAGCGCAACGGCGCCCATAATATGCATGCAGCCTTGTCTATTCCTGCTGTCTCAGGGGCTTGGCAACATGCGGGTGGCGGTGCATTTCACAGCAACGGTGCAATCTATCATTGGGATAAGACCTTGATTGAGGGGCTTGATGTCGCCGACCCAAACGTGCGTACGCTCGACATGTCCCGTATTGGCGCTGTACTTAACGGTGACAAGCGCGACGTCAAGGACGGCCCGCCTGTAACTGCGCTGTTTATCCAGAACCAGAATCCCGTTGAAGTGTCTCCTGATCAGCGCGCCGTCAAGCGCGGTCTGTCGCGGGAAGATCTGTTTGTCTGTGTACATGAGCAGTTTATGACATCCACCGCTGAGATGGCGGATATTGTACTGCCGGCAACGATGTTTCTGGAGCATGATGATATTTATCAGGGCGGCGGCCACCAGCATATTATTCTGGGTCCGCAGCAGATTGACCCTGCTGGCGAGTGCCGTTCCAACCATGACGTCATTTGCGCCATGGCCAAGCGTCTTGGTGCAGAACATCCGGGCTTCGGCATGACCGCGCGGGAGATTATTGACGCCACCCTTCAGGCTTCGGGTTGGGGAAGTCTGGATAAACTTGAAACCGATAAGTGGATTGATTGCCAGCCTGACTTCGAGACAGCCCACTATCTGAGCGGTTTCGCACATGCCGACGGCAAGTATCATTTTAAGCCGGATTGGGTGAACCTCCCCGTTGGCCGGGTGTTCGACTGGGGGCTTGCCGGAACCGTGCCTAGCCTGCCGGACCACTGGGATGTGGGTGAAAAAGCGGATGCCAAACATCCGTTCCGGTTAGCAACTTCACCGGCTCGCAGTTATCTGAATTCCTCCTTCAATGAAACGCCTGGCAGCCGCAAGCGGGAAGGGCGGCCGGCGGTTAAGATTCACCCGGAGGATCTGCACGAGCTTGGCATTGCAGATGGCGACAAGGTTGAGGTTGGAAATGAGCGAGGCACAATTGTCCTGCATGCGGAGGCGTTTGAGGGGCTGCAACGCGGTGTGACGGTCATCGAAGGCGTTCCGCCGAACAGTTTCTTTGAGAACGGCGAAGGCCTGAACACGCTGACGAGTCCAGAGCCGGTCGCCCCCTATGGCGGTGCCGCGTTCCATGATAATCACATCTGGATTGCCAAAGCGTGATGTCTGTTGTACTTCGCCGGTAAAAAATCAATGTGTGAGCTTTCTAGCGGACACATGCGTTAGCTTTGACGCAGGCATCCCACTCATCAAATGTAACCTCGTATTTAGTCAGCTGTAAAAATCACTTAACCAATTGATAAAAAACAGCAAACGCTGCGCCAGGCGTTTTAAA
>CAYUYL010000201.1:0-4251 GCA_964449195.1 uncultured Filomicrobium sp.
ATAAAAGCCTGGGAGCAGTTGTTGTGAACTGCCGGATTGCGCACGAACCCAAAAAGGTTACAGTAAATCACTGCGCATCGTAGTTTAAATGAGCTCAAATTGCTGCTGAGCCATGACAGATTCCGTGCACTACATTACAGCGGCATGGCTTATGTTTTAAAGAACTCTCGATATATTTGTTTGTACCTCAAATTTTGACGGTATATTCTATTGTGCGCAGATATATGAGATCCGATATAGGGGCATAGCGGGATATGGCTGAAGGTTGCTGCGAACACGTACTCATGTATCCGTTCCGTGTGAGGGGCTGACTTATGCTGCTTTACAGGTTTGTTCTCCGCTTCGGGGCACGCAATGAGGCATCAAGTGTCATAACAAAGACGAATACGGACAGCTCATGCTGTCGTATAATGATCACAAATCAATATTTTGAATGAAATGGCTTGGTCGCTGTCATGGCAGCCTTAACTTCAGCTTTCCGGTTTTCATCGGCAATGGTAATAATCCTCTATGACCGAACAATCGCACATTCGTAATTTTTCCATCATTGCTCATATTGATCACGGCAAGTCGACGCTGGCCGACCGCCTTATCCAGTTTTGCGGCAATGTTCAAGACCGTGAGATGAAGCAGCAGCTGCTCGATAATATGGAGCTGGAACGCGAGCGCGGCATTACCATCAAGGCGCAGACCGTGCGGCTTGACTACAAGCACTCCGATGGTCAGGTATACCAGCTTAATCTTATGGACACACCGGGCCACGTGGACTTTGCCTATGAAGTGTCCAGATCTCTTTCTGCTTGTGAAGGAGCATTGCTGGTTGTTGATGCCAGCCAGGGCGTGGAAGCCCAGACACTGGCGAACGTGTATCAGGCCCTGGATCACGACCACGAAATTATTCCGGTTCTGAATAAAATTGATCTCCCGGCCGCCGATGAAGATCGTGTAAAAACACAAATCGAGGATGTGATCGGTCTTGATGCATCGGATTCTGTGCCTGTTTCCGCCAAAAGCGGCCTGAATATTGAGGCCGTTCTGGAAGCGATTGTTGAACGCCTGCCGCCGCCCCACGGCACGCGGGATGAACCGTTGAAAGCCATGCTCGTGGATAGCTGGTACGACGCCTATCTCGGCGTTGTCGTGCTCGTACGCGTTATTGATGGTGTGCTCAAAAAGGGGCAGCGGATCAAGCTGATGCAGACCGGCTCCACGCATTTGGTGGAACGCGTTGGTATATTCCGCCCCAAACAGGAAATGCTGCCTGAACTTGGCCCCGGCGAAGTTGGCTTCTTTACTGCAGCGATCAAAGAGGTGGCCGATACCCGCGTCGGGGATACGGTGACGGATGAGAAAAAGCCAACCCAGAAACCACTGGAAGGCTTTAAACCAGCACAGCCGGTGGTATTCTGCGGTCTTTTCCCAGTCGACGCTAATGACTTTGAAGATCTGCGCTCGGCAATGGCAAAGTTGCGCCTGAATGATGCAAGCTTTTCGTTTGAAATGGAGACATCGGCAGCACTGGGTTTCGGCTTTCGCTGCGGCTTCCTCGGCCTGCTGCATCTTGAAATCATCACCGAGCGTCTGGATCGGGAATTTAACCTTGAGCTGATCGCGACAGCTCCCAGCGTTGTCTATCATCTTTATATGAATGGCGGCGAGATGCGGGAGATGCACAACCCTGCCGATATGCCGGACCCGACCGAGATTGATCACATGGAAGAGCCATGGATCGAAGCCACGATCATGGTGCCGGATGAGTACCTGGGCGGTGTGCTCAAGCTCTGCCAGGACCGGCGCGGACGGCAGAAGCAACTGACCTACGCCGGGACACGTGCGATGTTGGTTTACGAACTGCCGCTCAATGAAGTGGTATTCGACTTTTATGACCGGCTCAAATCAATCTCACGCGGCTATGCCTCATTCGACTACCAGATGATCGGCTATGAGCAGGAGGACCTTGTAAAAATGTCTGTCCTGGTCAACGCTGAACCGGTTGATGCGCTTTCGATGATTGTCCACCGCAGCCGTGCTGAGGCGCGCGGCCGCGTGCTATGTGAAAAGCTTAAGGAACTGATCCCGCAGCATCTGTTTAAAATTCCGATCCAGGCGGCCATCGGTGGGCGCATTATTGCCCGCGAAACGATCTCGGCGCTACGTAAGGATGTTCTTGCCAAGTGTTACGGCGGTGATATTTCGCGCAAACGCAAGCTTCTGGACAAGCAGAAGGCCGGTAAGAAGAAAATGCGTCAGTTTGGCAAAGTTGAGATTCCACAGGAAGCCTTTATTCAAGCTTTGAAGATGCAGGAATGAGTCTGTATAGGGCCTGTTGATATTCTATCGCGCAACGTCCTGTTATCCGGCGATACATGCACCTTGCGAAGCAATCAAATGAAACCTGCTCTCTCCCTGGGTCGGGCTGCAGATGCTGTCCCTCTTAAGGCTCCAGCTCAGTATCCCAATAGAGATAATCCAGCCAGCTTTCGTGGAGATAGTTTGGAGGGAAGGCCCGGCCATTCCGATGCAGCTCATGTACTGTCGGGCGATAAGGCGTTTGGCTCGGAAACATCCCGCAATCCTTAGGCATGGTGTTTGCCTTGCGCAGATTGCAGGGTGAGCAGGCAGCCACGACATTATCCCACCGCGTTTGGCCGCCTTTCGAGCGTGGTATCACATGGTCGAATGTCAGATCATCGGTGGAGCCGCAATATTGGCACGAAAACCGATCCCGCAGAAAAACATTAAACCGCGTGAATGCAGGGTAAAGTGCCGGTTTCACGTATGTCTTTAAGGACACAACCGAGGGCAGACGCATCTCGAACGAAGGGCTGCGAACACCATGCTCATATTCAGACACAATGTTCACACGATCAAGAAATACAGCCTTAACCGCCTCCTGCCAACTCCACAACGACAGTGGATAGTAGCTGAGAGGACGAAAGTCCGCATTTAGAACAAGGGCCGGAGAAGCTTCCGGCTTGGGTATCGATGCTACTGTCACGTTCGTATTGTCCTATTTCCAGTTTCGCTGGAGAGGAGATGGACACGGATCTAGCCCTATATATTTTAGATATTAAACTTACATGTCAATTCTGTGAAGACCTGTGCATCTGCAATTCGAACTTATCAACATAGCCTCTCCAGGTCTCAAACTGGGACAGAGGCACCCTCTCAATCCTGTTTATCCGGCCCGGCCAGCGCACGGCAGACAAAAACCGCAGCAACCGCGCCGGTCACCTGCGCTGCGATAAAGGCCGGCATATGCGCCGGTGTAATACCCGCAAAAGTATCCGTTAATGTTCGCCCGATTGTAACGGCGGGATTGGCGAATGATGTCGAGGCCGTAAACCAATAGGCTGACGTTATATACAAACCAACTGCAGCCGGAATTGCGGCAGCATTTGCCCGCAGCGTCAACAGGATTGTGGTGACCAGGCCGAAAGTTGCAACCCATTCAGCAAACCATTGCCCGTTACTGGCCCGCGCTTTTGAGGAGATCTGCACAATTGAATCATCAAACATCATATGCGCGGCAAGGACACCGGTAACTGCCCCAGTCACCTGGGCCACGACATAGAGACTGGCCTCTTTCAAACCAATTTCCCGCCTGATTAAAAACGCCAGCGTAACAGCCGGATTAAAATGCGCTCCAGAGATCGGGCCAAGCATGGTGATGAGGACATAAAGTATCGCGCCGGTAGGAATCGTGTTGCAAAGCAGGGCCAGCGCAATATTTCCACCGGCAAGGTTTTCAGCCATCATTCCGGAACCCACCACTGCCGCCAGCAAAAATGCAGTGCCTATAAATTCAGCTCCCAACTTCTGGCTGATTGTTGCTTCTGACATCACTTCCCCCACTCAATGCAAACGCAGATGTGCCATTCTCCAAAAACACCATACTGCATGGTGCAACGTTGATTTTTATGTGGCCGCACGTCATCGTTCTGACGCCATAGCAGATGTCTTTCGCATTGAGTATACGTAGAGTGCGTATTCCGCCAGCTCGGCACCTATTGAATTGGCAGGTTTCGCAAGGCGGTATTTCAGAAATAAAATTTATACCCAGCCGGCCTGTAAGCCGGGTTCTGTCTGGAAATTATAATTTCCGCGACGGCCATTCATCTGGGATGCCCGTTGCCGGACACCTCTAGCAACCAACCCGGGCGGCAGGCCTGGAAACAAGCTCTGGGCCAGGTTGCCCTGCCCACGGCCGCCCCTATTCGGTTTTGCTCCCGGTGGGGTTTACCCTGCCGC
>CAYUYL010000202.1:0-4194 GCA_964449195.1 uncultured Filomicrobium sp.
AAGGAGAATTGTAAGATTGAGAAATGCTTAGATTTTTATTGGGACAGACTCTGAGGAATTCTGCAGCGCGGCTGCTCTGGAGATATGATCATGCAACGGCTTGAGCATGATTGTGGTTAAGCGGTTTTTACAGCAGCAACGTTGGACTCAAGATCTGCTGAAAAAATTGATAGCGTAACTTGCGGATCTTTTCCGTGTTCGGATTCATTTTCTGAACGTGGCCCATAATCATCTTGCCGTATCCGTGGTCATTTGCATAAACTAAGAGACCATGGAATTTGAAACCTCACTTTTGCGCGGGCGTCTCATCAAACGCTACAAGCGCTTTCTCGCTGACGTTAAGCTGAATAATGGCAAAACCATCATCGTCTCCTGTCCAAACACGGGATCGATGAAAGGTTTGACAGAGCCGGGCGTTACGGTTTGGTTGTCAACGCATGACAGCCCGACCCGCAAATACCGCCACACATGGGAAATGGTCGAACATGACCTGGGTAAAGGCCCGACGATTGTGGGCATTAACACCAACCATCCCAACGTTCTGGTTCGTGAGGCTATCCTGGCTGGCCGGATGCAATCCCTACGTGGCTACGCCGGACTGCGGCGGGAAGTGAAATACGGTAAAGAGAACAGCCGTATCGACATCCTGCTTGAGGATGATACAAAAGGTTTGTGCTATGTTGAGGTTAAGAACGTTCATCTGATGCGGAAGCCAGGCTTGGCAGAGTTCCCGGATTCTGTGACGGAACGCGGCGCGAAGCACCTGCGTGAATTGTCGGAAATGGTGCAACAGGGGCATCGCGCGGTGATGGTGTTCCTCGTTCAGAGGGAAGATGCGACACGCGTCGCGCTGGCCCGTGATATAGATCCAAGTTACGGCGAGGCTTTTGATGCGGCACTGGAAAGCGGTGTTGAGGCACTTGCTTACCGCTGCAGCGTTTCCCCTGAAGAAATTAAGATTTCGAAGAAAATCAAGATTATTGATATCTAAAATCTAACAACACGAATAGAGTACGCTGGCACTTTCTGAAAAAGTCGACGTAAGCGAACAGACCTGCCGTCATGGTGACTTGCCTCAAACCGTTTTTTGAGGCAATGTCCAGAGACATCCGAGGGGCGCCGGGGCACCGGCTGAGATCGTGTTGATTGTTCGCATATCGTCTTACCGAACGTGCGGAACCCGCCACACGAGCACTCTTTGAACCTGCTCCGGGTCATGCCGGCGAAGGGACGGACATGCATATGCTCCACCTTTCCGTAGCTGCTTCGACCTTGATGTTGACATAACGCGGCCGCTTGCCGGCGACAAAGTGGAGGCTCATATGAACGAAATCACCCGCCCAGCTGAACTGCAGACACCTGAAGTCACCACTGGACCAATCATCGGCAGCCACAAAGTGTATTCCTCACCGGAAGGGCATGAGGATATCCGCGTGCCGTTCCGCGAAATCCCATTGCATGAATCGCCTGGCGAGCCCCCTGTGCGCGTGTATGATACTTCAGGTCCATACACAGAAACAGATGCGAAAATTAATGTTGAGACAGGCCTGCCACGCATTCGTGCGCCATGGATTAAAGAGCGCGGTAACGTTGAGGCTTATGCGGGCCGTGACATCAAGCCTGAAGACAACGGCAATGTGTCAGAGAAGTATCTTGCGCGTGATTTTCCCAACAAGCCTGAGCCCATGCGCGCCATTGCGGCTGATCAACCGATTACGCAGCTGGAATACGCCCGCGCGGGTGTTGTGACCAAGGAAATGGTTTACATTGCGCATCGCGAAAACATCGGCCGTGCTCAGGCTCTTGATCGCGCCAGGGCTGCAATCGGCGATGGCGAGAGCTTTGGGGCTGCGATCCCGGAATTCATTACACCGGAGTTTGTGCGTGATGAGGTTGCCCGCGGCCGCGCCGTCATACCGGCGAATATCAACCATGCTGAGCTTGAGTCACAGATCATCGGGCGTAACTTTCTAGTCAAGATCAATGCCAACATCGGCAACTCCGCCGTCACGTCCTCGGTTGAGGAAGAAGTGGACAAGATGGTGTGGGCCATCCGCTGGGGCGCGGACACGGTGATGGACTTGTCCACCGGCCGTAACATTCACAATACGCGCGAGTGGATACTGCGCAATTCACCGGTTCCCATTGGTACGGTGCCCATCTACCAGGCGCTCGAGAAGGTGGATGGCGACCCTGAAAAGCTCGATTGGGAGGTTTACAAGGATACGTTGATCGAGCAGTGCGAGCAGGGCGTTGATTATTTCACGATCCACGCTGGCGTACGCCTGGCTTATGTCCCGCTGACGGCGCACCGCGTGACTGGCATTGTCTCGCGTGGCGGCTCGATTATGGCCAAGTGGTGCCTCAGCCGTCACAAGGAAAGCTTCCTGTATGAGCGCTTTGATGAGATCTGCGATATTATGCGCCGGTATGATGTCACCTTCTCGCTGGGCGACGGATTGCGTCCGGGCTCCATTGCCGATGCCAACGACCGTGCGCAGTTTGCGGAATTGGAAACGCTGGGTGAGTTGACCAAGGTCGCCTGGGATAAAGGCTGCCAGGTTATGATTGAAGGCCCCGGCCACGTGCCGATGCACAAGATCAAAGTCAACATGGATAAGCAACTCAAGGAGTGCGGCGAGGCGCCGTTCTACACGCTCGGGCCTTTGACGACGGATATCGCACCCGGCTATGACCACATCACCTCCGGGATCGGGGCGGCCATGATCGGCTGGTTTGGCACCGCGATGCTGTGCTATGTGACGCCGAAGGAGCACTTGGGCCTGCCCAACCGTAATGACGTGAAAGAGGGCGTGATCACGTATAAGATTGCTGCCCACGCAGCCGATCTCGCCAAGGGGCATCCGGCTGCCCAGTTGAGAGATGATGCGCTGTCGCGCGCCCGCTTTGAGTTCCGCTGGGAAGACCAGTTCAACCTCGGCCTCGACCCGGATACCGCCCGCGCGATGCACGATGAAACCCTGCCGAAGGAAGCGCACAAGGTGGCGCATTTCTGTTCCATGTGCGGCCCCAAATTCTGTTCGATGAAGATCACCCAGGATGTCCGCGACTACGCAGCCACGCTGAATGATCCGGAGTATCAGGCCGCCTCCGAAGGCATGGCCGAAATGAGCCAGAAGTTCAAAGACATGGGCGGCGAGATCTATCTTGAGCAAGATAAAGTGAGCCAGGTTGATAAGGGGTAGAGGCTTTTCGTTTCAGTTTGAGCAGCCTGCTTCTCTGCCCGGCAACCAGTGTAATCTCATTGCCTGCCGGGCGGGAGAGCGAGCTGGTGATGCAATGTAATTTGCTGCCAAAAGATTCCCGTGGAACGAGCTAACAGCCTTGTGTAAGGGAGGGATTGTGACGCGGTGCTGACTGATTTTTACCGCTCATCCACTCTGCATATCATATCAGTTGAACCAGATAATCACCGATTGAAAATCTCTGCCACGTCTGGTCTTTGGAAAGCGGCAGACACAATGAAACTCGGTCAAGTTCGATTGGGATCATTCGCTCTCTTCAAACAAAGCCGTGCCGCACGTTTGGCGGTGCGCGTGTTTCCCTCGCCAGCATCGCCTGACAAGTCATCCTGATATTCAGTGCCGGGGTGACCATTTTTCCGCACGCGCTATGGCAGATCACAGGCAGGGCTTGTGCCTCAAGTGACAAGGCCGCTGGCGGCTTCGTGCCCTATATCATGCGTTTTCTTGAGTGGATGAATAGATCCCGGTGATAAACACCGGGATGACGTGCTGAGGCTTGCGTTGAAAGGCAGACGTTCGCCAAGCTATCGCATAGTCGCCACTTGAATGGCAGCAATGCAGAGGAAGGGGACATTTGTTGGGCTGTTGTAGTCTTGTTATTGTTGGTGAAAAACTGAGGCGGCAGTAGCTTCAGAAGCGGAAAGTTGGCTTCTTGCTGCTATGGGCTAATTTAGAGTCCCCTATAGGGGATCCGTAAACCCCACGCCTTTAGGCGGCATGGGATCAAGAGGAGAGCTTTTTCGTTATTGATCTTTTGTTTCTCCTAATTTTGCGGCACGGAGGCGTCAAAGGACCAAGTTTGTTTGGGGCACCCAGTCCGCCGAATGGCGGACCAATCCGGCTTTTAGCCGTAACAGGAAGCCACCGGCTTTCAGCCGGTGGTCGTTCACAGTCTTTAATAGGGGATCAGTAAACCCCTCGCCTTTAG
>CAYUYL010000203.1:0-4171 GCA_964449195.1 uncultured Filomicrobium sp.
CATTGAATCACAAGTGATCCCAATGAAACAAGTTTTTATCGGACGGGCTCTTAGACGGCAGGCGACGGTTTTTTTATTCGCAGCAGGTGTTCGAGGCGGTTTAACCGCTCAGCATCTTGCGCCTGCCTTGAAGCTTCTATTTGTTGCCCAATGTCGTCCAGCCACTCTTCGGCCTTGCTGTACGCAGCCTCTATACCGAGATCCCGCATGCGGCGGGCCACCCACTTACGGCAGATTTGCTTTCTGAAGCAACGGGCGAACATACGGCTAATGCCGGCATAGGCGACACGAGGGTGTTGCACGTTGTCCTTTCTGATCTTGAACATAGGCCGCGCAGGCGTCATGTCCTGCTGCACTGCAGCATGTTTGTTCTTCGACGTTGGGCTTGCAGCCACAGCAGGCCAGTTAGGCAGCGTGCCCGCAAGAGCGAATGCGAACGCTATGGCGGCGAAATGGAATTTGTATCGAAAACGGTTCATTGCTGGCTCCATCTTTTGATCTGATGTGCCTGCCAATAGTCAGCAACCAAAGCCCGGTGAGAATATAACCAACACTGCAACGCGTAAGTTTCCGCAGTGGTTATTTTCGGTTATTCCCGGTTAATCATGGTTATTGCATTCTGCCTCTCAATTCGCTGAAATAGTGGACGCCGAACCAACGCAGGATGAGGGTCATCTCAATGGCTGGCAAAGAGCCCAGGCTCGACATTATTGATTGCAAACAAAAATATGATTTGCTCGCTGAACGCCACGGCTTCAGCAGTCGGAATCAATTGATGTTAGAAATTTGCGAAAAATTCGTTCTGAGCGATGATTCGTTTCGGCAACAGGTCAGCAAACAAAAAATGAATGAAACGTACCGAGGTGCGACGGGTGAGTTCTGCGGTTTTGACGCTAATGCCTCAGAGTTTTTAACCGGAAGCCTCAAAGAGTTTGAAGATTTCCTGGATAAAAACTCTGAGCGCAGTTTCGACCGGCCGTTGCGCGCCATGCGGGGCGGTGATCCCTGGTCACGTGATGTTACTCTTGCGTGGTTTGAACTCTCGGCAGGCCAATGGGCGGCGCATCAGCCAACCCCTTTATTTGCGACACTTATCTGCAGGCCTGGTCCGATGGGAAATACCGATGTTGCTGTGAGGCGGGGCACATTGGAACTGATACCTCGCATCAAGGGCAAAGCGGCAGATAGGCTTACAAGTCAAAGGGTTGAAATTGCAAATATACCACGGCTTGAAGCATCTGAACTTGAGGAACCCGTCGAAAGCGATAATAGCGGTCAAGTTCACTTTGATATTCGTGCCAGCGGCAACAGGGCGGTCTGGGATGTGCGTGCAGAGAACACAGGCAACGCATACATCGGCAAGCCCAGAATACCGGATGACTTTTGCAAGGCTTATAATCTGGCCGATGGCGACAGTATAAGAGCAGTTTTCAGGATTTTTATCATGGATCTGGAACCTCTTCCCGAAGACATTGAAGAAGGTGAAGCAAACCGCATGTCACCGGTCAAAAGCACGGCATTTGTATCGGTTGGTTCAGGCGGATTGGATGCATGGACCCGCAACCTCATGTTGAAGCGGCTGGCAGAAAAAGAGAAATTTGGCGAGGGCGTTTGTGAAGTTGAGTTGTGCAGGGACGAACTGTTCTTTGATGCCGTTGCAGGCGAGGGTGGCGAGAAAAAGTCAGATGACAAATCATAAGAAATGGTCGGAGGTCGCCCGGCTTTTTGAAGAAACACAACCTCAGGACTTTGCAGCAGCAGCGCATATGGCCGGTCTTGATCCGGCCGCAGATTTCAAGTTTGCATTCTGGTCGGGTGCTGACTTTCGAAACTCTGATCTACGCCGAAAGCCTGCTGCAGGTGCGTTGGGAACTGGTGCTCTCGAAGAGTTGGGCTTGGATGTTTCAGGCAATATCTCACCCGCATTCGACTTTACAGGCGCACGCCTGACTGCTGCGAATTTCAAGGGCGCTCTGATCTCTGGTGCCCGCTTTGAAAAAGCTATCCTCGGGGAAGTCACGCCACCTGAGAATGCCAATCATCCGGCAACCGTGAGTGATATAGCCAACCTCCGCGCTGCCGCAGATTGGGATGCTTACTGCAAAGCCTGGCACCGGCCGTCGGAACTTCCTGACGATGCGCATCTCCCCACCGGCGCCATCTTCCAAGATGCGCCGTTTGCCCCGGAGATGATTGTCGTACCGCCCGGTCGCTTCATGATGGGATCACCGCACGGTGAAGAACGCTGGGATAATTATGATGGCCGTGAGGAGCCCATGCATAAGGTCACAATCGATTATCGCCTCGCCGTTAGCCGCTTTCCTGTGACATTTGCAGACTGGGACATGGCCTCTAAGCTTGGAGGTCCGGACTATCGCCCAGGTGATGAGGATTGGGGACGTGGGCAGCGCCCGGTGATTAAGGTGTCATGGGATGATGCCATGGCTTATTGCGCATGGTTGCAGGAAAAAACGGGCCAGCACTACCGGCTGCTGTCCGAGGCTGAGTGGGAATATGTCTGCCGTGCAGGCACGGATACACCGTTTTGGTGGGGCAAGGAGATTTCAACGCAGCAGGCGAATTACGATGGCAATTATACTTATGGTGATGGTGATGGTGATGGCTTGAGAGGTGAATATCGAAGTAAAACTTTGCCCGTTGAAAGTTTTGATCCTAACCCGTGGGGCCTCCATCAGGTCCACGGTAACGTTTGGGAATGGTGCGCTGACGCCTGGCATAAAAACTATAACGGTGCACCGGATGATGGTTCTGTATGGGAAGGTGGTGATACATCTTTTCGTGTTGTCCGCGGCGGCTCCTGGAGCCTCATTCCGCAGTTCCTCCGCTCGGCCTTCCGCTTCAGGGTCGACTCAGATTATCGCAACGCCAATGTGGGTTTTCGAGTTTCCAGAACGCTTACTCCCTAAATCTTTTCTTCTTTACCCCTTCAAGCGGTCCAGGGCGCAGCCCTGGTGGCTGCTGAATCGGTAGAATCGGTGTATCGGCATGTCTTATGACGCAGAAAGATAACGCCCGGCGCATCGGCCCCGCCCTTGAAGCCTTGATCGAGGCAACTTAGCCTGGTGGATAGAGCGGGAAACGTTTCATTACTCTCTTGCCGCCATACAGCTTCTTCTGTAACGCACTATTTAGAGACAATGATATGATTATGATTGACGGGGCCATAGGAGAAGGCGGAGGGCAGGTGCTGCGCTCTGCTCTTACGCTGTGGGTGCTCACCGGTCAACCTTTTGAGATCAAGAACATTCGTGCAGGCCGTGCCAAGCCGGGCCTGCTGCGCCAGCATTTGACCGCGCTGAAGGCCGCGGCTGCCGTGTGTGACGGTAAATACACCGATGGTGTCAGGGTTGGCGCCGGTGGTTTGCTATTTTATCCGGGTGACATCCGTGCTGGCCACTATGAGTTTGCCGTGGGGACGGCAGGCAGCGCCATGCTCGTTCTGCAAACAATTCTGTTGCCGCTTATGATGGCAGACGCTCCATCGCGTGTCCTTATATCCGGTGGCACGCATAATCCTGCTGCCCCTCCCTTCGAATTTATCGATCGGTGCTTTCTGCCGGTACTACGGAGAATGGGGGGCGACGTTGACGCGAAACTTTTATCATATGGCTTTATGCCAGCAGGCGGCGGTCGTGTGATGGCTGAAATCCGGCCTGCTAAGGCACTTAATCCGATTGATCTGCAGATACGTGGAAAAAGGCAGGGGATCACCACAGAGGTGTATTTCGCCAATATCCCGTTTGATGTTGCAGCACGTGAACTCGATACCATCGGCGAACGGCTGCGTTTGCCTGAAGCTGACCGCAAGGTGCGAGAGGTGAAATCTGCTGGTCCCGGCAATATGCTGGCAGTCACACTTAGGCATGAACATATGATTGAGGTTGTGAGCGGATTCGGACGGCGCGGCGTGCGGGCAGAAGAGATTGCCGAGCGTGTGGCAGAAGAAGCGGAGGCTTATCTTGAAGCAGGCACCGTTGCAGTTGGCGGATATCTTGCCGATCAACTGCTGCTGCCGATGGCTCTTGCCGGTGGCGGTACGTTTTCGACGCTCTTACCAACCATGCATACCAGGACAAATGCTGAAATCATCAAGATGTTTTTAGAGTCTTTAATAGGGGATCAGTAAACCCCTCGCCTTTAGGCGACAGGA
>CAYUYL010000204.1:0-4135 GCA_964449195.1 uncultured Filomicrobium sp.
GGAATAATATCAGTTGATGTCGTCATAGTGCTGATATTAAAAGATTCTTACCGTTTAGGGCTATATCCAACTGCGTTTTTTAGGTTTACGGAACTAGTCCTGTTCCGAAGAAAAAGCCGGATCTTCGGTGGCGGTTCCGCACCTCCGTGATACGCAATACTGTGCGCGGCACCCCAATGACATGGGCCGGCACCGGATGGACCGGCTCCGCAATTAAGCTCGGCGATTATATTTTCGTCGGCTCTGTTGGTGGCTACGTTTACGCCCTCGAGGCTGGAACGGGCCGCCTTCGCTGGCGCCTCAAGGGCGGTGGTATGTTCAAGAGCTCGGTTTGCGCTTATGAAAACCATCTTTACATTGGCAATACGGACAACCAGTTGCGATGCATTAATGCCGAAACTGGGCGTACGGTTTGGAGTGTTGATACGGGCAAAGATCTTGTTTCATCGCCTTGTGTGATTAACGGCAAGCTCTATATTGCTGGAGAAAACGGCCATTTGAGGTGCCTCGTGCCTCAGACCGGCAAGCAAATCTGGCGCAGGTTTGTGGGTGGTATCGGGCCAGGCTCTGTTTTAGGATCGAACGGCTCGGAAACATCGCCTGCAGTGGCTGATGGACAGGTGTTTACAGCGACCTACGACGGCGTTCTCTTCTGCGTTTCAGCTCAAACGGGCGACGTGCTCTGGAAAGCAAGAACAGGCGATGATACAGACGCCTCGCCAGTTGTGTACGACTCATTCGTTTATGCATGCGCGGAGGAAAAGGCACCATATCTCTATTGCTTCGAGCGTGAGAAAGGACGCCAGATCTGGCGCTATGGCGAGCGGACGGGCGGCTTCTATTCAACACCTGCCATTACGCGCGACCGCATCTGGGTTGGGGCGGAAGACGGCAAGCTTCATTGTGTCGATGCACGCACGGGACAACAGATCTGGACGTTTCAGACCGGTGCGGGCGTCTGGTCATCGCCCTGTGTTGTTGATGATGTGGTCGTTTTCGGATCGCGGGACGCGCATTTGTATTGTCTTGATGCAAAATCAGGGCAGTTGCTGTGGAAAATCAAATGCGATGGACGCATTATTTCTAGCCCTTGCATTGTAAACGGGGACATTTACATCGGCACAGCAACAGGCACTATTTATTGCTTTGGAACCTAGACTGTATCGCCAGTTGCCGCGCTGTGCCAGTTGCTGTGCGGCGCGTTGCCGGGTTTCGCAGCTTAACCCTACAATTATAACATTAGCGATTTTGTCTGTATTTTTTCCAATTTTGCAATAATCTTTTCATGTTGCATGCAATTTGCTAAGTCAATTTAAGAAGTTAATGCCAAGTGACGATGTCGGGAATGACGATCTATGCCACCTTATATTGACGTTTTGTTCCTTGTCGCAAGTTTAACACTGGGATTCGGTGTGTCTCTGGCGACATACCGTATTTTTGCCGAGCGCAACAATTGGCCGATGGGAAAGGTGCATACTCAAAGAGCACTCGTTCCAGCGATGTTCGGCGGCTTTGCCATTGTCATTGCTCTGCTGTTTGCAGGCGCACGCGCATATCATACTTTCTATGGCGGTTTGGTAATCCTTCTCTGCGGCGCAGCGTGGGCTTTTTTCTGGACTGGTTTTATGCGGGTCGGATCGCAAATCTCGCTCTTTTTGGCGCCATTTGGGGCGTTGGTTTTAATGATGGCATGGGCTTTTGCGCGCACGCCTCCAGGATATGCCTCAAAAAACGGTTTTGTTCCTTACACCTATATTGCGAGGGTGCCGTTGCCGGAGCGTGCACCACAGCGCGTGCCAACAAACCTGTATTTGGTGCAGGATACCCTGGCAGCTTACGACTAGAGATCTTTCATCACGAATAGAATGTTGTGGGGCTTGCCGAAGCGATTGTAACGTGACCCAAAACGCTGATTGAAGGCGAAGTTGGCTCGTCATGTCCTGACGTTGAGCTCCTGGAACTGGGCTTGATTTCGCCAAACCGGCTCTCGTGTGCTAACTGAAGACACGCCTTAAACATGAGATAAGCGGGACTGCCAGGACATGACAACTGTCGCGAAGCCTGATCAAAAGCCAGCCAATCCCTATTTTTCATCCGGCCCGTGCGCCAAGCGCCCCGGATGGAAGCTTGCAGCGCTTGGTCAGGCTTATCTCGGGCGTTCGCACCGCTCGTCTGAGGGAAAAGCACGCTTGCGGCTTGCTGTTGATAAGACACGCACGCTGCTTGGCTTGCCCGATGATTATCTTTGCGGAATTGTGCCTGCGTCTGACACCGGCGCGTTCGAAATGGCGATGTGGTCCATGCTGGGAGCCCGTGGTGTTGACATGCTGGCTTGGGAAAGTTTTGGGGCTGGCTGGGTCACAGACATCAAGCAGCAGCTGCAACTTGAGGATTGCCGGGTTCTTGAAGCGCCCTATGGTGAGCTGCCGGACCTGAAGGCGGTTGATTTTGATCGCGATGTTCTTTTTACATCCAATGGAACGACATCCGGTGTGCGCCTTCCAGATTATGATTGGATACCAGACGGCCGCGCAGGATTAACGTTCGCCGATGCGACGTCTGCGGCATTTGCACAAGCCATTGATTGGCCCAAAGTCGACGTCCTCACGTTTTCTTGGCAAAAAGTTATGGGTGGTGAGGGCGCTCACGGTATTCTGGTGCTGTCGCCGCGCGCCGTGCAGCGGCTTGAAAACTTTGTGCCGCCCCGTCCGTTGCCAAAAATCTTCCGCCTCACCAAAAATGGCCAATTGATCCAAGGCATTTTTGTTGGCGAGACCATTAACACCCCATCCATGCTGTGCGTTGAGGATTACCTTGATGCTTTGAGCTGGGCAGAACGTATCGGTGGCGCTACGGCTCTAATGGCACGGGCTGACCGCAACGCCGGTGTCCTGTATCAATGGATAGACCGAACACCCTGGATTGCCAATCTGGTCGTTGACCCGAGGACGCGGTCGAATACATCGGTTTGCCTTAGAATCGCAGACCCCGGTATCGCCGGTCTGCCAGAAGCGGATCAGGCAGCCTTTGCCAAGGCTATGGCCAGTCTTCTTGAGGCAGAGGACGTGGCCTATGACATCGCAGCCTACCGTGATGCGCCGCCGGGCCTCAGAATCTGGACTGGCTCGACCGTCGAAACAGCCGATCTTGAAAGGCTGGTGCCCTGGCTTGATTGGGCCTATGCAGCAACCAAGGCTAATCTGAAACTCTCTGTTTGATACAGAAAGACTCAACGCAACCCGCTGTGATTTGCCCCCGTTCGCCGCATAATTTCATTGGTACCAAAGCCATCGGCGGCTGCAAGTACATATGTGCACGCCAAATGGCCTTTGCAGAGCTGTTGCGATCCTTCATGATCACTGTGTTAGGCGGAGAGCACTAAACAGCCATGATAGTCAGGTGTGAATAATCATTTGAGGAGACCCTTTATGAAGTCGTCTCCCAATGCACAACCCGCCTGCTGGCGAAAACGAAAAAAGCATCTAATGCGGCCCCCAGGAGACCCAGCTGAATAAGGCCAACAAACATCCGATCAACTTGGAAGTACTGGCGCGCCTCTTCCAACCTGTAACCAATCCCAGCGGAAGATCCCGTCAGTTCCGCTGCAACAAGGCTCAGGAATGCCAGTGCTGCGCCAAACCGGAGACCGGCAAAGATATGAGGCGCTGCGGCTGGGACGACAACTTCCAAAAATTCCCGCCACCAGGGCGCGCCAAGGGAGCGTGAAGCCCGGATATATGTTTCGGGTACGTGCCCATGCCATGGTGAGTCGCAAGCCATACGGCCAGGAAAACGGTGTAGGCGATCACGAAATACTTCGACTCCTCACCAATTCCAAACCAGACGATGGCAATAGGGACGAGCGCAATGGCTGGGATTGGACGCAGGATATTGAAAAAGGGATAAACGGCAAATCTAACCACGGCAACCCGCGCCGTCAGGATGCCAATAAGCACACCCAGCGTAGCACCGATCGTGAAGCCAACCGCTGCCCTCGAAACTGACGTTGTCAGATCCTTCCACAGCACACCATCATTGAAAAGTTTGACCGAAGCAACTGCAACCTCGAAAGGGCCGGGGCACGAAGGCGTCATGATGTGCTTTGCACACCTTGCAGCCATGCTGCACGAGAGAT
>CAYUYL010000205.1:0-4075 GCA_964449195.1 uncultured Filomicrobium sp.
AGAGATAGAGATAGCACGAAACATATCTGAAGAAACATTTAAGTTGTACATAGATCATCTATGTACAACTTAAATGTTTCTTCAGATATCCCATCATGGGAAAAAGGCTGTTATTGAAAGAAATGTGGTGCCTGGTATTGAGGCAGCTGAGAGGAGAAGGTTTGATGACGAATTAAGAAGATTACAAGCTATGTCTGAAGGAGAAAGGATGATTCGCATTAAGCGTCGACAGGTAGAAAGTCTGCTAGAATTAAAATGCCCGGAATGTGGTCAGGTATTCAATGAGATTGAACAAGGAGATTGTATGACTGTTAAATGTAGCGTATGTGGAACAGCATTCTGTGCGTGGTGTCTTGAAAATTGCAAGGAGCCGAATAACAATGCTCACCCTCATGTGTTGCACTGTCCATATAAGCCCCCTGGAGCCCCTAATTTCTATGACAACAGTCCAGGAAGAAGGGATTGGAAAAGATTTACTGCGAAAAGGCAATCCAATGAGGAAGCAAATGAACTTCGACAAATCGAGGATCCTGATTTGAGAAAGAATGTGCTTTTCGAAGTAGTTGGCCTACTCAAGTCCCGGGATTTATGGGAAATGTTCTATCGAATTGCAATTCAAATGCACGAATTGGCTGGCTTCTTGGAGGAAGCAAATGAAATTCAAAACTAAATTTTAAAGGATTAAAATTTGTTCTCACCGACGACAGTAATCTAATCATTAATAAGCTTTACTGACTCATGGCTCATACTATACTTCGAAGATCCCTTTTAGGGATATTTACGGGATGCAGGATGTTCAGGTTAAATTCCAATCTTGGGTTCCCGGGAGCTGAACTCTTTTGCCGTGTGTAAAATATGGGCTCATCGGGGGAGTAAAGCAGAACTCACTAATGTTAACAGTCTGTGGTATTAAAGAATTTAGCGGGATTTGCAACTTCTCAGACTGAGAAGTTGCAAATCCCGCTAAATTCTTTAATACACTCCACGTTTTTAACATAAATGAGAGTGTAATGATCTTTTCATAATCATTCATGGAAAGCTTCTAAGTTACAAAAGGCCGAAGTTCAACTATGGTCTTTTAAACTCGACGCCCTTGCGCTTCTAGTCTACCAAACTTCAGGGATCATCTAATTTTGCTAAGAGCTTTCGATCGTGGCCAAGGTCGTTGACGCTCATCACCAATGACCCAAGCGTCGATTCTTGGCCCGGCGAACAAACATGACCCTTCTCCGGCGGACTCTCCATTAAGTTTCAAAATTAAGACTTGATAATGGTCTTAAGCACCGAAGGTAGGTCGGTTAAATCAATAATCTTATCAACAGCCTTTATTCAATGAATGACTTATCTTAGTCAATCAAATGTATGGACCTGCGGCTAAGGAAGAGTCTCTTCCCATTGCACTCCAACGTAGTGGACCAAATTTTTCTTGCTATCATCAATCCAGGCAAGAACAGTTCGTTTTCTTGTAGAATCTCCAAGTCTTCCCAAAGCCACGATATCTCTTGCACCGATGGCTTCGTGTCCATCAACAACTACAACCGCCAGATCGGCGTGGAATAATTGTGGATCACCTGCGTAGGCTAAGAAATCGGCTCCGAACTTTGCTCCACAGCTCATGACATAGCCTTTATCTCGTAGGTGATCGAACACACGTCGTCGTCGTTTCCGTCGCTCGGCAGTCATTCCTGGAGGGCAAGGAATTCCGTTTGCTTTGTTGTGTACTATCTGTCTCTCGCCCACTTCATCCTCTCGTGCGGCAGTAGAGGTTACAATTACGCTAGATAGTATAGCTTGGTGTCTAGCCTTTTCATCTAGAGCTCGTAGACGTTCCTCCTGCGCAAGCTTTTGTCTTTCCTCTCTTTCTCTCTTTTCCTTTAGTCTCTTTTCCTCACGTTGTTTCTCCTCAATTCGTTTCTTCTCAGCTTCAGATTGCAGGAATGAATTGAATGGGAAGATAGAACCTACAATAGCTTGTACGCCGCGTGATACCCTGGAGAAAAAACCTGTTCTTTGAATTTTAGTCGGATGAATGATGTCTAGACATGAAAACTTAGACAACATACATCAAAATGAGAATAATGTCATAAGCAAAGCTTTGCTTATGACATTATTCTCATTTTGATGTATGTTGTCTAAGTTTTCATGTCTAGACATCATTCATCCGACTAAAATTCAAAGAACAGGTTTTTTCTCCAGGGTATCACGCGGCGTACAAGCTATTGTAGGTTCTATCTTCCCATTCAATTCATTCCTGCAATCTGAAGCTGAGAAGAAACGAATTGAGGAGAAACAACGTGAGGAAAAGAGACTAAAGGAAAAGAGAGAAAGAGAGGAAAGACAAAAGCTTGCGCAGGAGGAACGTCTACGAGCTCTAGATGAAAAGGCTAGACACCAAGCTATACTATCTAGCGTAATTGTAACCTCTACTGCCGCACGAGAGGATGAAGTGGGCGAGAGACAGATAGTACACAACAAAGCAAACGGAATTCCTTGCCCTCCAGGAATGACTGCCGAGCGACGGAAACGACGACGACGTGTGTTCGATCACCTACGAGATAAAGGCTATGTCATGAGCTGTGGAGCAAAGTTCGGAGCCGATTTCTTAGCCTACGCAGGTGATCCACAATTATTCCACGCCGATCTGGCGGTTGTAGTTGTTGATGGACACGAAGCCATCGGTGCAAGAGATATCGTGGCTTTGGGAAGACTTGGAGATTCTACAAGAAAACGAACTGTTCTTGCCTGGATTGATGATAGCAAGAAAAATTTGGTCCACTACGTTGGAGTGCAATGGGAAGAGACTCTTCCTTAGCCGCAGGTCCATACATTTGATTGACTAAGATAAGTCATTCATTGAATAAAGGCTGTTGATAAGATTATTGATTTAACCGACCTACCTTCGGTGCTTAAGACCATTATCAAGTCTTAATTTTGAAACTTAATGGAGAGTCCGCCGGAGAAGGGTCATGTTTGTTCGCCGGGCCAAGAATCGACGCTTGGGTCATTGGTGATGAGCGTCAACGACCTTGGCCACGATCGAAAGCTCTTAGCAAAATTAGATGATCCCTGAAGTTTGGTAGACTAGAAGCGCAAGGGCGTCGAGTTTAAAAGACCATAGTTGAACTTCGGCCTTTTGTAACTTAGAAGCTTTCCATGAATGATTATGAAAAGATCATTACACTCTCATTTATGTTAAAAACGTGGAGTGTATTAAAGAATTTAGCGGGATTTGCAACTTCTCAGTCTGAGAAGTTGCAAATCCCGCTAAATTCTTTAATACCACAGACTGTTAACATTAGTGAGTTCTGCTTTACTCCCCCGATGAGCCCATATTTTACACACGGCAAAAGAGTTCAGCTCCCGGGAACCCAAGATTGGAATTTAACCTGAACATCCTGCATCCCGTAAATATCCCTAAAAGGGATCTTCGAAGTATAGTATGAGCCATGAGTCAGTAAAGCTTATTAATGATTAGATTACTGTCGTCGGTGAGAACAAATTTTAATCCTTTAAAATTTAGTTTTGAATTTCATTTGCTTCCTCCAAGAAGCCAGCCAATTCGTGCATTTGAATTGCAATTCGATAGAACATTTCCCATAAATCCCGGGACTTGAGTAGGCCAACTACTTCGAAAAGCACATTCTTTCTCAAATCAGGATCCTCGATTTGTCGAAGTTCATTTGCTTCCTCATTGGATTGCCTTTTCGCAGTAAATCTTTTCCAATCCCTTCTTCCTGGACTGTTGTCATAGAAATTAGGGGCTCCAGGGGGCTTATATGGACAGTGCAACACATGAGGGTGAGCATTGTTATTCGGCTCCTTGCAATTTTCAAGACACCACGCACAGAATGCTGTTCCACATACGCTACATTTAACAGTCATACAATCTCCTTGTTCAATCTCATTGAATACCTGACCACATTCCGGGCATTTTAATTCTAGCAGACTTTCTACCTGTCGACGCTTAATGCGAATCATCCTTTCTCCTTCAGACATAGCTTGTAATCTTCTTAATTCGTCATCAAACCTTCTCCTCTCAGCTGCCTCAATACCAGGCACCACATTTCTTTCAATA
>CAYUYL010000206.1:0-3992 GCA_964449195.1 uncultured Filomicrobium sp.
TCGGCACGATAAGCCCATTTTGCTGGGATCTGATCATGGCAGACCCGCCGTGGGAGCACGATTAACGTGTGGGGAGCCAAGCGTGATTTACCCTTTGCCCTGCCGCTCCGCATACCCGAAGAACCAGATTTGCAATTGATCCAATCTGAACCACATATTTCGACCGGATCACCTGCTACCATCAGCTTCCGAAATAAGCCGGTGATGTCTGTTATTGGCGTGAGCATACGTAAGGAAATCACCGAAACCGTTACGCGCGGGCAAATTGCAGGTGGAACCGACGAATTACCTCAACGGCCCGTTGCCGAAATTGTGTCAATCACGCAAGGAAGCACAACATATGTCAATGGCACCGACTATATCTTAAATGGCGACGCCATTGATTGGTCGCCTAGTGGAAATGAACCACTGACAGGCTCCACGATGACTGTAACGTATCGTTATTATGATGTTGTGGAGCCTGATGAATGGGATGCTGACAGCTTTACTGTGTCCGATGCTGTTGCAGGATCTGAGATCCGAATTGATTATCGCTATGCACTTCCTCGCACCGACTCCGTCGTGGTCGATAGAGAGGGTCAAGTTCGATATATCAAGGGCAATTCGGTGCGTTCGAACCCCTGGCCACCGGCAGTTCCTCTGCAAGAATTTCGCATTGCCGACGTATATAATAACTGGGGCAGCACGCCGACTGTAAAAAATGTTGGCACCCGCGCATTGCACAATATCGATATTGAACGCAATCAAACAGAACTTCAAGAAGTGCGCGATCTGGCGGCCGGCCTCATGTTGCAGATGAATATCCGATCCCGTCAGCCCGTAACGCAACGCGATGAGTTTGTTGATCCTCTGCGCGACGACACGATGCGGGACCAGGGACTGGAGCAAACCGGTGCCATTGTCAACGAAGAGCTGCAATTACCAATCATTCCAACGGTATCCTACCATGAATTAGGATCAGAACCGATCTTCCTTGATTTTGTTGAGGAGGTTCTGGTTGATCAACCTCTGCAAACAGGGCGCGTGAGAATAAATCCATACGACGCGTTTGATCCGATGCCGGCCTCTCTCTCGCTTCGGCCACAGGTCGACCACTGGGTTGATACTGATACACGTTGGAGTTCACCAGAAACGCGCACGATTACGATAGGGCGGGGAAGATTAGCAAGACAGATAGCAAGCGCCACCTCTAATGAAGAGGTCGGAATTGAAGTTTCAGATGCTGAGTTTATGCGGCAGATTCAAGTTGGCTTTACGATTGAAGGCTTCTGGCCGGGTGAAGTTTTATCCAAATTGGATTTTGCAGGTGAGACGCAGCCTGTCCGATCAAGCGGCACTCCAGGCGCCGATCCATCTGAATTGGATGCCGAGCAGCTCGTCGCAGATGCTAATGGCCATGTTTTAGGCTTTTTCAATGTGCCACCTAACGTTCCGGCAGGATCTGTCCCGGTTCAGATCTTCGGAGCGGCTGGCAGCGAAGCAAATGCCATATATGTTGCAAACGGCGAGATGCGGACAACCGTTCTGCGAAGCATCACAACTATGACGATCAGGAGATGGGACCCGCAAGCCCAAAGTTACAGGCTGGATACTCCGCGGCAAATGACAAGCGTTGAATTCAATCTTTGTCGTGTCGGCAACGCGGAAAACATCATTGTCCTTGAAGACCGCGCCATGGAAAATGGGTATCCCGCACCCGGTTTGTTTGGTCAGGCAGTGTTGCCGATATCAGGTCTCAGTCCGAACTCTGATGTCCCGCCTGCCGATCAGCGGCAAAAAATGAAATATCCATTGCCTGTTTTCAACGATGCCACTGACGAACGATGTATTGTGCTTCTGACTGACGATGCCTATCACGAAATCGGGATGGCAGAATTGGGTCAACTTCATACCAATGAAGATGGCAGTCAAGTTGGCGTAACCCGGCAGCCTTATCAGATTGGTGTTCGTTTCGATGGTTCAAACAATTCAACCTGGACTGCGCATCAAAGAAGCGACCTAACATTCCGCATCTTGGGAGCCAGGTATACAGAAACGGCAAAAACGGTTTCCGTTGCCAAAATACAGGCTGTTAATTGCTCCGATCTTCTGGTTTTGGTGCCTGTCGAAGAGCCCACAACTGAAACGCGCGTCATGGTTGTCATCACGCGTGAAAATGGAGAGATCATTCGGTCTCGTCCTGGTCAGCCAATCCAATTCAATGAGTATTTGAACGAAGAGTTGCAGGTTGACCTTGAACTCACGGGCACAGAGTTTATGTCGCCGATTGTGCATCCGTTTTTGTATATCGTTCAGGGTGAATTGCAGGCTTCCGGCGATTACATCACGCGGGCAAAGATTGGCGTAAGGGCTGATGGTGAGCAGGTCAACCATGTTGTTACTTTTGAAGCCAACACGCCAACTGGATCAAGCGTTGCTGTCGAAGGTGGAGATACCGACAATTGGTCAAACCTTGCGTTGCAAAATAGCGAGGCCGTCGGGGATGACTGGTTCTTGCAAGATTATGTTCGCTCCGGCGTTAATGATGCTGAGTTCCGTACACGCATATCACTCACAGGATCACCCGCAGCGCGTCCCGCCGTTCGTCTTATTAGAGCGAACACAACTCCCGATCCGATTAATATAATAACCGGAGTTTAAAGCAGTGACCGCAACCCAGGACATCGCTGATCTCAATCAACTTAGATCGAATCCGTCATATGATGGGTCGTCTTATCTCGGCCACGAAGTGCCCGTCGATGAACAAACTTCCAAAGGCATTGATTTGCCCCATCCAATGCGGCCGGCAGTCTTGGATGCGGTTCGCGTCAGGAGAGCGTTACAGAAAATTAACGATCTACTCTCCGCATTCGATGACAAAGTTGTTGGGGGGGCAGAATTTCAATCTGCGCTTAATGCCCTGGAAGTATCTGTAACGCAGGCGATCCTAGGGAATGCATCAACAGCTGCAGATACGCTCAAAGAAATATATGACCTCATGCTGTCTGGTGATGGCAGTTTGCAGACAGCAATAAATGCGCTCAATGCTACGGCTTCTCAAAACGCAGCCAATGTAGCCGCGTTAACGGCTTCTGTTGCTCAAAACGCAACAGCCATTGCAGCTAAGTATGGGCCTGGAGACAACCCAGATTTTGGTAGCGCAGTTGAGGCCAAGTTTCCAGATGACACGCGTTATGGATTTTTCGAAGTTAGAAATGCATCTGGGCACCGCGGTGGATATTGGGGGCAAGGCGATGGCGGATTGCGACTTGACTTTCGGGCTGATTATGCTGAATTTGCCAGACTGATAAGTATACAGCCATCTATAGTCTCAAGATGGGCGTCAGGCGAAACACGGCCTTCAAGCTCGTCGAAGACGTTGCTGAGACTGCTACGAAAGAGGCCCGAACTCGTAAGTGTTCTGAGAGAAATAAGGGATGAGTAGCCTTGACGCAGCAAGCGGTACAATGCCTGCTCTTGGCGTCAGCAGATGCCGGTTGGCATTAGCCATTTTTCACCAATAGTACAGAAGTATCAGGGCATACAGTTCGGAGGTATGTCGGCTTAGATGGGACACGCATTACAACTCTTGACCCATCCTCTTTGTCCGATGAAAGTATCACGGTACTAACTTTTCACCCACGCCGAACAATTTAAATATCACCAAATCTTGTGTGAATATTATGACAATATTCCGATTTCATTTTGGCGTTCAATTACGGGCACTTTTTAGTGCACTAAACTAAAATCTCAAACGGTCAAAATTCACCTAACAATCTGATTATAAACAACTTTATTTTGACTGAAAATGGCTCTTGAATCCTACCCGCGGAGCCATTGTTATTTGCATGGCGGTTTAAGTAAGCGGTTTCACGCGCTTTATCAGCAGGTCCTGGGACAACTGCCGTTCGGGAACCACGCCATTTTATCCCATTTCCATATAATTGTTTTCTTTAGGTTAAGAGTCCGTCCTTAAAATTAGCCAGTAAAATCAACGCCTCTCAATGCTCTGC
>CAYUYL010000207.1:0-3986 GCA_964449195.1 uncultured Filomicrobium sp.
GATCTGGCCCTCGAAGGTGATGTGATTGTCGAAGCGTCCAACCGCGCTGTGCCAGGCTACGAAGGTTATGTTTTCGGCCTCGCTGACAAGCGTATTGACCGGGAGCAGAAACCTCTTGAAAAGGCTGGCCGCACCGATGCGAAAGGTCATGCTGATCTGGTTGTGGAGCTGCCGCCGATCGAACGCACGGCAAAGCCGCTGCAGGCCCGCGTTATTGTGCGCATGCTGGAGCCCGGCGGCCGCTCTATTGAACGCAGTATGCGCATTCCGATTGCCGCAGATATCGACCGTCTTGGCATCAAGCCTTTGTTTGACGGCTCGGGGCTTGAGGAAGGCGCACCGGCAGCGTTTGATGTGATTTCCCTGGACCGAAAGGATCAGCGCTCCGGACTCAAGGATCTTGAGTGGGAACTGGTACGGCTTGACCGGCACTGGCAATGGTATAAACGCGATGGCACCTGGACGTATGACGCAGTGACCATAACACGCAAAGTGGCTGATGGAAAATTGCAGACATCACCTGACGCAGCCGTCCGGATTGCTGCTAAAGTCGATTGGGGGCGCTACCGGCTGGATGTGCGCTCCGCCAAGGTGGCCGGTCCCACGTCAAGCTATTATTTTACCGCCGGCTGGTATGCCACCGAAGATGCCGACAGCCCGGAAGTTCTTCCCGTGGCGCTTGATAAGGAAAGTTATAAAGCCGGTGAGACTGCCAAGCTGAAAATCTCGTCCCGCTTTGGCGGCCGTGCAATGGTCAGCATTCTCGGCAATGGTCTCATGTCTGCCAGGGATGTCATGATCAGCGCGGGCGATGACGAAGTTGAAATACCCGTTGGTCAGGATTGGGGCGCCGGCGTTTACATCGTTGCCTCGCTTTACCGTTCCATGGACATTAAAGCCAAGCGCATGCCGGAACGTGCGCTCGGCGTTGCCTGGTTGGGTATCGATCAGGCTGCACGTACACTTGCTGTCAAACTGGAGTTGCCTGAAAAAGTTCGTTCAGGCTCAGAACTCAAAGTGCCGGTTCGCCTTGACGATCTTAAACCGGGCGAGCAGGCTTACCTTACGATTTCTGCAGTCGATGTAGGCGTTCTCAATCTAACGCGCTTCAAGACACCTGCACCGGAAACATGGTTTTATGCTCAGCGCCTGCTTGGGGCAGAATACCGAGACTTTTATGGCCGTCTCATTGACGGTATGCGCGCGAAACGCGGCGTCCTGAAATCAGGGGGTGACGCGTCTACGTCAGGCATGCAGGGCAATCCTCCCGTTGAAGAAACGTTGTCTTTATTCTCCGGCATCGTGAAGGCGGATGCTGATGGCAAAGCAGATGTTACGTTTGAATTGCCAAACTTCAATGGCACGGTGCGCGTGATGGCGGTTGCCTGGAGTAAATCGCAGTTGGGCCATACTGCAAAAGACGTGATAGTGCGCGACCCGATTGCACTGACGGCGTCGGGTCCACGCTTCATGACGTTTGGCGATAAGGCCCGGTTGCAGATCACACTGCATAATGTGGAGGGGCCAGCTGACACTTATGCTGTCAGTGTGATGCGGACGTATATGGGACAGGACATTCCGGGAAATAAGAAAGGCACAGCGGCAGCGGCTATGACCGAAGTGTTCAACGTGTCGACCGGCCTCGAAGCAGGTGCGCGTAAATCGTTATCCTTCGATCTCGAGCCCGGACGGTTGGGCCGCGTCGCATATGATGTAAGGGTGACAGGACCGAATGGCATCGATGTTAAGCGTGATTTGCTATTTGATGTCAAAGCGCCAGCTCGTGATGTGCGCCGTGTCACGGTCAGTGAATTAAAAGCGAGCAGTGGCTCGCTCACCCTTTCGCGCGACCTGCTCCACGACATGATCCCGGGGCAGGCTCGTATATCACTCAGCGTCGGCCCGCTTGCCCGTTTCAACGTGCCGGGCTTGTTAACACAACTCGATCGTTATCCCTATGGATGTGCCGAGCAGACCACCAGCAGAGCTTTGCCGTTGCTCTATGCTAATACGTTAGCGCAGCAAAGCGGGCAGAAAACAGATCCGAAGCTGCAAGAGC
This sequence comes from uncultured Filomicrobium sp., assembly GCA_964449195.1. GTDB lineage: Bacteria > Pseudomonadota > Alphaproteobacteria > Rhizobiales > Hyphomicrobiaceae > Tectiglobus. Next base: position 2,060 of record CAYUYL010000207.1, read on the forward strand.
GTATTCAGAACGCTATTGCGCATCTCTACACAATGCAGGACAGTTCCGGTGGTTTCGGAGTTTGGGGCCCCGGAAATGCAGATATCTGGCTGACGGCCTATGTTACGGATTTTTTATCGCGTGCACGCAAGGCCCGTTTTGAGGTTGATACAGCTAAATTCCGCAACGCTTTGGACAGGTTGCAGAATTACGTTGGCTATGTTTCAGACTTTGAGAAGGGCGGTGAAAAGCGGGCCTATGCGCTTTATGTACTGGCACGAAACGGCCGCGCACCTATCGGGGAATTGCGCTATTACGCAGATGCGCGCCTTGACCGCTTCGCCACACCTCTTGCGAAGGCGCAACTGGGGGCGGCCCTCGCTATGATGGGCGATAAGGCACGCTCAGAGCGAGCCTTTCGTTCTGCTCTGGATGATCTTGGAGACATGAGCACGACCGGACTGCGCCGTGACTACGGCTCAGGGCTGCGCGACGGGGCGGCTGTGCTTACATTAGCGTCTGAAGTCCGTATGATGCTGAATGAGGCGCCCAAATTGGCTGATGTGCTGAGCCAGGCATTCTCTTGGCGCAGATACACATCAACGCAAGAACAGGCCTGGATGTTGCTGGCAGCTAATGCGTTGTCTGATCAGGCTGTGGCGATGTCTCTCGACGTGAATGGTAAGGCCCACAACGGTTACTTACGCCGCACTCTGACGGCCGCAACTCTGAAGGATGGCGATGTGAAGATTGCCAATAGCGGCGAGGCTGCAACGGATGCGGTTGTCTCTGTCATTGGCAGCGCCTTGACGCCAGAGCCGGCTGTGGAGAAGGGATTCACCATTTCACGCACGTTCTATACCCTGGACGGTCAGCCGACCCAAATAGGCAATGGCGATGGCACTTCGCACAGAGTTCAGCAAAGCGAGCGCTTTGTGGTGGTTCTCAAAATTAAGGCAGAAGACCCTGGCGGGCGGGTGTTGCTCGTGGACCGTCTGCCCGCCGGTTTTGAAATTGAAAATCCCCGCCTTGTTGAGAGCGGCAGTGTCAAGGCCCTACCATGGCTGGAAACCCGGATCTACCCAACCCACACCGAATTCCGCGATGACAGGTTTGTTGCAGCTTTCGATTTCTTCCGCTCAAACAGCAAGCAAAAAGAGGCTACGGTGGCCTACATCGTCCGTGCTGTAACGCCGGGCACATATATACATCCGGCAGCCTTGGTGGAGGATATGTACCGCCCATACCGTTTTGCACGCACGGCGGCTGGGGCACTGAAAGTGGCAGAGGGGAAATAAAGGAAAACTATTAGCCCTACTGAGTCACATCATCCCATCCAATCTGATCATACCACTGCAAGTTCGGTCGAAGCAGTATTGTGTTGATTTGGCATGCACGGCTGAGGGAATGCAACGGCGGGGCAGGACACATCTACGGCACGGTTTCAAGCATACATGGCGGGGCTTGGTGAGACAATGGGGCGGGCGAAGCGGGCCGAGCAGATGGCCGAGTATTGCTCCGGCCTCCTGATGCCGCTGGAGCGCAAGTCCGTGGAGCCCATCGCAGCCATGACGGCGCCGGATAAATGCTCGGCCAAGCATCAGTCGCTTCTTCATTTCGTTGGCCAATCGCCGTGGTCGGATGCGGCATTGCTTGCCAAGGTGCGCGAGATGGTCCTGCCAACGCTCGAGCGCCACGGGCCGATCCGCGCCTGGATCATCGACGATACCGGCCTGCCGAAGAAGGGCATCCACTCGGTCGGTGTCAAACGCCAGTATTGCGGCCAGTTAGGGTGTTTTCGCATCAAGCTGCACCATACGCAGAACCATATCACTGATGTTATAATGAGATGAGCGAATTTTGCGATTCAACCTGAAACGAAAACACCCTAACCCTACTGAGTCACATCATCCCATCCAAGCTGATCATACCACTGCAAGTTCGGTCG
>CAYUYL010000208.1:0-3943 GCA_964449195.1 uncultured Filomicrobium sp.
ATGACGTCTGAATAGGCCGAGAAGAAATTTACAGACATGAAGTTGCTTAATCGGAATATATTAAGGAGGCAGGACTTTGAGTAAACCCCAGCTATTGGTTCATGACCATTAAGACAACGTCGGCGTTGTTGTTGTTGAAGGCTTGACGGCCGGCACAGAGATGTTGTGCGTGATCACCCATGACAATTCCGACTTCACGATCACCGCTAAGGCTGACATACCAATCGGCCACAAAGTCGCCATCAAGGATCTTGCCGAGGGCGACACTGTTATCAAGTACGGCGAAGACACGGGCCGCATGATTGCACCGGTCCAGCAAGGCGAACATGTCCATGTGTACAACTGCAAGACAAAAAGGTGGTAGCGATGGCGAACGATTTTTCAAATCAGATAGTCAATGCTTGGCGGCGTGAAAACGGCCGTGTTGGCGTACGCAACCATGTTCTGATCCTCCCGGTTGACGATATTTCCAATGCGGCCTGTGAAGCCGTGGCCAATAACGTCAAGGGCACCACGGTTATTCCGCATTCCTATGGCCGGTTGCAATTCGGGGAGGATTTGGAACTCCATTTCCGCACGCTCATTGGTACGGGGGCTAATCCCAACGTCGCAGCCGTTATTGTCATCGGCATTGAACCCGAGTGGACAAAGGTTATTACCGATGGCATTGCCGAAACCGGCAAACCAGTTGCAGGCTTTTCGATTGAGCAGAATGGCGACTTCGAGACAATTCGTGCTGCCGGTTGGAAAGCCATGGAGTTTGTACACTGGACAACCGAATTGCAGAAAGAACCCTGCAAACTTTCGGAGTTGTGGATTTCCACCAAATGCGGCGAAAGCGATACGACGACCGGCTTATCGTCATGCCCGACCGTCGGCAATATGTATGACAAACTCCTGCCGCATGGCATATACGGGTGCTTTGGTGAAACTTCGGAAATCACCGGCGCAGAACACATCTGCGAAAAAAAGGGCGGCGACGCCTGAGGCAGGCGCCAAATTCAAACAGATCTGGCAGTCATACAACGACGATGTTATTTTCGCTCATAAGACTGATGATCTGTCTGACAGCCAGCCGACCAAAGGCAATATTCTGGGCGGCTTAACAACGATCGAGGAAAAGGCACTCGGTAATCTGGAAAAGATCGGCCGCGCTTCGTCCTACATTGATGCCATGGGCCCAGCTGAACAGCCTGAAAAGGGACCCGGCCTTTATTACATGGATACGTCTTCAGCAGCTGCTGAATGTGTGACACTGATGGGCGCGGGTGGTTATGTGGTTCACACATTCCCGACAGGCCAGGGGAATGTTGTTGGCAACCCGATCGTTCCGGTGATCAAAATATGCGGCAATCCGAGAACGCTGCGCACAATGCGCGAACATATCGATGTCGATGTGACTGGCATCCTGACGCGGGAACAAACGATTGACCAGGCAGGCGACGCGTTAATCGACATGATTATCCGCACCGCCAACGGGCGCGTGACAGCCGCTGAGGCGCTTGGCCATCGCGAATTTTCGCTCACCAAGCTCTATCGCAGTGCTTAGTGTGTTGGGATTTCGAGTCTTTTCGTATCATTTGGCGGCAGATGCAACTTGAGCCGAAAATACTCTGGTTAAAATACTTGTGTTATTTATCGCATTTCAGGCTTTATCCGCGCCCGCGATAGGGCGCGACGCCCTGATCCGGCAGCCAGACCTCATCCGGGCACGTTCCATGTTGCCAGAAGACGTCGATGGGAATACCCCCACGGGGATACCAGTAGCCGCCGATGCGCAGGTAATGTGGAGCCAGCAGATCCACAATCCGTTTGCCGATGGCAACGGTGCAGTCTTCATGAAAGGCGCCGTGGTTGCGAAAAGATGAGAGATACAGCTTGAGCGATTTAGATTCCACCAGCCATTGATCCGGCACATAATCAATCACAAGGTGGGCAAAGTCGGGTTGTCCACTAACCGGACAGATCGATGTGAATTCCGGTGCCGTAAAGCGTGCCACATAGCGTGTGTCGGGGTGTGGATTAGCAACGCGCTCTAAAAGGGCATCCTCGGGTGAGGCTGGCATATCGGATTGAACGCCAAGTTGTTTTAAGTCCTTGTAATTTCTTGTCATCTGTCATGTCCTTTGGCGTTATGAGATGCCGATCTGCATATGTGCAAGGCGCGTTGCAAGGCTGGCGTTTCCCGCATCATACCGGACCACAGTATGAGTTCGCCTTAGCGGAGCTCAATAATCGTTTCGTCACGGTAGGCATAGCCCAGGTCGCGGCGCGCGATTTCTTCAATAATATCAGGGGTGGGAGGCTCTGCGGACAGCAGATCGACGTGTCGTTGAAATTTTGCACGCACAGCCTCAAGGCTCCTGATTTCACGGCCCAGCTCTGCTGAGCGCTCGATCAGTTTTGTTTGAGCCTCGAGTCCATACTTGCCTTCAATCGCACTTTGCATGAAGTAAGCCGCCAATGCACAGCAGCCAAGCAAAACAAATATAAGCCGCAGCGGCATCCTCATGCTTCGATCTCAGGTGATAAACGCGAAACAATGTGTTGCCCTCAACTGGGGACAACGTGACAATATCCCAGCATTCTTAAGCGACGGTAAACCGCCTGACAAAAAATTGGCACACTTATCATGCGTCCCGTTTTTATGCAGCGCTCTTGCTTGGCAGTATGCTCTTACCTGCATATTCAGCCATGTCACCCAATTCTTCCTCAATGCGTATCAACTGGTTGTATTTTGCCAGGCGATCGGAACGGCAGAGTGAGCCAGTCTTGATTTGCCCAGCGTTTGTGGCAACGGCGAGATCTGCAATCGTGGCGTCTTCCGTTTCACCTGAGCGATGTGAAATGACCGCCGTATAATTGGCCTGTTGCGCCATGGCGATGGCATCCAGCGTTTCGCTTAATGTGCCGATCTGGTTGACTTTGACAAGGATGGAATTGGCCACGCCCTCCTGTATGCCGCGCTTCAATCGTTTGGTGTTGGTGACAAACAGATCGTCGCCGACCAGCTGGCATTTGCTACCAACTTCCTGCGTTAGGGCAGCCCAGCCCTCCCAATCGTCTTCAGCCATGCCGTCTTCGATGGAGATGATCGGATATTTGCCAACCAGTTCGCCGAGATAACCAGCCATCTCGGCGCTGCTCAGCGATTTGCCTTCACCGGTAAGTTCATATTTCCCGTCGTGGAAAAATTCTGTGGCAGCACAGTCCAGCGCGATCATCACGTCGTCGCCCGCCTTGTAGCCGGCCGCGTCAATCGAGGCCATGATGAAATCCAGTGCGGCGGTTGTTGATGTGAGGTTGGGAGCAAAGCCGCCCTCATCGCCGACATTGGTATTATGGCCGGCATCGCTCAGTTTTTTGCGCAGCGTATGAAAAATCTCCGCACCCACGCGGATCGCATCCCGGCAGCTGTCAGCAGCGACGGGCATGATCATGAACTCCTGGATATCGATCGGGTTGTCGGCGTGGGCACCGCCATTGACGATATTCATCATCGGCACAGGCATAATGCGGGCCGCTGCGCTGCCAATATATCTGTAAAGCGGCAAGCCGCACGCATCGGCAGCGGCTTTGGCAACGGCCATGGATGTGCCGAGCAACGCATTGGCGCCGAGGCGGCTTTTGTTTTCTGTATTGTCAAGTGCAATCAGGGACTTGTCGATACGCCGCTGCTCCTCGGCATCCATGCCGCGCAGGGCGTCGTAGATTTCGCCGTTTACTGCGGCCACCGCCTGCTCCACTCCTTTGCCGAGGAAGCGGTTCTGAGCACCATCACGCAGTTCAACAGCCTCATAGGCGCCGGTTGAAGCCCCCGATGGTACAGCTGCACGACCCAATGCGCCGTCGTCAAGTACAACATCAACCTCTACGGTTGGGTTGCCGCGGCTGTCCAGAATTTCTCGCCCGATAATATCGATAATTGCAGTCATTGGTGACC
>CAYUYL010000209.1:0-3939 GCA_964449195.1 uncultured Filomicrobium sp.
CCCATGCCGCCTAAAGGCGTGGGGTTTACGGATCCCCTATAGGGGACTCTAAATCTGACTGCTACAGCCCAGTTACCATCCAGCTATGACACACACACTTATTCCGGCTTGATCACTTTCGAAGCATTTTGCAGTTTCGCTGCCTCCAATCCCGTTGCCAGCGTACGCTGTTTGAATTGATCCGCATTTCTAAAGCCAAACAGCGTCTTGATAGCTTCGAGGCCTGGTTTGATAGTACTTTTTACGACATTCAGCATGACATTTCGTGTACCTGATTTCATCTTATTAGGCACCATTTTGCAAAGTGACTGACGCTCGGCGACCGCTGACGAAAAGTTATGTTCCAGCGTGGACAACTCCACAGCCCTCTTGCCGGAAAGCAGGCTCTGCAAGTCGCTGTAGACAGCTTTGAGGAGCTGTCTTGTCTTTTCATATTTAAGGTCTGCGGTTTTCTGTGCAGCGGCATCCAGCTGACGGCTGGCGCGCAAACATTGTTCAACGCTTGACCTTTCCGACCTTAATTGTCTGAGCGCCTCATTCCAGGAGGCCTGGCTAGGTGTTGCTGAAACACCAATTATGCATAAAAAGCCAGCTACCATAGCGTAACGCATCATCATACAATTTCTTCCTTATGCCTTACGTCTGGTTGTATTAACACAACAACGGCTCTGAAAACAGCCATACAGGCCAACCAACCGGTTTTTAGTTCCCGGCATGGTCTTTAATTCTCGGTTTTGATACCCGCTGCTTCCACGCGAACCTGTTCCAAAAGTGATTTGGACATTTCATAGTCCTGATGTGCGGTGAAGGTATGGCTGGCGGCAAAACCTTCACATTCGCTTATGGTGTAAGCGATTAACCGCCGAAGTGAGGCTGAATCAAAGTATGATGTGTGAATGAGCTCATGCCAGGAGAAATGTTTTTCAAACAGTTCCTGATTCATTGTCTGCCCTGAAAAGGCAATATCACTGATCACGCCGCGCGCCTTTGTCAGAGTTGCGCTTGCAGCACGGCTGCTGAAATCGGTAATCTCCTGGGCAACATCACCCGGCAGGGGATGGAATTGAACTGCGCTTCCAATGGGATGTGCCGCTGACATTCCAGGCTGCTGGCCGTCTATATCGCTGCCGTAACCGTTTTGACGCAGTGCACTCCATGTCCATTTGTCCAGGTTAGCAGCAATCAACCAGCTTAGTGGACGCGCCACCCAGTTCACAAAAGTAAGCGTTACAATTGCCATCAAAAACAATACCAGCGGCCCGCCAACCAATACCACGACACGCTGGATCACAGCATCATAGCCCAACAGCCAAGCACTCAGTGCATCAGACATAATTGTCAGGTATAATGAATAGTTGATGCCGATATCATGGCCATCGCCGATCAAGCGCCCGTCTCTTGTAATCTGAGACAGATTTATACCGGGGATCTGTGCTGCAAACTCAAGTGCCGCCAGCGCCAAAGTTGAATTGCTGACAATCATGTAAAACAGCAACGGTAACAGCGGCACGGCCATTGCTGTTAAAATTGGTATTGCAAATTTACGGTCAAAGATCTTTTGATCTATTTTGCCAAGCACCGTAAGGCCGCCGATAGCTTCATCATCCAGGTGCCAAAGACCGAGCCATCGTTCTGTAAAACTGGCGATACCGTGCCGGCCACGCTTCTGTTGCAAGCGTCTGTTCAATCTTCTGTCACGCAGCCGCACCAGAAAAGACAGCGAAAAAGAAAGCGCCATCACCGGTAAAATGCAAAAGACAAAAAGCGCTCCAATCAGTTCTTCAAAATTGATCTCATTCCGCCTGAAAAGACTATAAAAAGCAAGCGCCGCACCGATCAGATAAGCAGCCGTTGTAATATAAAATGCCTTGCCGATCAGGCCTAGGCGGAAAAACAATACCCGGCTCGTGCGAAGCTCCAGAAAGGGCGTGCCAATCGTGATCCAATGTTTAAGCCCCGGCAAGGGGTCAGCTTGGCGGGTGGCTTCTGTTAATGCCATATGAACCACTGATCCGCCATGGCTATGGCCAACCACGCAGTAGGGCTCGGATCTTTCCTCCAATGCGCGCATCCGCTGAAAAAGATCAGCAGCGGCTCTTTGGCGCGATGCAAGTGAATTTTCGCCATCCCAGTGCAGACATTCGGTTTTCAGGCCTGATCCCTCACCGGTAACAAGATCACGCATATGGGTCTCAAATAAACTGCCGGCCTGCCACCATCGCTGGCCATCGTCGGCGTCGTCGTTGTCGAATGTACCGTGTACCGTGTACCGTGATCAGCGTTGCCATACTGTTTTCAATCTTCCAGTTGTATAGACAGCATCGAGTTGCAATAATGCAGAGTCAACTGCCGCAAGAGGTATATGGCTTGAGCAATAGGGCTCATCCACTCAGGAAAACTTCGCATTGCCTTTCTGTTACGCAAAACAGTAAAGTACCAGGCAATCTTTACTATAAATTTACCATGTGATCATCACGCAGATATAACAGCATGACCAGTGCGGCAGTTACATCACAGTGACATCTCGGGCGCATGGGACCATACGCCGGCAATGAAAGAATGATGGAGAACAAATAGCGTGGCCGATGTCGAGATGCGCGGTGCCCAGCACATCGCAAAAGCCCTTCAGGACCATCATATCCAGGTCGTGTTTTCATTATCTGGCAATCAGATCATGCCGGTTTACGATGCCCTGTTTGATACCCGCATCCGGGTTGTTCATACGCGCCATGAAGGTGCCGCAGTCTATATGGCTGAGGCCGCAGCTCAAACCACCGGCACCGTTGCCATCGCACTTCTGACCGCAGCGCCAGGCTTTGCCAACGGCCTCTCAGCAATCTACGCGGCACGCGAATCAGAAACACCGCTGCTTGTCTTAAGCGGGGATGCGCCTTCTGCGCGCGACGGACGCGGCGCATTTCAGGAACTGGATCAATGTGCAGCAGCCGCACCTCTGGCGAAGGCAAGCTTCCGCGCAACTCATGCAGCAGGGCTATATGAAGATATCGCCCGCGCTCTTAAATTGGCGCAATCCGGACGCCCCGGCCCGGTGCATCTTGCTCTGCCCGACGATATACTGCGGCAATCGGCAGTTGCAGATGCTGCAGCATCTGCGTTGCCGCCCTTACCATCACAACAGGCCGCACCAGCAGCATTACTTAGGGAAATTCGTGCCGCTCTTGAGAACAGCCGTGCGCCGCTCTTGCTTGCTGGGCCGGTATTTTGCCGCCCGTCCTGGAAGACACGCATAAGAAAACTTTCCGGCCATCTAAATGTCCCGGCCGTAAGCTTCGAAAGCCCTCGCGGCCTCAAAGCGCCGCGTCTTGGCGCATTTGCCGAAGCATCAGGCGAGGCAGATCTCGTAGTGACATTTGGCAAACCCCTCGATTTCATGATTGGATTTGGCGATCCACCTGCTTTAAATGACATCTGCAAAATTATCCAACTCGATGCCGACCCAGCAGTCCTGGCGCGCGATGCCAAAGTGCATCACTCTCGCAGCCTGCGGCAGCATTGCGTGTTGCCGGATTTAGTTATCAAAGAACTGCTTCAGGGTCCAGCAACGGTCACGGCCTCAACATCTTGGCGCGAGAGTATCGAATCAGCGCTTGCTTATCGCCCGTCATCCTGGGATCACCCCCCTGCAGCAAGCACGATTAATTCCCTCACCTTCGCAAAAGCCATCCGCACATTCATGTCCTCACGACCCGATGCAACGTTGATTATTGACGGCGGTGAAATCGGCCAGTGGTCACAGGCCCTAGTGGACGCCGACGTTGCCATAATCAATGGCCCCTCGGGCGCGATCGGGGCAAGCCTGCCCTATGCCGCCGGAGCGCATCTCGCGCGCCCGAACCATGACGTTATTACTATTATGGGTGACGGCACCGCAGGCTTTTATATGGCAGAATTCGAAACGGCTGTGCGAGAGAACACCCC
>CAYUYL010000210.1:0-3931 GCA_964449195.1 uncultured Filomicrobium sp.
GCTTAGGATGACTTCAAAAATTGCAAAAAAAGAAAACTTTTGCAATGCAGACAGAACGTCTAAGATTAAAAGTGCGCTAACACGCTATCTGGCAGGCGATTTCTCGGCCGTTAAAAAAGTAGAAGTTGCCGATCAAGGCAGTATTTTCGACGTTTTCGGCAATGAGATTAAACCCAAGGCCTTCAAGCCTGGCGCAATTCACGATCCGCTCTTAAACGGAGACTAATGAGAAGGCTAAAGCTAAGGTTCAGAAACAAATCTGGCTAAGTGGTCACACTTGTCACCGCCCCCCCAAAGAAACGGGCACGGTGCCCCTCATACCTGCCTCATACGCCTTAAATTTTGACATACTGGCGGTCGAACGCAGATCTACCCAGTGTGCATAAGCTTAAAATTCGAAAAGCTGATTGCAACGATAAGCATTGAAAAACCAGTTGTAAATAAAAACAGCCTGTCGATATCCTACCAATTGATGTACCAGCTCAGTCATCTCTTTTGCCTCAAGAAAGCCAATCAACAACGATGATAGAATTATAATATCTCACATTAAAATGCGAATAGGCGCTACAGTGTTCAGTCTTCATACTACGTGTAGACACTTTAATCTTGGAGGCGCACCCGTATAAAACCGCCCATCTGGATCGCTTGAGCTTTATCTTGCGGTATAACTCGGTTAGCGTAATGACAGACGAAAAAAGCTCCAAGGACAATATCATGGATGGTGCTCCAATAATCGGACATTCAGCCTGCCCGCACGATTGCCCTTCAACCTGTGCACTTGACATTGAAATGCTACCGGACGGCCGCATTGGGCGCGTTCATGGTTCGCGCGATAATACGTATACTGCAGGTGTCATTTGCGCCAAAGTCGCCCGTTATGCTGAGCGTGCCTACCATCCAGACCGCCTGATGCATCCCCTGCGCCGCAAACCTGACGGCAGCTTCGAACAGATCGATTGGGACACCGCCCTCGATATTACGGCTGAGGCGATGCTGAAAGCCGAAGAGACCTACGGCCCGGAAGCTGTCTGGCCTTACTACTATGCAGGCACGATGGGCCTGGTGATGCGCGATGGAATTCATCGCTTGCGCCATGCCAAAAGCTATTCCGGTATGTACGGCACAATTTGTACGACGCTCGCCTGGAGCGGATTTGTCGCCGGCGCCGGCAAGTTAGCTGGCGCTGATCCGCGCGAAATGGCAAAATCAGACTGCATCGTGATCTGGGGCACAAACCCCGTGAATACGCAGGTCAATGTCATGACCCATGCGGTGCGGGCGCGTAAAGAGCGTGGCGCCAAAATCGTCGCTGTCGACATTTACCAAAATGGCACCATGCAGCAGGCCGACTTGGCTCTGTGCCTGCGCCCTGGAACAGACGGCGCGCTCGCAGCTGCAGTTATGCATGTGCTGTTCCGCGATGGCCATGCAAACTGGGAGTATCTCGAAAAATATACCGACTGCCCACGGGAACTCGAAGCGCATCTTAAAGATAAAACGCCAGCCTGGGCCAGCGCCATTACAGGGCTCAGCGTCGACGAAATCGAACAATTCGCAACCCTGATCGGCACGACGCCAAAAATATTTTTCCGCCTAGGATACGGTTTCACACGTCAGCGTAACGGCGCGCATAACATGCATGCCGCTTTGTCCATCCCCGCAGTGACCGGAGCCTGGCTGCACGAAGGCGGCGGCGCCTTCCACAGCAACGGAGCAATCTATCATTGGGACAAGACCCTGATCGAAGGGCTCGATGCGATGGATCCAAGTGTGCGGATGCTGGACATGTCACGGATTGGTGCAGTCCTGAATGGCGATCCACGCGACATTAAGGATGGCCCTCCCATATCCGCACTGTTCATTCAAAACCAGAACCCCATAGAAGTCGCACCGGATCAGAACGCAGTGAAACACGGCCTGGCCCGTGAAGACCTGTTTGTCTGCATACACGAGCAAGTCATGACGGCCACCGCAAAAATGGCAGATATCGTACTGCCGGCGACAATGTTCATGGAACATGACGATATTTATCAAGGCGGCGGCCACCAGCACATTATTTTCGGCCCAAAATTGGTTGAAGCACCTGGCGAATGCCGCTCCAATCACGATGTGCTGTGCGCATTGGCCAAGCGGCTTGGCGCCGAGCACCGCGGTTTCAATATGACCGCGCGCGAGATTATCGATGAAACACTGCAATCCTCGGGCTGGGGAACACTGGCCGAATTGGAGACCAACAAATGGATTGACTGCCAACCGGATTTTGAAACCTCACACTATCTGAACGGCTTCGAGCATGAAAACGGTAAGTACCGGTTCAAACCGGATTGGACGAAACTGCCGGTCGGGCGGATCGTGGAGTGGGGCATGGCGGAAACCGTTCCCAGCCTGCCGGACCATTGGGATGTGAACGAGAAGGTAGACGAGCGGCATCCGTTCCGCCTGGCCACGTCTCCGGCGCGCAGCTATTTGAATTCATCGTTCAATGAAACGTCGGGCAGCCGCAAACGCGAAGGCAAACCAACAATCAAGATACACCCAGAAGATCTCGCAAAACTCGGCATCAACGACGGTGAAAAAGTCCAGGTTGGCAACGAACGTGGCACAATAACTATTGTTGCTGAGGCATTCGCAGGCGTGCAGCGCGGCGTCACGCTGATCGAGGGTATCCCGCCCAACAGTCTATTCGACAACGAGGTAGGCCTCAACACACTGACCAGCGCCGAACCCGCCGCCCCCAACGGCGGCGCCCCTTTCCACGACAACCACGTCTGGATCGCAAAGGCTTAAGGCTTAGGGTTAGGGGGCGCTGCCACTCATACACGTAAGCAGTGCCCCATTCAGAAGGTTTGGTCGTCAAATCATAACAAATAATTCCGATACAGTTAGGAATACTGAGCGAAACGTGTCATTCTATTGGGCTTCCCCCCGTTTCTTAACTAAGCCATTCCATATACTGGAAAATATTGCATACTAAAACGGCTTGAGATAAGAGAATTTGCAGTCACATGCGGATTGTGAGACCATTATGAGCATGACCACAGGACGGAAAATCACGGGGCCTATGGCTGCCTGGGTTGATGCGCAGATTGCGGCGGGCCGGTTCGCAACCGAAGACGATGCGATTGAAGCTGGTTTGGTTGCCCTGGCAGATCGTGATCAGAAAATCCAAAATCGTCAGCGTCTTATTCAAGAGGGCCTGGACGCCTTAGAAGCCGGTGATGTTTATGAATATGACAGCCCGGAAGCTCTCGCAGCAGACATTAGAGTCTTTTCGCAACAAGTTGCATCCCATCTCCGGCCCGCTCCCCCGCCCGACCACCCAAAACCACGATCTCATGGGTGGTCGGGCGGGGGAGCGGGAAGGTCAGGTTGAAACGAAAATACTCTAACCTTATGGTTTGGCGGCGCGAGCTAATTGGCCTTCGCGCAGGGCAACATAGATGCCAGCACCGGCGATCAGCGCCATGCCGAGGAAGGAGAGCGCATCCGGCACGTGTCCCCACATCGTATATCCCCAGAACGTTGCAAAAATCAGGTAGCAGTAATCGAACGGCGCCAGCCAACTCGCCTCCGCCGTCTGATAAGCGCGCGATAAACTGAGGTTTGCCGTCAAATTTAGACATGACATGATGAATATCACGCCGAGAACCCAGAACTCAAGCGGCTGCCAACCGGTAAACAGATACGGCCATTGCCGAGCTGCCGCTTCAGGCTGGAACAGCGCCATCGCCATCATACCCAACGACCCGACAATAAAAAAAGCTATGCCGACGCCGAAGGCCAGATTAACGGGATGCTCTGCACGGCACAATTTACGTGTCACTAAGATTATGGCAGCATAGCAGAACGCCGCGGCAACCGGCAGCAATGCAAACAAACGAAACTAATCCGTGCCGGGCTCAAGAAAGAGAAGCGCGCCGCATAACACGAC
>CAYUYL010000211.1:0-3927 GCA_964449195.1 uncultured Filomicrobium sp.
ATTCGTATGTCCGTGCGTTTTCCTTGTGAATGCCAACCTCAGTATGCGGCAGAGAAACACCCGCACCTGCTCCGATATATGGGCGGAAGCGGCTCCAAGCGGGCGCCAGTCGAGCGAGGCCATTCAACGTAAGCATATTGTGACCGTGGCTAAATTCGAGATGGCGGAAAAAATCTCCGATCTTTTGTTTGGATTTAACCTTTTCGCCGTTCAGCATGCCGGAGAATGTTGCTTCGTCTTCGCGTTTAGCAATGGCTTTTGCATGTGTGAAGTCTAACATGCTACCAAATTGCCCGGACATAGGCCAGCGCTGGATGCGAATGCCATAATAGACCGGTGCTTTGAACGGCCGGCCAATCCAACCAAAATCTTTGACAGTCAGATCTGTGCGGCCTGGGTTTTTGATGGTAACTGTTGCTGGGTGGGTGTGGGCCACGCCACCGTATCCGCCGAATGCCCATTCGGATGCAGGCTGTCCTGGCAGCGTTTTGTTTGACGCTACAACGTTGCTGTTCTTGCCGCTGTTCCCATCAACCTGCTCAGATAATACAAATACTGGTATGATGTGCGTACCGGCAATAAGGAATAGCGCAGCGAGGCCCATAAATGCATTTATCTTGGTGACATAAGGCAATCGTGACGTTTGCCGCCCCCAGGATAGCGTTTCCAGTATGCGCGCGCTTTTTATTGTTGTCATATCGTTCGTTTCCTGCTCCTGGCCGTTCATGTTAAGGCAGCGATCGGCGCTGGGCGGCATTGATGTAAATCAACTTCTTAGTTATGAGAAATAGCGGGCCGACAGCCGGAAGCGAATTGACTGAAGCGTCGCAGGCAAAGCGGTAGCATTTTAATAAACGCTATGTCGTCTATTTAAGACGCACCGTAACTCGATCTGTCTGACCGTCGCTATCGACCACAGAGAACTTGATAAAACCGGTTTGAGCCCCTTGCCATATCAATTGGCGCTTGCGGTTGGTGCGGCCTATGGGTTGGCCGTTGGCGTACCACAGCAACGGCAATGCACCGCCATTGGCTTTAAGCACAATGGTCGTTTCATGCTCAGCTAATTCAACGACGGAGCGATCCGGTGGAAACGCAATCCTTACAGGCCTCTGCAGGTACAAGCCTGTTTGTGACATGCCGCGTTTCCGTTCAAAACGTTTGAGAGGATCGGGCAAATTGGCGCCGGACGCAGTCAGCGCGTCTCGTGGTAGAGGGCTGAGCGGCGTGCGGCGTACTGAGATGTGTTGGAAAGCGTCAAAAAGCAACGGTGCGGCGGCGGTCCGCCCGGTTAAGCCAGGCGTTGCTGCAGCATCTGGCCGTCCAATCCAGGCCACAACTGTGTGGCTGCCATCGTAACCAGCCGCCCAGGCATCGCGATAACCATAGGATGTGCCTGTCTTATAGGCAATTTGGCCGTGTTTTGCGGTGTCTGGCGGCGGTGCATCTTTCAGGATGGATGTCACGTAAGCTGCGGCAACTTTGCTCAGTAGCCGGCCGCCGCGCCCTGGCTTAGATGGCCAAGCCTGCGGCCCATCATTATCGTGGCGAAGTGCAAGCGGGCTGCCGCCGCGTGCGAGAGTTAGGTAAAGGCGTGCCATATCTTCTAAAGTTATGCCGAGCCCTCCAAGAGCAATGGCCAAAGAGGGCTCGGATGCTTCGGGCAAGTGGGTTGCAATGCCTGCGCGATTGAGCCGTCCGATCATTCTTCCTGGTCCGACGGCGTCAAGAACTTTGACCGCCGGTACGTTGAGCGATTTTTGCAGAGCTTCGCGGATGCTCAGCGTTCCAAGGTAGGTTTCATCGAAGTTCTTAGGTCGGTATGTTCCAAAACGTATTGGTCTGTCATCGATCAGCATTTCTGGGTGAGCCAGACCAAATTCGAAACCCAGGCCATAGACAACAGGTTTTAAGGCCGAGCCGGGCGAGCGTATCGCGCGTGTCATATCAACGGCGCCGAAACGTTGTTTGTCAAAATATCCCGCAGAGCCGATCCGTGCCAAAACATGACCTGTTGCGTTTTCGACAACCATCAGTGCTGCCGAGAGTTTTTCTCCGCGCAGGCGAGCGTGCTGAGCCGCCAAGGCTTCAAGGCGCGCCTGCAGGCGGGCATCGAGTGTAAGTCTATGCAGCGGTTTCTGCGGTTGATCTGTAATGCGCTGCTCTGTCAGATGTGGTGCAAGTTTTGGAAACGCGCGCCGTTTGCTTGGCACAGGCTCCCGGTCGGCGCGTGCCAGTTCTGCTGTTGAGATTACTCCGTTTTCAAGCGCTCGTTGCAGGACGCGCCGTCGTGCCAATTTTGCCGCGCGTGCATCGCGGTCAGGGCGGCGGGCCTCTGGGGACTGTGGCAGCGCCACGAGGAGAGCAGCCTGACCGAGCGACAGTCTGCGGGGTTCTTTGCCAAAATATGTCAGCGATGCTGCGCGGATACCTTCGATGTTGCCGCCGAATGGCGCCAGCTTGAGATACAGGTTGAGGATCTCAGCTTTGCGCAGCTTTGCTTCCATTTGCGTGGCGCGGATCATCTGGCGCAGCTTTCCGAGCGCCGTGCGCTCGTGGCGGCCTTCCAGTAGGCGTGCGGTCTGCATCGTTAGCGTTGAGCCGCCGGATATAATACGGCCATGCGTGAGCGCTTGTCTGGCCGCGCGTAGCAGTGCCAAGTAATCTATGCCGCCATGCCTATAGAAGCGCTTGTCTTCGAATGCGAACAGCAATTGCAGATATCGCCTATCGACTTGATCTGACGTAATTGGCAGCCGCCAGCGTCCATCTTTAGTCGTAAAAGCACGCAGCAGATTGCCGTTGCGGTCGACAACGGTAGGAGAGATGTGTTCTGCGTGTGCGAGATTGAGTGGACCAAGACGATTGAGTTCACGTGTAATGACAAAACCAGCTGCGGCAAGGCCTGCAGCTGCCAAGCCAATGAAAACGTAAACGGCGATAACGGTATACGGCTGCTGGGTTTGTTTGCTTTGTGCGCGCCCGGTTTCGGCTTGCGCTGACGCGTTGTCCATTGCTACGTGCTCCCAAGTCTTTTGGGATCGTGTGCTATAGAAATGGCATCGTCATGATGAAACATGTTGAAAGTTGAGCTTTCAAAAGTTGCTTTTGCGGCATTTCCGTTTAAACGGAGGCTGTTGATTTGATCGCAAGGTTTTATAGCCTATCGATGCCACGAACCGGTCATTGCCATAGTCTTGGCTGTTTTTTAGGTGGATCTCTTCGATTTTGAAAGACAGCCACACTCGCCATCACGTTTCTTGACTGCAACGGGCGCAGGCTGGTTTGAGGCCGGCTGCTGAGCTCTGCCCCGTATTCTCATCGCATTTGTACTCCTGTTATTAGGTGTTGTTTTGTCTACCGTAGATTGTAGACTGATATTGTTCTTTAGAGCGTCTTAAGATATAGGCAATGAGAGGAAGGCAAGGCATGCGTCGAGTATTTTTCGGGCTTGCGCTTATATTTGGGCTGATTTCGGCTCAAGGTTTGGTTGCACAGCCAGCAGGTGCTGTGACTGCACCTTCAATCGGCAGTACCAATACGCAGACAAATAATTTGGTTCACCACGTTCATGGACGCCATTGCCGTAAACGCTATGGCCCTGTGCGTCATTGGCATGGCCGTTACGGCCACGTTCATAGCAAATGGCACCGTCACTGCCGCCGTTACTACAGAAGGTATTACCGTCCCCATTATTATCGTCCTTATCGGCGTCCGGGAATTTACCTGCGTATAGGTAGCAGAACTCATGCCGGAGCCCGGGCCTATTCCTGAGCTTTTAAGCTATGTGCATGATATGCATGCCTGTGCATGTCGTCATGCGCGGGCATGGCTTGTCTCAAATAAACCTATGCACGGCTGGCTTTTAATGGCTAGGGCCTGTTGACGTTCAGCACACGAGAGCCGGTTTGACGAAATCGGCCCTAG
>CAYUYL010000212.1:0-3913 GCA_964449195.1 uncultured Filomicrobium sp.
AGGTGGTGCTGCAGGCCAAAGCGTGGTTAGCCCTGCAGCAAACACCTAGAAAACAAAGAAAAATAGCGCTTATTCTCGCCAACTATCCGAACCGCGATGCACGTCTCGCCAATGGCGTTGGTCTGGATACGCCGGCCAGCGCGGTCAACGTGATGCAGGCCATGAAGCAGGCCGGTTATACGCTTGCTCACCCGCCGGTTGATGGCAATGCGCTTATCGAACAATTGCAGCGCGGGCCTACAAACGCGGGAGTGCATGGCCGTAAACTCAATGAAAAACTGCCTTTAGAAGTTTACCAGCGCCTATTTGCCGAGTTGCCCGAAGCTGTGCGTCAGGCCGTTGAAGAGCGCTGGGGCAGGGCCGAAGATGATCCCTCGTATCTTGATGGTGAATTCGTCATTGCCGCTCTGCGCCATGGCAATGTTATGACGGCAATCCAGCCGGCCAGGGGCTACAATATCGATCCTAAAGCGACGTACCACGATCCGGCATTGGTGCCGCCGCATCGTTATCTCGCGTTTTATTTCTGGCTGCGAAAGTGTGCTGGTGTCCAGGCCGTTGTCCATTTGGGCAAGCACGGTAATCTTGAATGGTTGCCGGGAAAGGCGCTGGCGTTGTCTGAGAACTGTTTTCCCGAAGTGGCGCTGGGAGCGCTGCCGAACATCTATCCATTCATTGTAAATGACCCTGGCGAGGGAAGTCAGGCAAAGCGGCGCACCTCGGCTGTGATCATTGATCATTTGATGCCAGCCATGACGCGTGCGGAAACCTATGGGCCGCTGAGCGAGTTGGAAATGCTCCTGGACGAATATCATGATGCGGCCGGTGTTGATGAGCCACGGCGAAAATTTATTGAAAATAAAATCATGGATTCGTGCGTGCGTCTGGGGCTTGACCAGGATTGCGGTTTTGACGCCAGGCGTGGCGGCATTGAAGCGCTGCAGGTCGTTGATAATCAGTTGTGCGATATTAAAGAGCTGCAAATCCGCGATGGACTGCATACGCTTGGATGCTCTCCGGTTGGCCGTTTGAGAACGGACACGCTGGTGGCGCTGGCGCGTGTGCCGCGTGGTGGCGGCAGTGATGCGGATGTATCCCTTTTGCGGGCTTTGGCGGGCGATCTTGGTCTCACGTATTTTGATCCTCTGGTATCTGAGGCGGTGGCGGCGTGGACAGGAGGAAGGCCGAGCTGCCTGGCCCAGGTCTCTGCTGAGCTATGGCGTTCAACGGGCGATACAATCGAGCGCCTTGAATTTCTGGCAGCTGCACTTGTGGCTGGCGATGTGGCGCCTGAGCCGGCGTGGACGCAAACACGCGCCGTCCTGCAATGGATGAACGATGATCTTGCGCCACGGCTTGATCAGTCCGGCAAGCAAGAAATCGCCTGTGTTTTGCGCGCACTTGACGGCCGCTTCGTTGAGCCGGGCCCTTCAGGGGCGCCGACACGGGGGCGGCCGGATGTGCTGCCAACCGGCCGCAATTTTTTTTCGCTCGACAGCCGAGCTTTGCCAACACGCGCTGCCTGGGAGTTGGGGTGCACGTCAGCTGAGCGCGTAATCGAACGCTATTGTCAGGACCATGGAGACTGGCCGCATGCTATTGCTGTCAGCGCCTGGGGCACGTCGAATATGCGCACTGGTGGTGATGATATCGCCCAGGCTCTGTCGCTGATGGGTGTGCAGCCAACCTGGGAGCCCGCCTCGGGCCGTGTCACCGGCTTTGAGATTATACCGTTGGCAAAGCTTGGACGGCCGCGTGTGGATGTGACTTTCCGTGTCTCAGGTTTTTTTCGTGATGCGTTTCCAGTGCAGATGGATCTGCTGGACAGTGCGGTGCAGGCTATTGCGGCTTTGGGGGAGGCGGCAGATGATAATCCGCTTGCTGCGCGTGTTCGGGAAGACACCGCACGCCTTATGAACCGTGATGGTCTCGATAAAAATTCTGCTTGGCGGCAGGCAACAGCCCGCGTGTTTGGCGCGATGCCTGGGGCCTATGGGGCGGGGCTGCAGGCGCTGATCGATGAAAAAATCTGGACAGATGAAGGAGATCTGGCAGACGCATATCTGACCTGGGGGCACTATGCTTACGGCGGCGGGCAGGACGGGCGTGCGGACCGCGAGGGGTTTAAGGCGCGTGTTGCCGACATTGATGCTGTTCTTCATAACCAGGATAACCGCGAGCACGATCTGCTCGACAGTGACGATTATTATCAGTTTGCAGGCGGCCTTGCCGTCACAGCCAAGGCTTTGACTGGCAGGTCAGTGCCGGTCTATCATAATGACCATTCACGTCCCGAGCGTCCGGTGGTGCGTGCGCTGGAGCATGAAATCGGCCGTGTTGTGCGGGGGCGTGCCGCTAATCCCAAATGGCTCGCAGGCGTGATGCGGCATGGCTATAAGGGTGCATTCGAAATTGCCGCAACGGTTGATTATCTCTTCGCTTTCGCCGCGACCACCGGCGCCGTGGGGGATCATCATTTTGATGCCCTTTATGATGCCTATCTTGCAGATGATGAGGTGCGGACATTTCTTGACCAAAACAACCGGGAAGCATTGCGTGAAATCGCCGAAAAATTTCAAGAAGCCATTGAGCGCGGACTATGGTCGCCCCGGAGAAATAGCGTTGGTGATATGTTGGCACAACTTAGTGGTCATGAGTAGCTTGTTACCAAACTTTTGTTTTGCTCAAGATTTTCATGCGGCTCTCGTGATAGGCAATTTCGATAAATCGCCGCTCAATAGCCTCTAAAGCTGCTTTTTTGCTTGGCCATTTTTCTCTGCCTCCTATGTAGGCATGAGCGATGTGATCAATATCATTTTTTTTGATCTGGCGGTCGCATTTCAGAGCATTAAATGTCTTGTCGAAGATATTTTTATCGGTTCCAGCAGCTTCTAACAGCGTAATATATGACTTGCGTAAAGGTGCTGTAGGATCAGAGATGGCACACTCGAGTTCATCGATAGCCGATAAGGCGGATGCATTGTCATCACCTGAAAGCATCTCATTTAAGAGACGGATGTCACGCCCTGCATTTTTGCCGCCAGAAGCTTCCGCGACATCTGCAACATCATAAAGTGAGTTTCGGAGTTCTTTTAATGTTATCATGCTGGCCTCGAGAGGTTGTTTGACGCATGAACGGATTATTTAAACTCTTGAAATTTTCGTAGAGTGGTTGAGAGCGCAGCCGCCTCTTGATTGTCCGCTTTCTTCAAAGCTGCAGATAATTGAATGATCGCGTCAGCCAATTCTTTGTTGCCAGCTTTTCTGTACAACACACTTGCGCGTTCCAAAACAAGTCTTAGCTATTTTACTTTCATAAGCCGATTCGCTTAGAGTCCGTCCTTAAAATTAGCCAGTAAAATCAACGCCTCTCAATGCTCTGCATTATTGATTGTGGGATAGTCGGCATAAAGAGAGAAGCACAACTAAGGGGGTAAATTTCATATTTACGGACCTCGCTCACTCAAGGATCTGAATCATAAGTGATTCTGATGACTCAACATTTTTACGGACAGGCTCTTAGCAACTTCATTACCAAGAGCATCTATCAACATTTTGATATCAGAACTTCCTCTGTCCCTGCTAAGGTAGGCTATTTCATTTCCCGCCCTATTAGCTATAAACTGATTTCTGGGGACGTTCGTGTTTAAGATATGCGATTCAAGTCCTGCTTTTGCAAGGCTGTGCTTTATGCCCCCAATAACATCACTTTCATTGTTCGTAAGTTGCCGTCGATAGGTCAATGTTCCAACAATGTTCACTAAGGTATCGGGTAAATCATAATTTTGACGGATGGCTTGGGCTTCGCTGATGAAGCCCGCAATCATTTCAGCAGATAAGTTGTCCAGATTACTAGGTGAGCTATTCGCATTTGTTGGTGATGGCGTTGCTCAGGCGGCATCTTGGATGGTGT
>CAYUYL010000213.1:0-3877 GCA_964449195.1 uncultured Filomicrobium sp.
AGATGATATAGTGAAGCATTTTCAGGGTAATACCAAATATTATCGGAAATATAAATCGGGTAAAGTCAAAGATCCCTACCATCCTAATGAAGCGGGTGCTCGACAATTTCTGAAATTACACAAGGAAACATTATGCAAGGCATCGCTTGAGGCTCTCCGCCCGATGGCCGTTGCCAAGCGTCCAAGAAGCTGAAGTGCGTATTCGTACAAACCCTATACGCGAGCGTGTATTGGCTGACCTTTTTGCTGCGAACTTAGAACGTTGATATGACAACGGTTTTCCAAATACAAAAGCAGCAAGCCTTTGTGGCTTGGTATGACTGCAAGGACACGCATCCCGCGCTCTATGAATACTGTGCAGTACTATTTGCCTGATTTTTGGATTTTTTTCCAGGAGTCCTTCAATGATACAATTTCATTGAAGACCGGTGTCTGTCCTGTTCCGTCGGCATCGGATGTAAAATAACCGAGACGTTCAAACTGCAGCGGTTCGCCTGTTGCAGCATTGGCCAGACCCGGCTCAAGTCTGGCGTTGTCAATGATACGCAGAGAATCCGGGTTCAGCACCGACAAAAAATCATCTTCCGCACCTGGGTTTTCCGAACTGAAAAGATGGGAAAAGCGCCGAATTTCGGCGCTTACGCTGTGGCGTGCAGAGACCCAGTGAATAGTCCCTTTGACTCTGCGGCCGTCGGGTGTGTTTCCGCCCCGGCTTTGCGGATCGTAACTGCAGCGAATCTCGCGGATGGTGCCATCCTCATCCTTTACGACGTCGGTGCAGGTCACGTAATACGCATAACGTAACCGCACTTCTTTGCCGGGAGCAAGGCGGAAGAATTTCTTCGGCGGTGCTTCCATGAAATCGTCGCGTTCGATGTAAAGTTCACGGCTGAACGGGACGAGGCGCTTGCCGGCTTTCTCATCTTCCGGATTGTTCACGGCCTCAAGCTCTTCCTCTTTGTCATCAGGGTAATTCTCGATGACAACTTTGAGCGGATTTAAAACCGCCATACGGCGCTCTGCTGTTTTGTTCAAAGTTTCACGCACGCAAAATTCCAGATACGCATACTCAACTGTATTGTCTGCACGTGCAACACCGATCCGGTTTGCGAAATCACGGATGGCGGCTGCTGGAATGCCACGCCGCCGCATGCCGCGTAATGTCGGCATGCGCGGATCATCCCAACCACGCACATGGCCATCAACGACCAGCTGGTTCAGCTTGCGTTTGGACAAAACGGTGTGCGTCATGTTCAAGCGCGCAAATTCGGTTTGCCTGGGCTCAGATGGCGTTGGCAGGTTTTCAATTAGCCACTCATAGAGCGGGCGGTGGTCGGAAAATTCCAGTGTACAAAACGAGTGCGTGACACCTTCGATGGCGTCGGATTGGCCGTGCGCGAAATCGTATGTGGGATAGATGCACCACGTATTTCCGGTTCGTGGGTGCGGTGCCCGTGAAATACGGTAAAGGACAGGATCGCGCATATTGATATTGCCGGATGTCATATCAATTTTGGCGCGCAGCACCTTTGCACCATCAGCAAAGTCTCCATCTCTCATACGTTTGAAAAGATCGAGATTTTCGTCAACTGTGCGATCGCGAAACGGGCTGTTGCGTCCCGGAGATTTCAGCGTGCCGCGGTAGGTGCGGATCTCATCTGCACTCAGGTCATCAACAAAGGCTTTGCCCGCTTCGATCAAATATACCGCCCACGCATAAAGCTGCTCGAAATAATCAGATGCATGCAATGTCTCGCCGGCCCATCGAAAACCCAGCCAGCGCACATCTTCCTGGATGGCTTTCACGTATTCTTCATCTTCCTTGGCCGGATTGGTGTCGTCGAGCCGCAGATTACAGCGCCCGCCAAATTCATCCGCCATGCCAAAATTCAGACAAATTGATTTAGCGTGGCCGATATGGAGATACCCGTTGGGCTCTGGAGGAAAACGTGTCACGACCTTATCAGTGCGGCCGGATGCGAGATCAGCGCGAATGACATCGCGAATGAAATGACTAGGACCGTCCTGCTTCGATGCATCGTGAGACGCAGTTTCTGAGGTATTTGCCATTTTTTTTTTGTTTGCGTTTGCCATTGTTGCAATCTGTTTTTTTTCATCTTTAAGTTGCCGCACACATAGCAACATGTACAGTCGGCGTATAGATCGTGCATACATCTTTGGAGCATATGCGGCTGATGCGATAGCGCCACGCATTCACACTTGCTTTTATAAGCGGCCAATTTGCAGCGTTTTGTGCCTCAAAATCAGTTGATAATGTATACGACGTATGTACACGGGCAAATGGACGGTCCATTTTTAATGAAATGGCTCGCGCTGCCCGGAACAACTTGAAAAATAGCGTAACGACTGACATATCATGAAGCTGAAAGGGGAACGCATGGGCCGATCCCGTGCATCCACATCAAATGTGCCTGAGCGCCTTCAGGTTCAAGGGCTGGAAGAGCCTGTGGAAGTGCGCCGTCATCCGAAGGCGCGGCGTATGACGTTAAGAATTAGCCGTACACAAAGGACGGTGATCGTCACGCTTCCTATGCAATGTGATCTCGCTCAGGCTGGACAATTTTTGTCAAATCACCTCGACTGGGTGCGTGACCGCCTGACCAAAATGCCAGCCGCTATGCCGTTTGTCGACGGTGGTATGGTAAGCCTGCGTGGTATTCCGCATCGCATTATATTCAATGGGGCACGGCGCGCGGCGGCCCCTGTCGTTACGCGTATCTCTGGCATTGATACGCGTGAGCTGCATGTAGCTGGGGCTATCGAAACTGCACCACGGCGTTTGCGGAGCTGGCTGATTGAGCAGGCGCGGCAAGATCTGAAAGAGCGTGTAGCATATCACACAGGCCGCCTTGGACTCAAAGCCCATAAAATTTCAGTACGTGACCAAACCAGCCGCTGGGGATCTTGCTCCAGCAAGGGTAATCTATCGTTTTCCTGGCGGCTTGTAATGGCACCGCCGCAAATTCTGGATTACGTTGCAGCCCATGAGGTGGCTCATCTGGCTGAGATGAATCACGGCCCAAGGTTCTGGGCGCTGGTCCGCAAAACCTGTCCGCAAATGGATGAAGCCAAACAGTGGCTTCAAGCTTACGGAATTGAGCTGCACCGCTACGGTGCCCAAAGTTAGGGGCGGAAGTCTGACAACCTGTATGTCACGGCTTCAATCGCCCCGCGAGGGCCATAATGCTCTTTCAGAGTATTGCTGGTTTTCGAGGCTTGATCTGTAAACAACAAACCTTAAGCGGATCAAAAGTGAGCGGGTATGTCTGACATCGTGTGTAGTGTGGCCATGTCGCTGCTGGTCTTATGACGTTTGAGGGAGTATGACAGTGCAGTGCAACGCTTATCTCGATATCTGTGGTGCTGAAAACACAACGATGTAAATCGCTATCATCACGCTACGCAATACATAGAGGGAAATGAATGCTATACGAGCTTCGGGAATTCAGCGACTTGCTCGGACCGCTTAATGTCTTCACATATATTACGTTCCGCACCGGCGGCGCGATTATGACGGCGTTGTTGTTTGTCTTTCTATTTGGGCCTGCCATTATCGACGCGCTGCGCATTAAACAGGGCAAAGGCCAGCCGATTCGCGAAGATGGCCCTCAAACTCATCTTGCCAAGCGCGGGACGCCGACCATGGGCGGCCTCATGATCCTGGCTGGGTTTACATTCTCCATTCTTATTTGGGCCAATTTGCAGAACCCTTACGTCTGGATTATCCTAGGCGTAACATTGTCCTTCGGCGCTATCGGTTTTTACGACGATTTTCTCAAAGTCACCAAACGTACCAGCTCAGGTTTTTCAGGCCGCGTTCGCCTGCTGCTGGAGTTTATCATTGCCGGCCTTGCGA
>CAYUYL010000214.1:0-3872 GCA_964449195.1 uncultured Filomicrobium sp.
GGCTTTTAGCCGTAACAGGAAGCCACCGGCTTTTAGCCGGTGGTCGTTCACAAGTGATCAACTTTGATTTTCAATCACCGCTTATGTGTCTCATTAAGCATATAATATACACGCCTTAAACAGTGCTATGGCCAAACCAGCCGGAGATATGAAGAATGCTGCAGGACGCTTGGGGACACGATATTACGACCACATCGCAGGAGGCGGCTGAGGCCTATAACCGCGCGGCCCTCGAATTCCTGGAATATCGTTTGACGCTGGGCGAGACGGTCAAGGGGTTGCTCGCTATCGACGGTGACTGCGTGATGGGTCTGTGTTTTCGCGGCTATATGATGATGCAGTTTGGCTCTACGGCCCTTTATCCCAAGGTGCGCGGTGTTCTCGAACAGGCTGAGGCACGCGCAGGCGATGCCACGCCGCGTGAGCAGCTGCATATCAAGGCGCTCAACTGCTGGCTGAACGGTAAGGTCCGCGAAGCGCGTCAACATTGGCAGTCCATTGTTGTCTCGCATCCGCGCGATCTGCTAGCGCTCCGGCTGCATCATTTTATGAGTTTTTGGCAGGGTGACCGTCTTGGCCTAAGAGATCTGCCGGCAGGCGCTTTGGCTGCGGCCGAGGATGGCATGCCGGGATATGGATTTTTGCTTAGCATGGCTGCGTTTGGCTTAGAGGAAAACGGTGATTATGTCCGTGCCGAAGAGTATGGACGCCAAGCTGTCGCGCGCAACAGCGGAGATCTCTGGGGTGTCCACGCCGTTGCCCACGTGCTTGAAATGCAATGCCGACACAAGGATGGCATAAGTTTTCTCGATCAGCCGTTTGGCACCTGGGAGGACCGTAATCCGTTCAAAGACCATGTTTGGTGGCACACGGCCTTGTTTGCCTTGGAGCTTGGCGAATACGACCGTGTGCTCGATATCTATGATCGCGAAATCGAAGCAGGCGATTCCGGCTTTTATCTTGATGTGCAGAACGCAGCCTCTATGCTGATGCGCCTCAAACTTTATGGTGTCGAGGTTGGTGACCGCTGGGAGCCATTGGCCGAGCTTGCCATGCAGCGGAAAAGTGATCACGTGATGCCATTTACTGACGCGCATTTCCTGATGGCGTTAGCGGGGGCCGGAAAAAATGACGATACTGAAAGCTATCGCCAATCAATTATGGCGTTTGGGGAAGACGAGAGCAGCGATGCAGCGGAGGTGACGCGTGAAATTGGTGTGCCTCTCGCCAATGCCTTATGCGCCTACGGCGCAAGCCGATATGCGGAAGCTGCAGATATACTATATGGCATTCGCCATAATCTGGCACCAATTGGCGGAAGTCATGCGCAACAGGACGTTTTCCATCAGATTATGATTGATGCCGCGACCCAGGCCGGTAAGACGGACATGGCGCGCAGCTTGCTGCATGAAAGAATGATGCTGCGGCCTGGCACGTTATGGGCCAGCGAAAGGCTGGCTGCGCTTAACTAAGCGTTACGGTTAAGATTTGTTCTTATATAGAGAGTGGCGATGGCTGGCGATAAGAAAAAGATGCCGGAAATTTCTTATGATGATTTTCTGGCCGTTGATATTCGCGTTGGAACTGTTGTTGCTGCGGAGCCTTATCCGGAAGCGCGTAAACCAGCTCTGAAAATGCGTATCGATTTCGGACCTGAGATTGGCATCAAACAGACTTCAGCGCAAATCACCGTGCATTACACACCGGAGGACCTTATTGGGTGCCAGGTTGTGGCGGTCGTGAATTTTCCCCCCCGCCAGATCGGCAAATTTATGTCCGAAGTTCTGACACTTGGTTTTATGGACGGAGATGCCGCTGTTGTTCTGATCCAGCCAGACCGCTTGGTGCCAAATGGTGAGCGCTTACATTAAGTTAAGATGAGCAATCGGATTTGGTCAGAATTTAATTTTTAAGATTTCAGCCGATATCGACGAGTTGGACTGTCAGATCGCGTTGTGCGCCGTTGCGCAGGACTGTAAGACGAACCTGGCCGCCAATTCCAACTCTTTCAAAAGCGTTTGCAAGTTGCGCGATTGTTTGCACCGGCCTGTCATCAACGGCTACAATAACGTCGCCGAGGCGCTGTGCAGTTCGGTTGATGCCAGTAAGTCCAGCTCTGTCGGCCGGTCCGCCAGGTGTGACACCAAGAATAAGGATACCCTTCACGTTCAACCGAGCTGCGATCTCAGGTGACCCAGCTCGGATGCCAATGCCAGGCCTTGCAGGTTTTCCACGCGCAATAATTTGCGGTGCAATGCGATTTATGGTGTCAACCGGAACAGCAAAACCAATGCCGCTATATGTGCCGGATTTTGAAATAATAGCTGTATTTACGCCAATAAGACGGCCTGCTGAATCAAGCAGAGGGCCGCCTGAATTTCCTGGGTTAATGGCAGCATCCGTTTGGATTGCATCTGGGATTTCACGTCCGCGCCGTGTCGGCAGGCGGCGCCCTAAGGCGCTGACGACGCCTGTGGACAGGCTCCTTGTGAGGCCGAAGGGATTTCCAATCGCAAACACGGCCTGGCCGATTTGTAAATTGCTTGAGCGGCCGACCGGGATTGGTTTCAAGCCAAAAGAGAGACCGCTGATTTTCAAGACCGCAAGGTCATGATCTGGAGAGCTTCCAACGATGGTGGCGTTTGCTGTATTGCCGGAATCAAAACGGACAAATACTCTGTCTGCGCCCTCAATCACATGATGGTTGGTAATCACGTGACCGGCCGCATCCCATATAAAGCCGGAACCTGTGCCCTGACGCGCCTCCCCGTTCCCGAAAATTGATCGGCCTCGGCGTTCTGTGAAGATGTAGACAACGGATGGAGCTGCTAACGTAAAAACCTGGTTGGCAGTTACCTCAAAAGAGGCCAGTGCGCCTCGCGATGCGATTTGCCGTGGTTGGGTTTGAGTGAGGACATAACTGCGGCCGTAGCTGAAAAGCAAGATACCGAGCACCACTGCGGCCAGAAAATAGAGCCAATAGCGATCGAAAAGTCTTTGCATATGACATTGCTTTCATTGATGTTCGATATAGATCCGCGCACAAAGATCTCTTGCTAATCTACGGTATTATGGCCAATGCGGTTGTCATCAATCGTATCATTTCGATTTCTTTTGTATTGTCTTGATTGTAAAGCGTTTGAGAGACCAGCTCTCGCATGCTGAAACTCAACAGGCTCTTCGTCCGATTTTATCCTAGAAAACCTTCAAGCTCCTTTTCCGCATCAACGGGTAGTGGCGTACGAGCTGCGTTCATGACCATGGCAAGCAATGAGTAATGGCCACGAATCGCAGAGACATCTATAATGCCTTTATCGCCAAATTTTTCTTTCATGCGCAGGTACGTCGGGTCGCTAATCTGGCCGTTCTGATGTAGCTCTATGCAATAATCGTAGAGAGCCTCTTCGTCAGTCTCCATGTTATGCGGACGGCGCCCATCGCGCAATGCATCGATGATATGCGTCCCGAGACCTGCTTTTTCCGCGACCTGCCGATGGGCAATCCATTCATAATTCTGTGACCAGCGCCGTGCAGTTAGCCGTGCAGTTATAAGGATCGCCATTTCCGTCAGATGCAACGGCAGGCCGGTTTCGTCGCGCAGGTAAGCGCCCATTTGGCTCGCAATTTCCAACACCCTGGGGCTGCGTAGAAGAGCTACAAACGGACCTGCAATCTTGCGGCCGCGTTGGTTTTCAAAAAATTCAATCGCTGTCTTTTGGGCATCATTGAGTTCATCTTCTGGCTGCATTGGCATGCGCGCATCTGGTGAATCAATTGTTTCAGGAACAACTCGAAGCTCTTCCGGAATGCTGGTTTTGGACATTTTCGGCGCCTCATAAATTTTTATCGTAATGCTTTATCGGCTGGAATAG
>CAYUYL010000215.1:0-3861 GCA_964449195.1 uncultured Filomicrobium sp.
GGCTGAATTGGTCTGTATGGATGAAGCTGCTTTTCGTAAACGCTTTGCCGGCACGGCTATCAAGCGCACGGGGTGCACGCGCTTCATGAGGAATGTTTTGATTGCAATCGGAAATTCGGAGGACTGCTCTTTTGCAGACTTGGCGGTCCGGCATCTGGGCGATGAAGCAGCTTTGGTGCGGGCCATGGCTGTTTGGGCATTGGCGCGTTTGCTTTCTCAAGATGAACTGAAAGTGCTATCCAAGCCGTATCTGAACCGTGAGTTAGATAAGACTGTACAAAACGAATGGGCTGCCGCCCTGGCGGGCTAAATACCGGCGGCATTCGATTGATAAGGGCATGCCAGAGTGACGAAAGTTTTTTGTTTTGGATTAGGCTATAGTGCTCAGGCTTTTGCACGTGTCTGCCTGTCGCGCGGTTGGGCCGTAGCCGGTACGACACGCTCTGAGGAGAAAGCCCGGCAGATGGCAGCGGGTGGTATTGAAGCTTTCGTATTTGACGGCGATATGCCGTCGCTCTCGCTTAGTAAGGCCATCGCCCAGGCAACACATATTGTGGTCTCCATTGCGCCGGACACGACCGGCGATCCTGTTTTACGCCACTACGCACAAGAATTGGCTCACAGCACCACGGTGGGCTGGGTTGGCTATCTCTCAACTGTTGGCGTTTATGGCAATCATCATGGTGCCTGGGTTGACGAGGAGACCGCCGTTGCACCCGTTTCAGAACGCAGTATCCGCCGTATTGAAGCGGAAAATGCCTGGCTGGATTTTGCTCTGTTTGCAGAAAAAAAATTACAGATTTTCCGGCTCGCAGGCATTTATGGTCCGGGCCGGAGCGCGATTGATAAAATCAAAGCGGGTAAAGCGCGCCGCTTGATCAAGCCTGGTCAGGTGTTCAATCGTATTCATGTTGACGATATTGCTGCCACATTGATTGCAGGTCTCAATCAGCCGCAGCAGACTGGGCTTTTTAATGTAGCCGATGATTGGCCAGCGCCGCCGCAGGACGTTATCGCGTTTGCATCCCAACTGATGGGACAGCCCGTTCCGCCAGGTATGCCTTTTGAGACAGCCGATCTGACGCCGATGGCGCGGAGTTTCTACAGCGAAAACAAACGCGTGAGAAATCTGAAAATTAAGCGGTTACTAGGAGTGGAATTATCCTATCCCACGTATAAAGAGGGTATGGCTGCTCTTGCAGATGGCGACAAAATGTCTTCTTTCTGACATAATGGGCACTCACCGTTCAGTTTGTATTCACCATAGACATGATTGACTGTGGATAATGTTGAGTATGATGGTGAAGCCTCTGTTTGTTATGGGGCCTTACTTGTCAAGATTCCCGGAGCGTTCCATGAGATATGTTCTTGCCGGACTTTTAGGAATTTTTATATCGTCAATTATGACGGCCTCAATCACGTTTGCAGCCAGTGCAAAAGGTAATTCGGTCAACCAGGCTGCAGGAGCCCTTGCTGACAGGTTTCTTGATTTGGATGACCGTAAGGCGTCACAAGATGTGCGCAAGCAAAAAACAAATATAGAGAATTCAATGCCAAAGCAGGCGCAGGTGCCTGTCAAACCACCACAACATTTGAAAGCTCATCTCGTCGGCACACAGGCAAGGCGCGAATTGGAGTGGCAGCTGAAGTTGAATACACTCTCTGAAAAACTGCGGCTTGCAAGAAAAAATTTTAATGCAGATGAAGCTGAACCGTTTGGCATCCATGCCACCTCAAATCAATAGGTCTTGAATTTTGTGCCGGTCTTCAAAGCAATTCAAAACTTTGACCTTCATATATTAAGATAATCCTCGGTTGTACGGCCGGCGGGGATTGGCACATCGTGAACGTTCGATTTGAAAGCAGAGAGGTTATTTGGCGCAGGGCCGCCATGGGCCCAGTCCAAAAGCTCGATGGTATGAACAATCGGAAATTCGCAGCCCGCGTTTAGATGACTAATACAGCCGATATTGCCGATGGCGACAACATCGGGCTTGACGCTTCTAATATTATCGGCTTTGCGGTCGCGCAATGAGGTTGCAATTTCCGGCTGCATGATATTGTAGGTTCCGGCAGAACCGCAACAGATATGTCCTTCGGGGATATCGACTACGGTAAATCCGGCATCTTTTAGCAAGATTTTCGGCGCATCGCTAATTCTCTGGCCATGTTGCATGGAGCAGGCTGAATGATAGGCAATTTTAAGCGAGGACCAGCGCATCGGCGGACCAAGGTCATATTGCGATAAAAACTCTGTCACATCCATTGCTTTGTCAACGATTGCCTGGGCCAGCTCACCGTAGCCGTCTACATTTTTAAGCAGATACGCGTAATCCTTAACGGTTGTGCCACATCCTGAAGCGTTCATAATTATGGCGTCAACAGACTCACGCTGCATCGACCTCCACCATGCATCGACATTGCGTTTGGCAAACTCAATTGCTTGTGTTTCAAGGCCCATATGATGTACGACCGCACCACAGCATCCTGAGCCGGCAGCAATCTCAACGTCTACTCCGCGCCTGGAGAGAAGACGAAATGTGGCATCGTTAATATCCGGGCGTAAAACCTGCTGCGCGCATCCGGCCAGTAATAGTACGCGCGCTTGGCGTTTGCGCTTGGTTTGGGACTTGCCTGGCATCTTGAAGTTGATGTTCGTCTTTTTCTTTTCCCGCGGTGCGAGCTCAATCATGGCTGCTAGCTGCTTCAAGCCGATTGCGCGCATGATATGGCGAAATGGCCGTCCGAGAAGGACCAGCTGCAACGCCAGCCGGAAACGGTTAGGATAAGGAACTGTTGCTGCAAGAAGAGTTCGGGCGATCCTCTCTTGCCACGAACGGGAGCCGTGTTCATGAATGTAAGCACGGGCATGGTCGACAAGATGCATGTAGTCCACACCGCCCGGGCATGTCGTCATGCAGGATAAACACGACAGGCACCGGTCGACATGGCGTCTGACATCCGGGCTCACGCCGCTGTCCCGCTCAAACATATCCTTCATCATGTAAATGCGTCCTCGCGGACTGTCACGTTCGTCGCCAAGAACGACGTAAGTCGAACAGGTCGCGGTGCACAGTCCGCAATGAACGCAGCGCCGCAAGATCTCGTTGACCTCCGCCAAGCGCGGGTCCTGCAATTGCTCCGGGGTAAAATTCGTTTGCATGAGAGCGTCCAACGTGTTTTGTCAGTGCCGGGAAAAGTTTTGATCGTGCTGCGGCCCGGAACACATGCGGGTTGCAACTATATATTGGAATACATCCGTGCTCTGTTTAGCACCCCTTCAGGGTCGAACGCCTGCTTGAGGTTGCGCGTCATACGTTCTGTTCCGTGATCCAGAGGTTGAAAGACCTCGACTTCGCCTCTCACTTCAGCAGTTGCACGGATCAGCGTTGCATGTCCTCCATAAGTTGCAAGAACACGCCGGATATCGGTGGCGCCAGCATCACCTCTATCAGAGATTGATAGCCATATCAGGCCGCCAGACCAATCAAAATAGGCTTTCACATCCATGTAGCGCTGAATATCAGAGATGAAGTCAGCTCCCTTATATGGCAATGTCGAGATGCGCCAGAGTTGCTCGTCCTGTCCGATCATGGGAGAAAGCTGCCGTAACTCGCCCCAGAAAGCGAGCGAGTTGTCGTTGTCCACCACGTGAATCTCACCATACGTTTTTAATGCTTCCTGAAGACGCTCAATACGGCGTGGCAAAAATGTTGAAAAACTTTCGAGCCGCAGAGCTGTTACAGAACTACCGGTACCGCGAAAGTCGTCATGCCTCAGGCGATTGACTAATGAGACTTCAAGATGAACAGCACCCGTGATCTCAAATGGTGTTGCCAATGCTGCGCACATTGCCTCAAC
>CAYUYL010000216.1:0-3845 GCA_964449195.1 uncultured Filomicrobium sp.
ATGACGTCTGAATAGGCCGAGAAGAAATTTACAGACATGAAGTTGCTTAATCCAATTTACAAATATGAAGCATCTAAATCAGAGATAAGTAGAACCAATATGAGTGATCAGACGGAGCAACCGATTGGCGCACCGGCCGATAATCTCAAGATCAACGGCGATCGCCTTTGGAACAGTTTGATGGAGATGGCCAAGGTTGGCCCAGGCGTGCGCGGTGGCAATAATCGCCAGGCCCTGACCGACGAAGATGGTGAGGGACGCCGGCTTTTCCAAACGTGGTGCGAAGCCGAAGGGCTTGACATGAGCGTCGATCAAATGGGCAATATGTTTGCGCAACGTCAAGGTCAGGATTCGTCTCTTCCTCCGGTCTATGTGGGCTCTCATCTCGACACGCAGCCTACGGGCGGTAAATTTGACGGGGTTCTCGGTGTGCTTGCTGGTCTGGAGATCATACGCATACTCAACGAATACGATATAAAAACCAGGCATCCGATCGTCGTCACCAATTGGACGAATGAAGAGGGCACACGCTTTGCGCCGGCCATGGCAGGCTCCGGCGTTTTTGTTGGCGCGCTTAGTTTAGACAACGCCTATGCGCGGCAGGATGCAGACGGCAAAACGCTGGGCGAGGAATTGGCCAGAACCGGCTGGAAGGGCAGCGAGCCGGTTGGTGCGCGGAACATAAAATCTTACTTTGAACTTCATATCGAGCAAGGTCCGATCCTGGAAGCACAAGGCAATGACATTGGTGTTGTCACCCACGGGCAGGGCGTGCGCTGGGTTCAATGTACGATCACCGGTTTTGAGCGCCATACCGGCTCAACGCCAATGAAAATGCGGCAGAATGCCGGGCTTGGCCTGGCTCGCATCACCGAGTTGGTCCATGAAATTGCTATGGCGCGTCAACCCAATGCGGTTGGCGCGATCGGACATATTGATGTTTATCCGAACAGCCGCAATGTTATTCCAGGCAAGGTCATCTGTACAATCGATTTTCGCAGCCACGAACTCGATACTCTCAAGAGTATGGTTGAAGAGTTGATGGCCAAAGCACCTCGCATTTGCGAGGAAATTGGCGTAGCTTTTGAAGCGGAAATTGTCAGCAGCTTTGATCCGCCGGCTTTTGGTGAAACCTGTGTCAAGGCAGTTCGCAGTGCAGCTAAGAGCCTTGGCTACAAGTACCAGGATATTATTTCAGGGGCCGGCCATGATGCCTGTTGGATTAACAGTGTTGCGCCTGCAGCAATGGTGATGTGTCCCTGCGTTGACGGGCTGAGCCACAACGAAGATGAAGATATCACGCCGGAATGGGCGGCAGCCGGTGCGAATGTACTCTTTCATGCCGTCGTTGAAACGGCTGAGATCGTATCTTGAACAGCTTTCGGTTTTGAGGAGCCCACAGAAACTTAACCGTAAGCGTTGCGGCATCCCCACCTTGCGTTTGCAGTCTTTCCTGCTGAAACTGCGTTGCTATGGAGCAGGATTATTGTCCCCTTAATTTTGACCTTAGAGTATTTTTGTAACAAATTGAATTTTTTGGGCATCCCTGCCAATATTGTTTGATGCAAAAAGACTCTGGGCGTCTGTATTATTCTTTTGCAAGCGCAGCATTAACGGTGTGTTATAGCTGGTTTGACAACCGTGGATCAGACGGCAACAGTTTTGCGTTACCGTTGGTGTGACGTTCCAAGGCAGCGCCTTCAACTTGGGACACTGTGACGGCCTGCGGCTTCATCTTCAATGCCGTGACATCTCATGTCTGCAAGTGGGATAAACCGTTCTCTAGAGCAAAATAGTATTGTAAAAAACGTGCAGATTTCATAGATGCTAGCACGTTGACACTTTGGGACGCTGACGATCAAGGCTGCTGCATTATGAATCAGGTACATCGCATTATGGCATTCTTTATCATGGTATTGGCTGTGCTCCTGAGTGGCTGCTCTTCAGGTCTGACTGAAGAAAATCTGATGAATTCTCAGTTCGTTGACGACCGCACGCCTCAGCAACTGGAAACCCGGATGGTGAAGGTCAGTCATCAACGTTTCAAAGTTCAGATCGCGGACGACGTTTATGAGATCCAAAAAGGCCTCATGTGGGTGAGGTATATGCCCGCCAATGAAGGCATGCTTTTTGACTTCGGGGTGGAGAGAAAAGCGACCTTTTGGATGAAAAATACTAAAATCAAACTTGATATGATCTGGCTTGATGCGGAGCGCCGGGTTGTTGAAATTGTGCGTAATGCTAAGCCGTGCGTCAGTGATCCGTGCCAAATTTATGGAGGCAGCCGGTTGGCCCGCTACGTGCTCGAAGTCAACGGTGGGGCCTTCAAGGGTCGGCTTGGCGATCAGATGATGATCAGGCCCTGACCATAAAACGTCTTTGTCCAGCTTGAAACGTTAGTGCTTTGCGTTAACCGCAGCCGTCCCCTGGCGCAATGCTATGGCGAATATTTTCACATCTGTGATTTTCAGCTATCGTATCCTTATCAAACCTCCAGCCGCAGGGACATATGGTGATGGCACTTCCTTCCGCGTTGCAGAACTTGCGTATTCCAGCCGTTGGTGCGCCGTTATTTATCATATCAAATCCAGATCTCGTTATCGCCCAGTGCACCGCGGGCATTATTGGATCGTTCCCGGCGCTGAATGCCAGGGAGCGGGAGGGCGAGCCGATTGAGCTGGAGCGTTGGCTGCAGCGTATTCGCGAGGCGTTGGACCGCCATAATCAGGCCAATCCGGACCGGCCGGCCGCGCCGTTTGCAGTCAATCAAATCGTCCACCGTTCCAACAGCCGCCTGGAGCGCGATCTTGAGATATGCGTACGCCACGAGGTGCCGATTATGATCACGTCGCTCGGCGCACGCAAGGAGGTGAACGATGCCGCGCATTCCTACGGCGGCATCACACTGCACGATGTGACCACTGACCGTTATGCCAGAAAGGCTATCGAAAAAGGTGCTGATGGGCTGATTGCGGTCGCCGCCGGTGCGGGCGGTCATGCAGGTACGTTATCGCCCTTTGCGCTGACCCAGGAAATTCGCCAATGGTTCGATGGACCGCTGTTACTTTCAGGTGCTATCGCGTCAGGTAACGCCATTCTGGCCGCTGAAGCGATGGGGTCGGACCTTGCTTATATCGGCTCGGCCTTTATCGCGACGGCGGAGGCCAATGCAGTTGCCGATTACAAGCAGATGATTGCAGAAAGCGGCGCAGACGATATTGTTTATACCAACTTTTTTACCGGTATCCACGGCAATTACCTCAAGGGTTCCATACGTAACGCCGGCCTTGATCCCGACAATCTCGGGACATCAGAGGCCTCGATCATGAATTTCGACGGCGATGCTGCAAAAGTCAAAACATGGAAACACATCTGGGGCGCAGGCCACGGCGTTGGCGTAGTCCGGGACGTATCGACGGTTGCGGACGTCATTGACCGGTTGGAGCGTGAATACAGGGCTGCGCGGCAACGGTTTGAACTTGCCTGAGTCTAGGCATGCCGTCTTTTTGGAGCGTTATAATTTGAAGAGGAGCCAAGCCGATGTCTGACCGTATCATACGCAATCAGCAGAGCCGCGTGCTGACATTGACGAACAATGATCCTGAGACGCTCAACGCTATTTCAACAGAATTTTGTGTTGGCTTTGCTGATGCCATCACAAAGGCTGGCAATGATGATGGGGTACGGGCGCTGATCATCACAGGAGCAGGCGACTTTTTCTGTTCCGGCGGCAATGTCAGCGGTTTGAAAACGCAGGCTGAGGCCACGCTGGAAGCGCGCCACGAAAGTATCGAGCAGCTGCACACGCTCATCAAGGCCATTCGCGATTGCCCGAAGCCGGTTAT
>CAYUYL010000217.1:0-3810 GCA_964449195.1 uncultured Filomicrobium sp.
GCTTTATTTGCTGGCTCCGATCGTCAAAGGGCGAAAAGGCGAGTTTCGCAAGGATCTGGCCGAGTTGATGAAAAAGGGCTTCCAGCGTGTCAAGATCAACGGTGAATTCCACGAGATCTCAGATGCTCCTAAGCTCGATAAGAAGTTCAAGCACGATATCGATGTCGTTGTCGATCGGCTGATTGTCAGATCTGATGTTGCGACACGGTTGGCCGATTCTTTTGAAACAGCATTGGACTTGGCCGATGGGATCGCGATTGTGGAATTTGCCGATAAACCGCTCGCGGCAGCGGACATGAAGGGGGCGAACAAGTCAAAGAATAATACGCATGAGCATATTGTTTTTTCATCGCGCTTCGCCTGTCCTGTATCTGGCTTTACAATCGATGAGGTTGAGCCGCGGCTATTTTCGTTTAATTCACCGGCAGGTGCGTGCCCAAAATGCGATGGACTTGGAACAGAGCTACAGTTTGAACCGGATCTTGTGGTGCCCGATGATGCACTTTCGCTAAAGGAAGGTGCTATTCAGCCATGGGCTAAGACCGGCGCTACGTCTCCTTATTATGAGCAGACACTGCAGGCGCTGGCGCGGCATTTCAAGGTGCGCATGACAACGCCTTGGAAAAAATTGCCTGAGAAGGTACGCAGGGCAATTTTATTTGGGACCGGTGAAGATGAGATTGCCTTTGTCTATGAAGATGGCCTGCGAAAATATAAGGCGCTCAAGCCCTTCGAGGGCGTCATTGGAAATATTGAGCGGCGCTGGCGTGAAACGGATAGCCAATGGGTGCGTGATGAGCTAACGCGTTACCAGAGAGATCGTGCCTGCGAGGCGTGCAGCGGATATCGACTAAAGCCGCAGGCGCTGTCGGTCAAAATTGGCGGCAAACACATCGGGGAAGTGTGCGAGCTTTCGATCCGCAAGGCTGTCATATGGTTCGATGAGATGCCTGCAGCCTTCTCAAAGCAGCAATCTGAAATTGCAACGCGTATTCTCAAGGAAATTAGAGAGCGGCTGAAATTTTTAAATGATGTTGGTCTCGATTATTTGACGTTGTCGCGCTCTTCAAGCACGCTTTCCGGCGGTGAAAGCCAGCGGATACGCTTGGCATCTCAAATCGGCTCTGGTTTAACCGGCGTTCTTTACGTGCTCGACGAGCCTTCAATTGGGCTTCATCAGCGGGATAATGAGCGTCTGCTTCAAACGTTACGGCATCTCCGCGATCTAGGAAATACGGTGATCGTTGTTGAACATGATGAGGATGCCGTATTAAGTGCCGATTATGTTGTGGATATCGGGCCTGGTGCAGGCGTGCATGGCGGCCGTATTGTGGCCGAGGGGACGCCAGACGAGATCATGGCGGCAAACGACAGCCTGACCGGTCAATATCTCAGCGGCGCACGTCAGATTGTTGCGCGTGGGGAGCGGCGGGCTTGTAATGCAGAACGGCAGATTACAGTTGCCGGTGCGTCCGGTAACAATCTCAAGAACATCACCGCCTCTGTTCCTCTCGGGCTTTTTACCTGTGTGACGGGTGTCTCGGGGTCCGGTAAATCGACGTTCTTGATCGACACGCTCTATAAGGCAGTTGCGCGGAAATTGACGAATGCCCGCGAAAATCCAAGTCCGCATCAGGAAATCCGCGGACTGGAGAATCTCGATAAAGTCATTGATATAGACCAGTCGCCAATTGGGCGCACGCCACGCTCTAATCCTGCGACGTATACGGGCGCCTTTACGCCAATTCGCGAATGGTTTGCCGGTTTGCCCGAGGCCAAAGCGCGGGGCTATTTGCCTGGCCGTTTTTCGTTCAATGTCAAGGGAGGGCGCTGCGAAGCATGCCAGGGTGACGGTGTCATTAAGATTGAGATGCATTTCCTCCCAGATGTTTACGTCACGTGCGATCAGTGTAAGGGCGCGCGCTATAACCGTGAAACACTGGAGATCAAGTTCCGCAACAAATCGATTGCCGACGTTCTTGAGATGACCGTTGAGGATGCCTGTTCGTTTTTTAAGGCAGTCCCTGTTATTCGGGACAAAATGGAGACTTTGCGTCGTGTTGGGCTTGATTATGTAAAGGTCGGACAACAGGCAACGACACTTTCCGGCGGTGAGGCGCAGCGGATTAAGCTTGCCAAAGAACTCTCACGCCGTGCAACTGGCCGTACACTGTATATTCTTGATGAACCGACGACAGGGCTGCATTTTCATGATGTCGCCAAGCTTTTGGATGTTCTGCATGAACTTGTGGAGGCCGGTAACTCTGTGGTCGTTATCGAACATAATCTTGAGGTTATAAAGACTGCAGATTGGATTATTGATATCGGCCCCGAAGGAGGCGATGGTGGCGGACAGATTGTAGCGCAAGGTACGCCTGAAGATGTTGCAGCAACGCAAGGGAGCCATACAGGGGCATTTTTGCGCGGGCTTTTAAAGAGGCGCGGGGATGGATGTGCAGTGCATCAAAAAAACAAGGTGCAGAAACGTTCACGAAAAAAGAACGCGCGTTCCCCTAAAAAGCAGAAAGCTGCGGAATAACAAGTCCGATTAAATTCACCGCATAGGCATTTCCAGCGAACAGTTGCCTATGGTCTCCATCGGAATGGGGGCTTGGGATGGCAACAACGACACTTTAACTTAAATTCGGCAGTTGGCCTCTAAATTTCAACGTAAAGCCAATAATGATGGGCGTTTTCAACTGCTCCGCAGCGTCCCCCAGCAGTTGATCTGCTATTCTGGTATAGATCATGCCCCATGATGTGACCGAAGGGTTTATCCTTGAGGGCCGCAAAGTGCGGCGGCAGGATTGAACTTAGCCGGGATCATAAGATGAATTGTGCTTAAACATGCCGTTTAATATCGCGTCTTTGATGCAGAATGCGCATGATATCTATATCAGTGCTGTTATCAGCATGACGGTAGATGATGAAATGCTTACTAACACGCCACAGGAAATAGCCTTCTCTGAGATCTGAAATATCATCACCATCTTCCGGAGAGGCAACAATCGCATCACAGGCATCAAGGATTTGATCTTCATAGGCGATAGCCTGGTTAACAGACCATGTTTCAAGGGTGTAATCCCAAATCTTGATCAGGTCAGCTAGTGCAGCTGGTAATAGCCGATAGGATCTATTCTGATTGGGAGGCATGTCTATCAAGCATATTCTGACGATGTGCCTTGCGATCAAAAGGCTGCGGATCTCCGCTATTTTCGCCTTCAATGATAGCTTGCACCAAAGCTTGCTCACGCGCTTCTTGATCTTCGAGAACACGCAAGGCGGCCCTTAGCACTTCACTGGCCGAGCCATAACGGCCTGAGGCAACACGTTCGGCAACAAAGGCTTCGAAATGATCACCGAGAATAACAGAAGTGGCTTTGGGCATGATGCATCTCCTTTCGTATATATACGATAATATCATATATTATCGTATCGCTTCAAGGAACGAAAAAACGTGTCAAGTTGCGGCAAGGGGGGCACGGGGGACAGCATGTCCCCCTGCCGAACGAAGCGCAGCGGAGAGAGCAACACGCTGTTGGGATTATGACCATGCGTCGGTGCTGTGTAATACACAGCACACATCTTGCGGAACGACTAATACCTCTTTTTCATTATCACTTCTCCGTTGAGATGGAACAGATTCTGTGTAATTAGCGGATGCTGATCCGTAGTATGATATTACCTGCAAAAGTTTAGACTTGATCAGACATAGTTAACGAAGTGGTGAGCGCCAAAAAACAGGATCCCCACTTATGACAACGGAACAGAAAATCATCAAGGCGAAAGCCGTGCATTTGGAGCGCCCAG
>CAYUYL010000218.1:0-3808 GCA_964449195.1 uncultured Filomicrobium sp.
CCCATGCCGCCTAAAGGCGTGGGGTTTACGGATCCCCTATAGGGGACTCTAACCGGCGCCAGGCGCGGTGTGACGCGCACCATCAAGCGTGAAATGCGCCGTCGTGCGGCGGTTGAGCCGGTCATCGGCCACATGAAAAGCGACGGCCACCTCGACCGCAATCACCTGCTCGGGCGCGACGGCGACAAGATTAACGTTGTGTTGTGTGGCCTCGGCCAGAACATCCGCCTGCTGCTCAGGTGGTTCAGCGCTTCTTTGCGCCTGTTGCTGGAGATAGTGAAGCTCAGCTTTTGGCCATCTCGCTCTTATCACGCTATTGTATGACGCCATAAGCCTACACCGGTCAGCTCCGAGGGCCGTGGTCGGCGATTTGACGTGTCTTTTTCACAGGCGACAAAATATCTGCAGCATTGAAGAAACAAAGCGCAAGAGTCGCGGAACAAATAATGCTCGTGTTCAATCAGGATATATAGTCTTTATCAGCGTTTCTAAATTCCCGCACGACTGTTCAGAACCGTCTGCGCACGCCGGTTTTGTGACCAGCAGGAAATATCATTACAAACAGCGACCGGGCGTTCCTTACCAAAGGAAACCGTTTGAATACGGCGCGGATCAACCCCGGAACGTGAGAGGAAATTACGAACGGTCGTTGCCCGTCGAGCACCTAAAGCAATATTATATTCCCTAGTGCCACGCTCATCGGCGTGTCCCTCAATCTTAATGGTATATTTCTTATGCCTATTCAGCCAGTTTATCTGCTTCGTAAGAGTTTCCTGAGCTTCTGGAGTCAAATCGGAACTATTAGTTGTAAAATAAATAATATCACCAACATTCTGGGCAAAATCACGCTTGGATCCGGGCTCAGCTGCAGGCAATTGACCTGGCTGGATGGTACCGGCTGTGAGCTGTGCACTTTCAGGCCCAACAGAATTCTGAGAGCATGCAGCGAGTGCCAGCGCAGCCAAACTTGAGAAAAGTGTTCCAGCTGAGATACGAGGCTGACGATTTTTAATCATATGAAGTATCCTGCTTTGCCAACGCAAATTTCTCTTATTGTTCTGGCAACTTACAAAGAGATGTGACTCAATGATGTAACAGTAATATATATCCAATCTAGTCACAATATTGTTCGAGCAAATCATCAACCTAAAAATAATTTCCTGCTAAAATAATTTGCTGTGCGCTTGAGCGCCTTAACCAATCACTTCGCATAAGAAACGTGAATAAGATAGATTACAACGCAAAAAGGCTGCAGCATTGATCACAATGCCACAGCCTCTGAATAAGCGATGAAGCGCAATTGCGCCTCATAAATGCTTACTGAGCAATCTGCTGAGTAGCAGTTGCTGGAGCTTTTTCAGCACCGAGCTTCATTGGCTCGTGACGACGCTCCATGCGGCATGCGCCGAGAGCAACAGCAACGATAACAGCAGTGATTACGATAGCGCCCTTCATAGTC
This sequence comes from uncultured Filomicrobium sp., assembly GCA_964449195.1. Taxonomy (GTDB): domain Bacteria; phylum Pseudomonadota; class Alphaproteobacteria; order Rhizobiales; family Hyphomicrobiaceae; genus Tectiglobus. The sequence continues at coordinate 1,460 of CAYUYL010000218.1, forward strand.
TTCTCTCCTAATGCTGTCTGGCCTAGCCGAGCCGAGCAGCATAAATTTTAGCAACTCCAGCTGTCTACCAACCCCATGTTGATAGCTCAACTGTCGCCCATAAATGAGGTACCGCTCCGCTGCATTTCACGCAATACTGTAAGGTGACCGAATCACCTTTCCGGATAATATTGATGCAAAAATAGCACGGACTGTGGCAACGGACTGATATAAACAAACTAAAAAGAGGACTATTTTAATCTATAGTCTTTGGGTGATAAAATTACAGATTAACGTGCTTCAGAGCCATGCAGCCCTTATTTTATAGCTCCATAGGAAAGAAAAAGGCCCGGCGCACGAATATGCAAAATCAAGCAAACCCATAAAACAAGTACCAAACTGGCTGCAACTGTCACCCCAACAAGGGAGACCAGGCCGGGTCCGAAGCGAAGGCGGGGGTCTTGACAAGTCTTTCATTGTATCCGGTTAGATCAATTGAATAGATTTTGGGCCCCGCATCAGCTCCGCGGGCTTCTCTGAAGAACATCAATACGCGCCCATTTGGTGCCCAGGTCGGTCCTTCATTATGAAACCCTTCGGTTAGAATACGCTCGCCGGATCCATCCGGCGCAAACACCCCAATCAGAAAGCGCCCCCCATATTGCTTTGTAAAGGCGATATAGTCTCCACGCGGCGACCACACAGGAGTTGAATACAGTCCATCACCATGGCTTATACGCTGCTGGCCGGATCCGTCATGGTTCATAACGTAAAGCTGCTGGCTGCCCTCACGATCTGATTCAAATACGATACGTTGCCCGTCCGGCGAAAAACAGGGACCTGTGTCAATCGCATTGGACTGCGTTAAGCGTCTCGAGCGCCTTGATCTCAGGTCCATCTCAACAATTGATGAGCTGGCGCCTTGTTGAAAGCTCATGACAACGCGTTGTCCATCCGGAGAGAACCGCGGCGCAAACGTCATACCTGGGAAGTCGCCCACAATTTGACGTTGCCCAGTAGCCAGATCCATCATCAGAACACGCGGCTGGCCTTCGACATAGGACATGTATGTGACTTCCTGCCGCTTCTGATTAAAGCGCGGCGTGATCACCAGTTCACGCCCATCGCTTAGCAACTGCACATTATAGCCATCCTGGTCCATGATTGCGAGGCGTTTGAGGCGCTGTTGTTTTGGCCCTGTCTCATCGATGAAGACAATACGCGTATCAAAATACCCCTGCTCAAGGGTGAGTTTTTGATAAACCTGATCCGATATAAGATGACCAAGACGGCGCCAATACTGAGGCGGAATTGAAAATTGCTGCCCCGTCAGAGGTTTGCCGAGAACCACATCCCAAAGACGGAACTGGGCCTGAAAACGTCCGTCCTTGAGCTTAACCGTACGGCCGACAACCAACGCCTCGGCCCCAATAGAGCGCCAGTCCGCAAACCGCGGGGCAACATCAATACTATCGATTTTCTGAAGAAAAGCCTCACGGTCCATGGGCCGAAACAAACCAGAGCGTTCAAGGTCTGACTGTATAATGTCAGCAAGCGCCTTTCCAAGACGCTTATCTGCACCGACAAAAAAAGGAACAGCTATAGGACGAGGCCTCAGATTGGCTTCATCAATCGTCACACGTGTTTGTGCCATCGCGAATGACGGTGCAAAACCAGCTGCGATCCCACTGCCCATAATCTGCAGCGCATCACGGCGGGACACGCCGTTTGAATACCGCGACCTGGTTGAACCGATCGGATTTTTCATTTTTGAATCCCTCGTGAATAGCTTTCGCACGTCCAGGTCATAACGTCATAAATCATTATATAAATACCGCTCCATCCCGTGCGATCTGCCGCAGAAATAGGGCACCAATCCGGGCAAGCCGAAAACTACTGTGGATATGCGTTCAAAAGTCCCACTTCAATAACCCGGGCATCAAAAATTATACAGCCTTGAAAGGCTTAAAACATACGCTGGGGATCAAATCTGACAACCATATGGTCCCAGCCGCCCTTATAGAGCTTTTTCGGCAGGCCATCATAAGGCGCACATTGTTTAAGTGCCCGCACAGCATTGAGAGCAGCATCGCGGAAGACCGCATCGGAACGCTGGTTCTGAACACGTGGTTCGCCTTTAATCTCTCCGACCTCATTTAATTTCACTTCGACATCAACAATAAGGCTGCTGGCACCTGTCATCCCCGTTTGCACCCGCCAGCATTCGCGCACCGCCGCCTTCATCATAACACCGATCATAGAACGCTGGCTTGCCGTCAAGCGCGTGTCTTTTCCCTCGGCTGCTCCGGGACGCTGCCCCTTCGGCAAACCTTTTTCTGTTTCAGGCTGTTGCTTTGAGCCGCTTGGCGG
>CAYUYL010000219.1:0-3808 GCA_964449195.1 uncultured Filomicrobium sp.
GTGCATTGATGTTCAACGAACATGTCGAACTCTTCAAACGAGGCGTCGTCCAGCAGGACTTCGATGCGTTCGCGTGCCGTAAGCTTGCCGCGCTTATGCTGGGCTTCAATGCGGCGCTCGCCACCACCAAGGCGGGCTTCGGCGCGGCGGCGTTCCAGTTCCTGGATGATGTCTTTCATGAGACAAGCTTCCTGTCATGAAAATTTCTGTACGCTGGCAACGGCAAGAGGTCTAAGGGAGCCCCTGTTGACATTTAGCACAAGAGAGCCGGTTTCGCGAAATCGAGCGTATGCCTCACGTTTCGTTCAGCAGTCTTATGATTTCGGTCGCGGTTGAAAATTCACGCCAGCGGAATGCGCGCCGTTCTTTGGCTTCGTGGTCTTCGCCCCATTGTGTGATTTGCCAGTCTTCATCCACATGAGCAGCCGACCAGGCGTCAGCAGATGATAGCTTGCTCTCAAGTATCCCAATTCCCAGAACGGCTGAGCCCGTAAGCGTAACAACAACATGAAGAGCGGCAAGCCGTAGTCCGCCGCATGCGTCGAGCAGGTTGCGAAATTTTTGCAATTCCAGTGCCGGTTGGTTTATCGGCATGATCCCGGTGGCAGTTTGTAAGTTTACGGAATGATCTTGTGCCAGCCATGCCAACGGCTCATCCCAGGCGGCACGCTGGAGTTCTACCAGTTCCCGTGGGTGCCCGGCGCGGTAGCACAGCAGATCGCCACCGGCGAATTTGGCAATTTCATCGCGTACACTGTCTGCTTTGTGCACGACGCCATCGATTGCTGTATTGACAATACGCGTTGCAGGCATGGTCGCGGGATCAATCACTTCGTGCTGGGCGTCCCATTCCTGTGCGATAATATTTGCAAGTGCGGCGGATGGAAGGCTGATGAGGTGTTTGCCTGGTGTGCGCACCGACCGCCCGTCCAGCAGAATGTGCCAAGCTTGACCGCTTTGCCCGGTCGTGACTGACGCATAGAAGCGCTTGGGATGCTCCCGCTGGGGTGCCAATTGACCGGTTTGGCCCGGTTCTTCATTTTCTGCGTTGCTATCCACCATGCGGTCTCAGGTATCCGTTTGCAAAGATTGTTCAATTGTTAGCAATAAACCAGCTGCATCACTGGCTATGGCATCAGCTCCGTAGCGCTTAAGATCACGGGCTGGATGATATCCCCAGGACACACCGATCGCCCGCACGCCAGCATTTTGTGCCATCTCCATATCATATGTCGTATCACCAATCATGACGGCGCGTTTCGCTTCAACACCGGCATGACGCAATGCGGTTTCAATCATGGAGGGGTGCGGTTTTGAGGGGTGCGTATCGGCGGTCTGTACCGTTACAAAATGCGCATGGAGGTCCAGGCGGTCAAATAAAACGTTCATGCCGCGGCGTGATTTGCCTGTTGCCACACCTAAGAGGTGATCGTCTTTTGCAGCCAGTTGATGTATCAGGTCCAGCATCCCGTCATAGAGCGGTTCGTGGTAGCCGGGATCTTTACGCAACTCTTGAAATGCCGTGCGGTAGTCGGCAGTTATTTTCTGCACTGTTGGCTCATCCGTATCCGGCATCAGTTGTGCGATGGCTGTCGGCAGAGACAGGCCGATTATTGCAAGGATCTTTTCACGTGGTATTGGCGGTAAGCTAGCGGCTGCAATAGCCTGTGACATGGCTTCCACGATGCCATGCTGGCTATCGAGCAGGGTGCCGTCACAATCAAAGATGATGAGCTTCATAGCCTGCCCCGTTTGGATTGAAACATGTGCATTTTAAAGCTTGAACCACCACGTATTGAGATTAACACCAAACAATGGCTGGCGTTCGGGAAAAGCTAATCTGGCATTCGCGGCGATCCATTGCTCGCGATTATGGAAGAGTGGAATCACGTAGTTGCCGGACAGCAGAACGCGATCGAAGGCCCGCACGGCAGCTTCAAAGGTTGTGCGCTCCGTTGCTTTCAGCATCGCGTTAATCAGGTGATCCACTGCCGGGCTTTTAACGCCTGGGTAATTAAAGCTGCGCTTGATATCAGCATAACGGCTGTTCCAGCGATGGATTTGCTCATTACCCGGAGATAAGGAAGCACGGTAGGTCCACTGGATCGCATCGAAGTCAAAATTGCCAAGTCGCGCCCAATATTGTGAATCCTCCATCTGCCGTACGTTGACAGTGATTCCGAGGCGTTTGAGGGACTGGCCATAGGCCAGAGCCAGGCGCTCCTGTTCGCTTGTGAGCACGAGAAATTCGAGTGTGAAGGGACGATTACTCTGATCATCCACAAGACGGCGTCCATTCAGTTTGAAACCTGCCGCACGCAGTAAATCAAAGGCCTTCTTGAGGTTGGCCCGCTGCTCTTGGATGCTGCCGGCGCTTGGAGGACGCCACGTGCCGGCCAGAATGTCCGGGCGAACGGCGCCTGGGAAATTTGCCAGCATTGTCATTTCCAAACCGTTGGCCGGCCGGCCCGTCGAGGCGAGGCTGGAGCGGGAAAAGTAGCTTGCCGATCGCGCGTAGCGCCCGTGAAACATCTGATCGTTAATGCGTTTGGCATCGAATGCCAGCATCAATGCCTGCCTCACCCTCCGGTCGGCCAGTTTCGGTCGCCGTGTGTTCAAAACCAGACCGTTCATGCCTGCTGGCAGGCCTGTTTTGAAACTGTACTTGCGGATTTTACCGTTTTTGATGGCCGGAAAGTTATAGCTGTCAATCCAACGCGCAGGATCAGCTTCAACCCGGTAATCAACATTGCTTGTCTTGAAGGCTTCAAACAAGGCTGCGCTGTTGCGGAAATAATCAATTCGGATTTCATTGAAATTGAATTGCCCACGGCGGCTTGGGATAGCTTGCCCCCAGTAAGCCGGGTTTCGTTTATAGGTCAGCGAATGCCCCGGTTTCACGGACAGTATTGTATAAGGACCGCTGCCCAGGGGTGGTTTCAGGGTTGTTTGTTCGAAGGTATCGGCATCAACCACATGCTCAGGCAGAATGGGCATAAGACCAATGATAAGCGGTATTTCACGATCTCCTTCCGGCTTGAAGGTGAACCTGATTGTACGCTCTGATACAATATCAAGACGTGCCACCTTGCTGTAATGGCTGCGCATGTAGGGCCTGCCGCTTTTGCGCAGAAGTTCAAAGGAAAATTTGACATCTCGTGCTGTGACACTTTTGCCGTCAGAAAATCTGGCGCGTGGATTGAGATAAAATGTGATGGTGCTGCGGTCCTTCGGCATTTGGACGTGCTCTGCCAGGAGTGAATAAAGTGTAAACGGCTCGTCAGCCGATCGCGCCAACAGACTTTCATAGACGTAACTGCGGATATTCGACGGTGTAACGCCTTTGACGATAAATGGATTGAGGCTGTCAAACGTGCCAATGCGTCCAAGGACCAGACGACCGCCTTTCGGAGCCTCAACATTGACGTATGGGAACGCTGCAAAATCTTTCCGCAGCGCGGGTTGACCGTGCATGGCGATTGCGTGCTGTTTTTCACCGGCCTGCGCAGTTACATGGACCGCAGTCACATCGGCCAAGGGCATGAGAAGCGCTGAGAGGATAAAAACCAGGTATATGGTTAAAGCGCTGCGTCTGTGATCTTTGTTCGTCATCTGATCCGCTTGATACTGGAGCTGCCGCAAGCAATTTTGTTTTGAAAGAAATGCTGTGAAATTGGGTGTTTTCAGCAATCACTGATATCTTGAGTGCTGCATAAATGGTGCGAAAGTTTGATGAATGTTTGCTAATAAGTCCTCAGAGCCCGTCCATAAAAATGTTGAGTCACTGGAATCAGTTATGATTCAATGC
>CAYUYL010000220.1:0-3775 GCA_964449195.1 uncultured Filomicrobium sp.
CGGCTTTTAGCCGTAACTTGAAGCCACCGGCTTTTAGCCGGTGGAGAATTCACTGATTATGATCCCGTTGATTTTTGTCTTAGAGCCTGTCCGTAAAAATGTTGAGTCATCAGAATCACTTATGATTCAGATCCTTGAGTGAGCGAGGTCCGTAAATATGAAATTTACCCCCTTAGTTGTGCTTCTCTCTTTATGCCGACTATCCCACAATCAATAATGCAGAGCATTGAGAGGCGTTGATTTTACTGGCTAATTTTAAGGACGGACTCTTAGGGAGCATGGTGAGGCACCGCGGGCTTGACCAACCCAAGATTACAGCATCATCCAAAACTGCGTTCAAATCTGTATCCTGGACACGCCACTATGTACTGCGGGATATTCGTTTCTATGCCATGCTTCCCGGACTGATGGCACCGCCCTTCATCATAACCGGTATCCTGTTCCACCAGGTTCATTTGGTTGAAACAAAGAATTGGACCCTGCCTGATTTTACATCCCTTTATCCGTTGTATGCCGTCAGCAGCATTTTAACTGCGATTGCAGGGGGAACCTGGGGCGGTTCACGAGTTCCAGTGTGAGTATCCGGGTCATCAGGTGTATCATGTATAAAATCCAATACGGCCAATCGCGATATCAGCATTAAAGGCACGGCCAATCGCAACAATGCCAATCCGGCGCAGCCTGGCGGGATTAAAGGGCATATCGGTTCTGTAGGCATCAAAGCTGTCGAAAGGCAAGCGAACAGTCGTCCAGGTTTTTCCGGCTTTAAAGCCATGGCGATAGGATTGCCATGGACGCGTGAAATCAGACGTGCGCAGGTGCAAATTATACCTTTCACCATTGCCGGACACATCGATTTCAATGCCGGTAAATGCGCTGGCATCAAAGTTGGCACCATTCGGTGATACATCCAGGGCAGCCTGGATGAAACCGCCATTATTCTCCAGGCTCACAAAACCTTGCATGCGCAGGGCGTTGCGCCCGTTGACTTTCTCCCGGGTTATCGCACCTTTTGAGACACCGCCCATGACGCTGTCGGATACAAATTGCCAGTTGGTATTGTTTTGGGCCACCAGACCGGCCCGCTCGAAATCATCTATCACGTGATATGATCCAGCAGCACTTTTTCTCCCTGAAATGGTTATAAACATGCCACCCAGCAGTCCTATTGTTGTGCGTCTATTGATCATTCGTACCATATTTCCGCAAATGTTATGGGCTTTCGTGCATTTAAGGCAGCGGGTAATAAGACTACAGCAACAATCTGTGCCAAGGCTCTTTACCGTGCTCGGGATCATTCGTGCTTTCCGGCGTTGCCGGGCCCCATATCACTCACCGTTCAATCACTATGTACGGAACAACTAAGTTCCGGATCAGATAAGTCTCAGGGAAGCATGCGCGGCTAAATTTCCTTTGTGATGAGCAACCGGCTGCGCCGTGTCACCGTATGCAACGACATTGACGCATATGATCGAAAGATTTTGGAGTATGTGTTCGCTGCAGCCAAAGTTCCCTCTGCTGTGAGCTCGCATAGGATGCAATGCATCTCATTCGTCTGCCCTTTTTACAAGGGACTTTTCAATAGCCGCTGGAGTGAAAAATTCTCGTCCAGGCGCGCTATTTCGACACTTTCATGATGTTTATTTAGGAATTAGGATCTGAGCTTCGAAGGCTCTAGTCTTTATTCTAGTTTCACAAACGCTCGTGGACCACCACCCGGACCCAAGCGTTTGAGCTGGAACCCTAGGATTTAGCATTCTTAACATTTGATCTTGCGGCGAAAACTCCTGAGTTTTATCACGGCGGCCAAACAAATTCTGCACAAACGTGGGTTAACAGAAGTATTATGACAGACACCCCGCTCCTCGATATGATTGCAAGTCCCCGCGATCTGCGCAAACTGGCTGAAAGTGAACTGCGCCAGGTGTCTGATGAGTTGCGTTACGAGACAATTAATGCTGTTTCAATGACAGGCGGCCATCTTGGTGCGGGGCTTGGTGTCATCGAATTGACGGTGGCGCTGCATTGGACATTTAACACGCCGGATGACAGACTGATTTGGGACGTCGGGCATCAGGCTTATCCGCATAAGATTCTTACTGAACGCCGCGAGCACATCCGCACATTGCGTCAGGGCGGCGGCCTTTCTGGTTTCACAAAACGACGTGAAAGTCCATACGATCCATTCGGAGCAGCACATTCATCGACGTCGATCTCAGCCGGTTTAGGTATGGCTGTAGCCCGCGATCTCGATGGACGCGACAATAATGTCATTGCCGTCATTGGCGATGGCGCCATGAGCGCAGGCATGGCCTATGAAGCGATCAATAACGCAGGCGCACGCAATGAACGGCTGATTGTCATTCTCAACGACAATGACATGTCAATCGCGCCCCCCACAGGCGCCCTCTCGCATTATCTCGCGCGCATCACATCCAGCGGCACCTATCTTTATGTACGCGATATCGTTAAGCAGTTGGCCAAGCGGCTGCCTAAAAGCTGGGAACGCAGAGCCGCACGTATGGAGGAATATACGCGCCACTTGTGGCAGGGGGGGGCTTGGTTCGAAGAGTTGGGGTTCTATTATGTAGGACCGATCGACGGGCACAATCTCGACCAGCTGGTGCCGATTCTGCGTAACGTTCGTGATGCCAACCAAGCACCGATTTTGGTGCATGTCGTCACGCAAAAAGGCAAGGGCTATGTGCCAGCTGAAAATTCCAAGGATAAATATCACGGCGTCAGCAAGTTCAATGTGATTACCGGAGATCAGTTCAAACCCACCCCAAACGCTCCCAGCTACACCAAAGTCTTTGCCGAAAGTCTTGCCAAAGAGGCGCGCAAGGATGACAAGATCGTTGCGGTCACGGCAGCGATGCCATCCGGCACCGGCCTTGATTTATTTGGCAAGGAATTTCCAGAGCGCACATTCGATGTAGGTATCGCAGAACAGCATGGCGTAACATTCGCCGCCGGCCTTGCGACAGAGGGGTACAAGCCTTTCGCTGCCATTTATTCGACATTTCTGCAGCGCGGTTATGATCAAATTGTCCATGATGTCGCCATCCAAAAGCTGCCTGTGCGGTTTGCCATTGACCGCGCCGGCCTCGTGGGGGCGGATGGACCGACGCATGCCGGTTCATTTGATATTTCCTATCTCGGCTGCCTGCCGCATTTCGTGCTCATGGCCGCTGCTGATGAAGCTGAGCTGCGCCACATGGTGGCAACGGCCGCTGTGCTTGACGATTGCCCATGTGCTTTCCGTTATCCGCGTGGAGAGGGCGTTGGCATAGACATGCCGGATGAAGGCGTTGCACTTGAGATAGGACGTGGGCGCATTGTGCGCGAGGGTGGTAAGGTTGCAATTTTATCATTGGGAACACGCTTGAAGGAAGCGCTTGTTGCTGCAGATCAACTTGGGGCCATGGGCTTGCCCGCAACAGTTGCTGATGCACGTTTCGCCAAGCCATTAGACACTGATTTGATTGGTCAGCTGGCCCGGCACCATGAAGTCCTGGTAACCGTCGAGGAAGGCTCGATTGGTGGGTTTGGGTCTTATGTGCTCACACATCTGGCAAGCAGCGGTCAGCTCGACAACGGTCTCAAAATCCGTACCATGACCTTACCAGACATATTTATCGACCAAGACAAACCTGATATAATGTATGACCAAGCGAAGTTGAATGCGTCACATATTACTGATTGTATTCTTAATGCACTTGGGCGTGAAATCTTCGCCGGCAGCGCGCATCGTGCCTAATCTGATATAAAAGCC
>CAYUYL010000221.1:0-3771 GCA_964449195.1 uncultured Filomicrobium sp.
ATCGGACAATTACGGTGATGCTGAAAACTGGCGTGTTTGCAGATCCATGACGCACGCCTGCGGTGAAGTTTGGGCGCGTTTTTTTTGCTCAGAACATATCTATTTGTTGCAGTTCCTCGATATTGCAGATTTTGAGTATGATACCCAGACGGGGTCGATTAAGTGCCGCCCCTGCCTAGACAGCGACCCAAAATATGTCGAACACCTGCGGCAAAATCAGGTTAACCCCCTTGTAAAGTCAGCCCAAGGTCACTTGGTGCTGCACGCCAGCGCAGTGACGATTGGCAACGCCGCAGTGATGTTTCTGGGTAAGTCCGGGGCGGGAAAATCCACGCTTGCGTCCTACTTTGCACTGAATGGTCATCAGCTCGTGTGTGAGGATGGGGCTGTCTTCTCAAAATCGGATCACCCGCCAGTCATTGAGCCGGGTCACCATGCAGTTCGTCTTTGGCCAGATAGCGGATCTGCCCTTTTCGGAGCTGACAGCGTCGATCAATTGAATGATGAGACCGGCAATAAACTATGCCTGCAGCAACCAAGAGACGTCGCATTCTCAAAAGCTCCGCAAAAAGTCGCAGCTATCTTTCACCTTGAGGACCCTGCAGCAGATAGTGTGGGCATTACCCAACTTTCGCCGCGCGAGGCACTTTCCAGCTGCCTCAACCACACCTTTCTGCTCGACGATCAGGATCAGTCCGTGCTCACGGAGCATTTCCTCAAACTGACGGCTGTTTCAAATTCCTTGCCACACTTTTCTCTGTCATACGTGAGGGATTATGATGAGCTGGCCATTGTTCGTTCCGCTATTCTGGAACAGTGCGCGGCAGTGGGAGTAAAGATTTGAAACATGAAGATGTATATGTTGTTGCCGAAAGCGTTGTCGCCCGCGATTTGGGAGATGAAATTGTCCTCCTAGATCTTGCAGGCGGTGTTTATTTTGGCCTCAATGAAGTCGGAGCCAAAGTTTGGTCGGGCCTTGAGCGGAACCTGCCCTTAAGCGAGATTTGCGCGTCGCTTATCGATGAGTATTCCGTTGAAAGATCCGTCATCGAAGCTGACGTAGATGAGTTGATCAAAAAGCTTCTGGAGAAAGAACTAATAACGGTGTCGAAAAACTGAGCGTTACTCTCTGCCACGCCCAGCGTGGCTCTGCATCAGCGCGACCGACAGGGAAGAGATATGCGACCTTCGCTTTCAACGGAAATCAAACGAACTCTCTCTCCAAAGGTAACGCGCTGAGATGGCAACTTATGCACAACTTGATGAACATTACGGATATCTAGCCGACACAAGACGGACCGAGCTGTTCCGTAAAGCGATCCAAGACACATTGCAGCCCGGAGACACGGTTTTGGACCTCGGATGCGGAACTGGCATCCTCGGTTTGCTATGTTTGGAAGCCGGTGCGGGTCATGTGACCTTCTTAGACGAAACAGAGATGATAGACGTTGCGCAACGCAGTATGCAGAACGCAGGCTTCATCGAAAAATGCACGTTCATCCAGGAAAGGTCCACTCAAGCAACGATCCCCGAACGTGTTGATTTGATTGTCTGCGACAACGTTGGGTATTTCGGCATAGACTATAGCGTTCTTGTCGCGCTCAAAGACGCGAAAGACCGGTTTCTAAAGCCGGATGGACGGCTGATCCCCAAAACCCTGCGGTTATATGCTGGTTTGGCAGACTCCCCGGTGCGGCCAACGCCAGTGTCGCGCTGGAGACAGCCAGAAATTCCGGATTGCTTTCATTGGCTCAGCACCCTTAGTGCGAATTATAAGTGGCCCGTAAAAGACAGTGAAATTGCTTTGTTGAGCGAGGCAACACAACTGACGGAGTTTTCGCTTGGGGATGACAGTCCGGACTTTGCCAACTTTTCACAAGAAATGAGCGTTGTTGAGTCTGGCGTATCGAGCGGAATTGTTGGTTGGTTTGAGGCAAATCTATCATCTGAGGTTGTTATGACCAATTGCCCGACCTCCCCTAACAGGATTGATCGTCCACAAGCATTTTTCTCATTTGGCGCAGGTTTGACATTGGACCGGGGAGAGAGTGTCAAGGCGTCGATCAAGACGCGCTTGGACGATGATATTTGGGTATGGCAAGCAGAGGTCCGCAAAGGTGGGGCACGATGTATGCACTCGACTTTAAACGCGATCACGCGCGCGCAACTTCAGTTGAGCCAAAAAGACCAGCCAATGACCCTTTCGAAGCGCGCCCAGATTTCAAAGGCTGTATTGACCTTTTGCGACGGCCACCGAAGCGCAGAAGAGATTGAAGAGCTTGTTGTTAGTCGTCATGGCAACCTTTTTGCGACGGAACATGCCCTGCGCACAGCTATTCGGCGCGACCTAGCGCGCTTTACAGATAGCATGTGACACCACGGTCGATCTCATCCGGTTACGCAGCTGCAACCTGATCTGATAAAAATCTTGCGCATTCCTCTGTCAGTTCCGGACAAAGACAGTTTTTGCGGGTCAACAGTGACACGGCCCTTTTCTGGTCCAATCCCGCGATTTCCAGAAAGGCGAGGTGTTTGGGTATGATGCTGACGACGCTGGCGGGCAGAACGGTCATCCTGCTTCCGTCCCGCACCATACTGATCGACGAGAGCGTGTTACGCGCCGCATCCTTTGTTGCTGCAAGAAGCTCCTGAAATGCAGGCCAAGCAATCTGTGTGCAGAGCGAGTTAGACACAAACGCATGGTATTTGAGATCCAGTAAACGCGATCGCGCGGCTTTCCGCATTAGCGGGTGAACCTTGGCTGTGACCAAACCAAAGGCGTCCCCGAACAATGGCCTGCAGAGGATGCCATTTAGCTCCGGTCGCCCTGAGACGATCCCGATTTCGACCTGACCGCGGAGCAGGGCGGCATTGACGATTTCGGCTTCGGCATCAGCAAATTTGCCGCGTTCGGTCACCGCAGAAAAACATTGCGGGACACAGACAGAGCCAGTTACCGCGGGTCTCTCGAAATGTGACTACGCAATTGGGGTTTGACTGAAACAACATATCAAGTTCACCATGCCTGCATTGACAAGAAAAGCGGGACACCCATGGCAAAACACAACCTCGTTTGCGGTGAATGGGTCGCAAGACAGGGCAAGGTAGCGGCGGAGGTCTATACCGCCGTCAAAACCGCCTATATCAGTGCGGGCGCGCCGATTTGATGCGCATTGACGGGCTGCAATACGCGAATTGGTCGGAAAAGATATTTCGACAGTTGCGCGCAGGCGGCGTTGACGCTGTGCATGTCACGATCGCCTATCATGAAGGGTTTCGCGACACCGTCCTGAACTTTGAAAAATGGAACCGGTGGTTCGAGCTGTACCCTGATCTGATCATGAAAGGCCTGACCGCACGCGATATCGACATCGCCCGCGACACGGGCCGTACAGCTGTGTTCTTTGGCTTTCAGAACCCCAGCCCGATTGAGGACGACATTGGGCTGGTCGAAATCGTGCATACCCTTGGCGCGCGTTTCATGCAGCTGACCTACAACAACCAGTCCTTGCTAGCGACGGGCTGTTATGAGGATGAGGACACTGGCCTGACCCGCATGGGCAAGGAGGTGATCCGCGAGATGAACCGCGTGGGTCTTGTCATCGACATGAGCCATTCTGCGGACCGCTCTACGATTGAGGCTGCAGATTATTCCGCCCGCTCGATTGCTATCACCCACGCCAAACCGCATAGCTGGCACCCTGCCCTGCGCAACAAGACCGATGAGGTGATCCGCGCAGTCACGGAACGCGGAGGGATGCTCTGCTTTTC
>CAYUYL010000222.1:0-3734 GCA_964449195.1 uncultured Filomicrobium sp.
TGGGTCATCAAACGGTGACCGCCATTTTAGCAGAGCGGACACCTGAACTCATTGTTAGCTTACTCGCTGTCTTAAAAGCAGGTGCCACCTATGTGCCGATTGATCCAGATTATCCAGAAAGCCGTATCCAATATATGCTGAAAGATAGCGGAGCGACGCATCTTCTGACTCATTCATCCTTTATCAGTCAGACGAGGTCACTCGCATTTGATGGCACGTATCTTTTTGCAGATGATCAAGAAATTTTACTGATGAGCTCAGAGAATCTGCCACTTGAAGCTGGTTTAGATGATACGGCATACATCATGTATACATCTGGAACAACCGGACAGCCAAAAGGCATCATGACGACCCATTCCAATATTGCCCGGGTGGTCAAAAATACGAATTATTTAACCATTTTAGAAACAGATACATTGCTGTCGTTATCAAATAGCGTATTTGATGGCTTTACATTTGATGTATATGGTGCGCTTTTAAACGGAGCAAAGCTTGTCCTGCCACCCAAAGAAACCATTTTAGATATGACTAGACTCACTGGGCTGATGAAAAGGGAGCATATTTCTGTCATGTTTGTTCCAACAGCTTTATTCCATCTTCTCGTTGATGAAGGAACAGACTGGATGCGCAGTGTGCGTAAGGTACTGTTTGGAGGAGAGAGGGCATCGGTTCAGCATGTAAGAAAAGCCTTTGATGTAATGGGAAAAGGCAGATTGTTGAATGTATACGGACCAACCGAATCAACGGTCTTTGCCACATATTATCCGATAGATGAAGCGATCCCTTTAGAGGCACATTCTATTCCAATTGGGAAGCCGCTCAACCAGACGGGTGCTTATATATTGAGTGAGCACAGGCAGCTTCAGCCAATTGGTATGGTTGGAGAGCTTTGTTTGAGCGGCAAAGGACTGGCAAAAGGGTATTTGAATCGTCCTGATCTGACAAAACAAGTCTTTATTGCCCATCCATTCGCTGCGGGCGAGCGGCTGTATCGCACGGGAGATTTAGCCTATTTTCGAGAAGACGGTCTGATTGAGTATGCAGGCAGAGTCGATGATCAGGTGAAAATTCGGGGGCACCGAATTGAATTGACAGAAATTGAGGCCAACCTTCTCATGCATCAAGGTGTAAAACAAGCTGTACTCCTAGCAGATCATGATGAAACAAATCATACAAGACTGCTTGCCTACATCACGTGTGATGATGCATGGAAAGGGAAGCTCGATGACATCAAATCAGGACTGAAAGAGCGTCTTCCAGCTTATATGCTTCCTCATGAGCTGATTGAACTGGAGAACCTCCCACTTACGCCAAACGGGAAGGTTGATAAACGCCAGCTGCCAAAACCAGAGGTGCAGGGGAAGCGCCGTGTGAAACTGCCCGCAAATGAAGTGGAACAAAAGCTGCTTTTGATGTGGCGGGAAGTACTTGAACGAGAGGATATTAGCACGGATGACCATTTCTTTGAGCTTGGTGGACATTCTTTAAAAGCGATGTCTCTTTTGTCCAAAGTATCAAAAGAGTTTGAGGTTCAGGTGCCGATTCATTTATTGTTTGAGACCCCGACGATTGAAGCGCTTAGTCATTATATTCAGCATCAGGACGGGGAAACTGCTGGCTATCTTGTATTCAATGAATCTCAAGCATCAACTGTCTTTGCTCTCCCGCCATTACCAGGCTACGGCTTTATCTATCAGGAAGCAGCAAAAACGCTTGATGATGTTCGGCTAGTCGCCTTTGATTTTATTGAAACGAATAACCGAATGGCGGAGTACGTTCAGCATATTCAGCACCTTCAGCCAAAAGGGCCGCTGACGTTGATGGGGTACTCAGGCGGATGTTACCTCGCCTTTGAGCTTGTTCAAGCGCTTGAACAAGCTCAAAGGCGAGGTAACATCCGCCTGAGTACCCCATCAACGTCAGCGGCCCTTTTGGCTGAAGGTGCTGAATATGCTGAACGTACTCCGCCATTCGGTTATTCGTTTCAATAAAATCAAAGGCGACTAGCCGAACATCATCAAGCGTTTTTGCTGCTTCCTGATAGATAAAGCCGTAGCCTGGTAATGGCGGGAGAGCAAAGACAGTTGATGCTTGAGATTCATTGAATACAAGATAGCCAGCAGTTTCCCCGTCCTGATGCTGAATATAATGACTAAGCGCTTCAATCGTCGGGGTCTCAAACAATAAATGAATCGGCACCTGAACCTCAAACTCTTTTGATACTTTGGACAAAAGAGACATCGCTTTTAAAGAATGTCCACCAAGCTCAAAGAAATGGTCATCCGTGCTAATATCCTCTCGTTCAAGTACTTCCCGCCACATCAAAAGCAGCTTTTGTTCCACTTCATTTGCGGGCAGTTTCACACGGCGCTTCCCCTGCACCTCTGGTTTTGGCAGCTGGCGTTTATCAACCTTCCCGTTTGGCGTAAGTGGGAGGTTCTCCAGTTCAATCAGCTCATGAGGAAGCATATAAGCTGGAAGACGCTCTTTCAGTCCTGATTTGATGTCATCGAGCTTCCCTTTCCATGCATCATCACACGTGATGTAGGCAAGCAGTCTTGTATGATTTGTTTCATCATGATCTGCTAGGAGTACAGCTTGTTTTACACCTTGATGCATGAGAAGGTTGGCCTCAATTTCTGTCAATTCAATTCGGTGCCCCCGAATTTTCACCTGATCATCGACTCTGCCTGCATACTCAATCAGACCGTCTTCTCGAAAATAGGCTAAATCTCCCGTGCGATACAGCCGCTCGCCCGCAGCGAATGGATGGGCAATAAAGACTTGTTTTGTCAGATCAGGACGATTCAAATACCCTTTTGCCAGTCCTTTGCCGCTCAAACAAAGCTCTCCAACCATACCAATTGGCTGAAGCTGCCTGTGCTCACTCAATATATAAGCACCCGTCTGGTTGAGCGGCTTCCCAATTGGAATAGAATGTGCCTCTAAAGGGATCGCTTCATCTATCGGATAATATGTGGCAAAGACCGTTGATTCGGTTGGTCCGTATACATTCAACAATCTGCCTTTTCCCATTACATCAAAGGCTTTTCTTACATGCTGAACCGATGCCCTCTCTCCTCCAAACAGTACCTTACGCACACTGCGCATCCAGTCTGTTCCTTCATCAACGAGAAGATGGAATAAAGCTGTTGGAACAAACATGACAGAAATATGCTCCCTTTTCATCAGCCCAGTGAGTCTAGTCATATCTAAAATGGTTTCTTTGGGTGGCAGGACAAGCTTTGCTCCGTTTAAAAGCGCACCATATACATCAAATGTAAAGCCATCAAATACGCTATTTGATAACGACAGCAATGTATCTGTTTCTAAAATGGTTAAATAATTCGTATTTTTGACCACCCGGGCAATATTGGAATGGGTCGTCATGATGCCTTTTGGCTGTCCGGTTGTTCCAGATGTATACATGATGTATGCCGTATCATCTAAACCAGCTTCAAGTGGCAGATTCTCTGAGCTCATCAGTAAAATTTCTTGATCATCTGCAAAAAGATACGTGCCATCAAATGCGAGTGACCTCGTCTGACTGATAAAGGATGAATGAGTCAGAAGATGCGTCGCTCCGCTATCTTTCAGCATATATTGGATACGGCTTTCTGGATAATCTGGATCAATCGGCACATAGGTGGCACCTGCTTTTAAGACAGCGAGTAAGCTAACAATGAGTTCAGGTGTCCGCTCTGCTAAAATGGCGGTCACCGTTTGATGACCCA
>CAYUYL010000223.1:0-3688 GCA_964449195.1 uncultured Filomicrobium sp.
ATTGAATCATAACTGATTCCAGTGACTCAACATTTTTATGGACGGGCTCTTAGCGTTTTGTAATTTGGAGGGTATTAAGATGGATCGCCGTAAGTTTTTGACAACCGCAGGTGTTGCCGGCGCTGCGACTGTCGCTGCACCAGCCATTGTCAATGCAAAAAAGACAATCAAGTGGAAAATGACAACGGCATTTCCACCGGGGCAGCCGTTTTATTCAACTGGTCCAGGCACATCTACCGATTTTGCAAAACGCGTTAAAGAAATGAGCGACGGCCGCCTGGATATCAAAGTTCACCATGCAGGTGAGCTTGTACCTGCGTTTGAAGGGTTTGATGCCGTTCGTCAGGGTGTGGTTCAGTGCAATAGCTGGGTAAGCTATTTCGGTGCCGGCAAGATACCAGCGGCGCAATTTTTTGGTGCCGTGCCTTTCGGTATGTCCACCCAGGGGCAAAACGCGTGGTTCTATTCAGGCGATGGCATTAAACTCTGGCATGAAGTTTACGAGCCTTACGGACTTGTTGCATTTCCACTCGGCGCAACCGGCGTGCAAATGACAGGTTGGTTCAACAAGGAAATCAAATCTGTAGAAGATATGAAGGGATTGCGTTTGCGTATCCCAGGCCTTGCGGGTAAGGCGTATGCACGTATTGGAGTTGAAGTAAAGGTTCTGCCAGGCGGTGAGATTTTCCCGGCGCTTGAGCGTGATGTTATCGATGCAGCTGAATGGGTCGGACCGGCTCAGGATAAAATCCTCGGATTGAACAAGGCTGCAAAATATTACTATACAACCGGCTGGCACGAGCCAACCACTGTCACCGAACTTACCATTAACAAAGGGGCTTGGGAGGCACTGCCTGATGACCTCAAGGCGATCGTGCAGAATGCCGCTGCTGCATGCAATGTGATCGGACATTCCTGGGCCGAGGCTAACAATGCTGCAGCTTTGAAGGAATTTATTGCAGGCGGCACTGAGGTCCGCACTCTTCCAGCAGATGTCGTCAAAGCCCTAAAAAAGGAAATGGGTCCGGTTTATGATGAGCTGGCGGCCAAGGACCCAATGTTCAAGAAGGTTATGGAAAACTACTTTGCCTTCAAGAAAGAGCATGACTTCTGGGCCAACGCATCAGAAAAAGTATGGCACAGTGAGTTGAGAGACGCTTAAATCTCAAATAGAGTATGCAGCATGGCATGTTGCCATGCTGTAACATTTTAAGCGGGTATAAAATGTTTCTCCTTCTGCGGTTGGCCGATGCAATAAGCATCATCACACGGATATGCGCAGCATTGGCAACAGCGGTATTGCTGGCCATGATTGTGCTCGTTTTTTACAACGTAATCGGGCGTTACATCATTGGTGGAAGTCCAATATGGATGCAGGAACTTGAATGGCACTTGATGGTGCCGGTCGCGCTCATTGGCGTGTCAGTTCTGATCCTGGAGCAGGGCCATGTCCGTGTTGACATGGTCTATGGTAAGTTTCCAGAGAAAGTGCGCCACTTTATTGATTTTCTGTCAATGTTATGCGGCGCCGCAATAGCCGTGCTTTTTATTAAATATTCACAAGGTTTTCTTGAAAGTTCATGGTCTGTTTATGAAGGCTCGCCTGACCCAGGCGGTATGCCGGGGCGCTATATATTAAAAACCGTGATGCCGGTATGTTTTGCACTTCTAGCCCTGCAATGCATCGCAAATGCAATACGTCATTTGGCCGATTTCCTTGAAACACAGAAATAAAATTTGAGTTCTATAAGCGGAAAAAAGCGATGCAGGAATATCTTGCCCTATTCATGATTTTTGGTTTTATGTTCCTGCTTTTATTAGGTATGCCCGTCGGAATTGGTATTGCCGTTGCGGGCTTTATATTTGGTTGGATGGGGTTTGGTGATTTTCTCTTCAATCTAAGTCCTGCACGCATCTATGGCGTTGTTACAAAATACGAATTTCTCGCAATCCCGCTTTTTGTTTACATGGGCGTGATGCTTGAGAAATCACGCGTTGCGGAGGATATGCTGGATGTGGTCGGCCGCATGTCCGGAAAGTTACATGGTGGCATGGCAATTGCGCTGATCATTGTCGGCGTTTTAATGGGTGCATCGACAGGGATTGTCGGTGCCACTGTCGTCACCTTGACGATGTTAACCGTGCCCGTCCTTTTGCGTCGTGGTTATGATGGCGGTGTTGCAGCGGGTGCTGTTTGCGCCTCCGGCACTTTAGGACAAATCATTCCACCATCTCTTGTTCTGATTTTGCTGGCTGACATCATGGGAGAAAGCGTGGGTACGCTCTTTGCAGCTGCCATGATACCTGGTCTCATGCTTGCCGCACTTTATATTGGCTACATCCTGATACTTGGCTGGACGCGCCCTGCCATGATGCCGGCGATGCCTGAGCATGAGCGTAATGAGCTGACCGGTATGGCATTTGCCGGCAAGGCGTTTATGGCGCTTGCGCCGCCATTGCTGCTTGTGATCGGAGTTCTTGGGTCAATCATCACGGGCATTGCAGCGCCTACGGAAGCGGCAAGTGTTGGTGCTGTCTTATCAGTACTCATTGCACTGCTTTATGGACGTTTGACATT
Organism: uncultured Filomicrobium sp.; assembly: GCA_964449195.1. GTDB lineage: Bacteria > Pseudomonadota > Alphaproteobacteria > Rhizobiales > Hyphomicrobiaceae > Tectiglobus. The sequence goes on from CAYUYL010000223.1 coordinate 2,579, forward strand.
ACAGATGATCTGGGAGGCAAGCGCCAGCACGTTGCGTATATCGGCAATGATTTTCTTCATTCTGATTGCTGCTCAGATCTTCTCAATAGCCTTTAGAGGCCTTGATGGTGATAGTCTGATCCAAAGTGCTCTTGCGTTGCTGCCTGGCGGAGAAGTTGGCGCAATTATTTTCCTGATGGTACTGATTTTCATATTGGGCTTTTTTCTGGAATGGATTGAAATCAGCTATATTGCACTGCCGTTGTTATTGCCGTTCTTCAAGGCCCAGGGCACGGATATGATTTGGCTGGCGGCACTGATTGCGATTAACCTGCAAACATCATTTTTGACGCCGCCATTCGGGTGGGCGCTCTTCTTCTTCAAGGGGGCTGCGCCATCCGAGGTCACAATCAACATGATCTACAAGGGCGTTGTGCCATTCATATGCATCCAACTTCTGGCGCTTGTCCTTCTGTTCATGTACCCACCTATCGCAACCTGGCTTCCTGATGCGATAGGCTGGTAAGCCGCCTCTATAATCCCATTTGACGGTTTGCAGACTTCCGGGTTGGCCATTTGAGCAAAAAGGTGCGCGATCCTCTCAGTTGTGACGATAGGGGGAGGGTCGGCGCGCCTTTGCTGAAAGACAAGAAGCTTAGTGTGCCGCAAGAGAGGACCGTTGATGTTACATACACCGCGCAGTCAAAATGGTATGGTAACAAGCCCGCATCATCTGGCAAGCCAGGCTGGCCTTTCGGTGCTGAAGGAAGGCGGTACAGCCCTAGAGGCAATCGTGGCAACCGGCGCCTGTCTGGCAACCGTCTACCCTCATATGAACGGTTTGGGAGGCGATGCCTTTTTTCTCGTTTGTTGGCCGGACGGAAGTATGCGTGCTGTTGACGCAAGTGGCCGGGCTGCTCAAGCCGCTGATATCGAACACTATAAAAATGCCGGCCACAGCACAATTCCAAGCCGCGGTGCTCTAGCCGCAAATACGGTCGCAGGAGCCGTGTCCGGATGGAGGGCCTTGCTTGTCTGTAGGTTCGCCATTTGCCACTGAACCGTCTCTTGCGTGATGCTATCTCGTATGCCGCTTACGGTTTTATTGTTGGCTCAGGTCTGGCCAATGCC
>CAYUYL010000224.1:0-3631 GCA_964449195.1 uncultured Filomicrobium sp.
CTGGAATAGCTCCTGGGGCAAGAAGAGCTCATGAGCCTGTTGAGATCAGCGCACGAGAACTGGTGTAGCGAACCGGCCCATACGCAAGCCTGATTGAAACGTGACTAAGAGGCATCATTGCTAGAGTTTTACTCTCAAAAAGCGGAACTTTATAAGATGCGCGATATATGCTCTTGTTCCTGCAGCCGCTCTCGGCTATTCGCCGTTGCATGATGCTTTACCGTTCTTTTGCCACCGTTGGCGGGTTGACGATGATCAGCCGTGCTCTCGGCTTCATTCGTGATATTCTGATCGCCGCAGCTCTCGGCAGCGGCTTTGTTGCCGATGCGTTTTTTATAGCTTTCCGATTTCCTAATCTTTTCCGGCGTCTTTTTGGCGAGGGTGCTTTCAATGCCGCCTTCGTTCCCCTTTTTGCGCGCCGGCTGGAGGAGCAGGGAGAGGAACCTGCACACCGTTTCGCCGAGAATGCGATGTCAGGGCTTGGGTTTGTTTTACTGATTTTTTCAGCCGTAGCCATGCTAGCAATGCCATGGCTCATGCTGATACTGGCACCCGGCTTTACCAATGAGCCGGAAAAGTTCGACTTGTCTGTCGCACTGACCCGGATTGCCTTTCCCTATTTGTTCTGTATGTCACTTGTGGCGCTCCTATCTGGGGTCTTGAATACCTATAACCGGTTCTGGGCGGCTGCGGCGGCGCCAATCGTGCTCAATATCGTTTTGATATCAGCAATTATTCTCACCATTGCTGGCGGCTATGCCAATCGCGTTGAATCTGGTTTCATCCTTGCCACCGGTGTGACGATTGCCGGCTTCATGCAGTTGGCAATGCTCTGGTATGCCGTCCGCCGGGCCGGGATAAGATTATCATTTCATCTGCCGCGATATAACGCTGGTATAAAACGCCTTATAAAACTTGGCATTCCAGGAATTATCTCCGGCGGCATCACACAAATTAACATCGTTATTGGCACGATTATCGCTTCGCTTCAGGCAGGCGCTGTGTCCTTCTTGTATTATGCAGACCGTCTGTATCAGCTGCCGCTTGGCATTGTGGGGATTGCGATTGGCGTAGTTCTTCTTCCTGAGTTATCACGCAAATTGCGTTCAGGTGATATGGCCGCGGTGCACGAAAGCCAAAATCGTTCGCTCGAATTTGCTTTACTTCTTACATTGCCGGCCGCGATCGCATTAGCTATAGCTGCTCAACCGATTATCAGTGTGCTTTTCGAGCGGGGAGCGTTCACCGCGGCAGATACCGCCGCAACCGCGCAGGCTCTCATTGCTTTTGCGATCGGGCTGCCTGCATTTGTGCTTATCAAAGTATTTCAGCCGGCATTCTTTGCACGCGAAGACACCAAAACCCCCATGTGGTTTGCCGGCATCTCCATGCTTGTCAATGTCTTTGGTTCACTGGCTTTATTCTATTGGTTTAAGTTTGGTGAAGATTGGATGCCGATGCCACATGTGGGTATAGCTTTTGCGACATCGCTTGCAGGATGGATCAATGCCTTGCTGTTATGGCGAACTCTTGCGTCTTCAGGTGCTTTTGTCTGGGAGCGCAAGCTGATCTGGAACCTGGTTGTCATCGCACTTTCCAGTGCGTTGATGGGGGCAGTTCTAATCACAATTTTACCTTATATCAGCCAACTCTTGATAGCTTCAGGATTGATTGCAGTGCGTATCCTAGGCCTTGCAATCCTGGTGTTTAGTGGCGTTTCCGCGTTCTTTGTATTTATTATGTTGGCGGGACAATTTCGCTTGCGGCAGTTGTTGCGCCGCGGGCAGTAACCAAGTGCCTTTTGGTATTTAACGCGTGCTAAACATTAACAGGTCTTAAAATGTAAGCAACAACCGCGGGTTGGAGAATTTGGATTTGTGCGCTAAGCTTACTGGAGATAATTCTGTTTACTTTTTGTTCACGCTGGTTGATCGTGTATTCGTACGCACACCTTAAAATCAAGAACAGGCAGCGAAAAACATATGTCGCAATCAACACCACGCCGCGCCTTTGAAGATGGTCACATCCGCAAGCTTCTGGTTATTGCAGATGAAACTGCGGAGGTTGAAGCAGCGCTCTATTTCGCAGCTTGCAGGGTTAACCGGACAGGCGGGAAGCTGCTTTTTCTTTATGTCATCCAGCCGCAGGATTTTCAGCATTGGATGGGCGTCAAAGAGATGCAGATTGAGGAGGAAACGCAGAAGGCGAAAGCCCTTTTCCGTCTCTTTAAACGTAAGTTGGCCAATGCAGATCTTGGACAGGTTGATTGTGACGAGCTCATTATCGAGGGTAATATTACCGACGAGATACATGACCTTATTGAGAAAGACGAAGATATTGGTGTCATGGTGCTTGGTGCCGCAACTGATAGTAAGGGACCGGGGCCGCTTGTCTCGTCACTTGCAGCGGGCAAGGCAGCCGGTTCGTTCCCCATTCCTATTATTATTGTTCCCGGTCACTTAACTTTAAGCGAAGTTAAAACACTTGCCTGACGCTTCGATATTGTTGCTGGTTGCGTGAGCGATTCTCTGCTGGTTGTTATGAATTTGCATCATCGAAGGTATATTTGACCAGAATATATTCATAAAGCTCTGCGCTTTTGCATCATCTCCCTAACCGCTATATTTCACCACGGATCTGATGCTGGTCAGCCTTCTCAGGCGGATCTGCTCTTTGCCTGTGAGGGGCACACATTTCCTGCCATGACCCAGCCCTGCTGTATAGCACGGAATGTGAGATGCGTAGGTCAAATACAGAGGTTTGACGCCTGCCATCCGGAGCGTGCTGTCGCTTGCGTAGCGATGGCAAAGATGCAGGCATAACCATTTGTTAATTATAGATAAAACAAAATTCATCCTCAAATTATACACGCATTGGGACATGATCGGCTTTCTGTCTTTGTCTTTGACTGGTGTACAACGTCGACCGGGCTGTTGGATGCGGCTGGCACTGCTGTTTGTCTTCAGCATGATCGCAATGGCGGCGCCTGGTCAGGCCACATCGGTTCCAGCCGTGCCTATAACGGTGGGCGCGACCTCGGGCCAGACCGGTCTCAGCCCGAGCGGGGCGGCCAGCTATTTCATTCCCATCACCGTGCCGCCTGGCACTACGGGCGTGCGATAGAAGATTGCGTTGCAGTATTCCAACCGCGCCGGCAACGGCATTATGGGCGTGGGCTGGTCGGTGGCAGGCCTATCGTCTAATTCGCGTTGCCCGACGGATCTTTATTACGATGGTGATCCAGCCAATGGCGGCGTTGGCGTTGACGGCGTGGATTACGATGCCAATGACAAATTCTGTCTCAACGGCGAGCGCCTCGTTGCCGTCAATGGCACCTACGGCGCAGACGGCACGGAATACCGCAACTCGTTTGAAGAGTTTTCCAAGACCGTCTCTTACGGCCAGGCGGGCGGCGGCCCGGCCCGCTTTAAGGTCTGGAAGAAGAACGGTGACATGATCTAAGCGCGTTGGTCAGGATATCGACTGCGAAGCCGTCGTTGATTGGTGCGAGCGTTATGGAAAAAAGATGAACTTCAGCCAGATGGTGTAACGTGAGGTCTGTAAATTCTCTTGTTGGTATTTCTTCATTTCCTTTCCCGTCATGCCGGAAAAGGAAATGAAACAGACATCA
>CAYUYL010000225.1:0-3628 GCA_964449195.1 uncultured Filomicrobium sp.
GTAATAACCTATGAATATTACAACACGTTAACTGATAAAATTGTTAATTGTTTTAAAGTTAGAAACTTTAACTCAAACCACTACTTAAAAAAACTTATGGACTCCGTTATTTCTATTAATGATTATCAACCTGAAATAATGGAGAATATAATAAATAAAATAAAATACAATAATTACTTCTTTCCAATATCTACAGGTGAAATCAGTGAAGAGGAATGGAATTGGTGCTTACTAAACAATGTTTTAATAAGAAATATTGAGAAGTTTTGGAAGAAAGAAGGGTTTTATGATGAGTATGGAAAATATATTAGCAAAAAAGCTAATGAACATAGCAACTTTATGTTACAACATAGAGTTAAAATATTGAAACAAGAGATTCAGCGAGAATTTTATTGAATAATAACTTGCTAAGCTGCTTGTATTTCTGCTAACTTAAAAATTTCTTTAAAAGAAGTATTTCGAAGAAAGTGGGGAGAAATTGATATGAAAGTTTCTTTAAATGATGTTAGACCAGGAATGTGAGAAAAAGAACCCTGTTAATTATGGGGTTCTTCTTCATTGAAGAGTTGTTCACAGAGCCGAAGGAAAAAATATTTGAATATTACTTTCAATTCGTTATTATCTGTTAAAGTTACTTCATCAATGAAGTAATCAATAAGGATTCTTTTTTCCGAAGTGTTTAGCTTCGTCTCAAGAAGCTCTCTAAAATGCTTTAGTGAAATTAAGGATTACATTATGAATATCTTGGCTACTGTCCATTGTTTCTTCAATCTGTGTAATTTTAACCAATTCATTTTCTATGTGTCGGTTTCTTTATTGAAAGTATAGCCTTTAAAATGAAGGAAACTCACCTTTTTTTGCTTTAACTGTTCTTCCTCTTTTTGAGTTGGCCAAGATTTTCGCCTTGTTGTATTGGGCGATTGATTCTTGTATGTTATACATAAGCATCGATTCAGGATTTGTAGGGTCTACTTCAAATTCTACAAACTCTATATCAACTCCCATGCTCCATATTTTTCTAGAGACAATCCCTTGTAATGTATTATCTCTTGTTAGCCTGTCAGGGTGGAGAATGAAGATTTTCTTTCCTAGTCCTTTTTGGAGAAGATGCAGTGCATAGTTTAGTGCAGGTCTATTAGGATCATCACCCATGCCACCTCGCTCAACTATTGCAATCAACTCATCATCTTTATAACTAAATTTATTAATTGCTCTTTCTTTACACATTTCTATTTGAGATTCAATGGAATACTCGTTTTCTGCTTGATCAGTAGTTGAAACTCTGACATACAATAAGCCTTGATTCTTTCCTAGCAATGTCACGATCTCAGCTTCGTCTAACTTTTGCTTACCTTCTAAAATAATCATTTGAATCGCCTATAATAATCTATACTTGTAAATAAGTTTTATAATGTATTCGTAGAAATTTTTATCTTCCTCATTAACAAGATTAATTAATTTGTCCTTTTGGCCAATATCATCAATAACTACTTTGTAATCTTCAATCTGTTCCAATTTCTTTTTTCTTTCATTCACTATAAACACCTCCATGTTCAAGTATTTCTAAAGAGAGGTGCCTATATGTAATTGATGGCAATAAAAAAGACCTTCAAACCAAGGCCATTAATTGAATTTCTTTTTTAATCCATCCATCATATCTGCATCATAAAAAGATTGTAAAAGCTCGTCCACATTGATTTTTTTATCCTTCTTGCTTAGAAATTGATTGATGATCTCTTCATATTCTTCTCTAGTATTTCCTTCAATATCTGAAAGGTTTAATTCTTCACCAAAGTGTCTAATGAACGCTGTTCTTGTTATATCATATGCCTTTTTGTTTTCTTCTTCACAGGTGCAAAATGCTCCTGAGAGAGTAATGAGGAATTGAACGTCTTCATCGTCTAAACCATTTGATTTTTGAAACTGAATGAATTGATTTTGTGACATATATATGTACCATCCTTTTATCTAAAGTATGAGTAAATCAGCAGTGAGAACAATGTATTCAACAACAAGTCCAATTGTATCAGCTACACCTGAGTCTATATGTTTTTTAAGCTCTGCAGAAACAACTTTTCGAGCCCTACTTGCTGCATTTTTTGGCGTATCAATAATTTTTTCTAATTCTTTAATGATCTTGTTTGCATTTTTGACAGTACCATTTACAGCTTCCTTTCCAAAACGTTGCTGTAAAACCCATTTTGCCCAGTCGTTATTCACTAAGCCTTTAATTACTTTTATTGCTGCCTTAATAGCCGCACCCTTAGGGCCATTTGTAGTAGCAAGTGGATCATTGTTAGCATTCTCAATAGCTTTAAATGCTTGAAGCAAGGCTTCTTGTTTTTCTAATGGTACATCTCTTAAAGCAAGTTGTTTTTGTAGCTCTGTAGGATTAGAAGTTACTGCCAAATTTTCTTTCTGTTCGATCTTTTCTGCTGCATATGTAGCTGTTGTGGGAATGAAAACTGCTGCTGATATGAGAACTAGCAACATCTTAACAAAAAACTTTTTCATTGGAATACTTCCTTTCTAATCATTTTTCAATAGTGAGGATATCACAGAAAGGAATTAATTTTACATAAATTAGAATAAATGGGCTTTAAATCACATGCTGTTTGTCTTTGTTTAATTAGATGTGTTACTAATTTCTTGCATCTTGAAAAGGGCATATTTACGCATGAAAAAACCATCTACACATCAATTTAAGTGGCTACTTGTCTATCTAATTTTTTATTTATTTGATTGAATTCATTCTTTACATCATCAATGAATTCAATAATATTGTATTCAATTTCTTTTTAGATGTAAGGTTAATAGATGAGTTACTATTTGTAACAATCATGAGCACATTAGGGCTATTCCTACTGCTAATGATCGTCATTTCTAGCTGATTAGAAAAGTGTTGGCGCACTATCTAATCTGATTGGTTGGTACGCGCCCGTGATACCAGCCCATTCTAACTTAATTTAGTTTATATTCAATAGGTCGTGCATTTTACAAGGCAAGTAAAGTTTACCTCACCTAACTAAATAGAATTAGTCTATACTCCTAGATCAAGGTGTTGTCTTTAGTTATGCCATTTTTAAGGATAAGACTGTCGTGGAATGTGCTAACACTTTAAACTTAAAAGGATAGTGACTCAGCCGATGCGATAAATGAGGATAGGATACCACTGTGCTTTCCTATTTGTACATGTATCTGAAAGGCGAAAGCTGCCATTAAGCGCTGAACGAAGGATGGGTGTATCGTTTCTGATGATGCAGGACAAGTCACAAGTATCAAAACTCAAACTTGAGGGTTGAGAAACTGTTCGGGACACTTGACACAGTAGTGCAGTATTACAAAGGGAGTAGCTTTAACCTACAGTAGTGATCTCATAAATACCAACCGTCATTTAAAATGACATCAGCTTATATCAAAACGCATATTTGCGTTCGGTTGTTTAAAACTATGATATTCTTTCCATTCAATCTAAATCACCTGTATAATTAAGGGGAATTAATTAGGAGGATTAAAAGTGAAGGTTCTTAGATTTGAATATCAGAATAATAGATTGGAATTACACGCAATGTATATGGACGATATTTCAAGCATGAAAGATAATGATATTCAAAGAGATATGTTGTTT
>CAYUYL010000226.1:0-3618 GCA_964449195.1 uncultured Filomicrobium sp.
CCCGCCCGGCCGCCCATGAGATCGTGGTTTTGGGTGGCCGGGCGGGGGAGCGGGATGGTCAAGTTGAAACGAAAATACCCTAAATCCGCTGGTAAATGCAGGGTTTTTGGCACATCCGGCATGGTTTTTTGTGGAGGTGGTGCCGTGACAGCAGGCATTTCACCTGTGGGTGGCGTTGCATCTTGCTTGTTTTTGACAACGGCTTGCAGGACTTCGGTGTTGATCGGCTCCATACCCGGCGTTTCACCGGTGGGGTTGGCTGGGTTAAAGCTTTTGATTTTTCCCATTAAGCAGCTCTCTTTTGTTGGCGTTGTTCAGCAATAATGAGAATTTCGTTGGTCATAGCCTCAATTTCCCAGCAGGCTTTGCTTGTTGATGGTTCGGTTTCAAAAACAGTGAGGCCTTGGCTTGTGCTGTCAACAAATGCCGTTCGTGCGCCAATATCTCGTTTCAATAGGGGCGTGCGCATAACGTCATCGATGGATGAAGATTTAAGAGACTTGAGAATAACGCGCTCAACGTTGGTGCGGGGATGCCGTTTATTAATCACATAGAAATGGTCAAGCGGTGCCTTGCCAGCCATTTTCTGGATCGGTTTTAATTCTTCTATGGTTTTGGCAATGCTATCCCCAGCCCAAACGTCAAATCCAGCCAGTTGCAGAGGGATTAACACAATATCACTAGCTAGAAGAACATCGCGTGTAATAGCATCTCCCCTGGGCGGGCCGTCAATTACCACAAACTGATAAGATTTTGCCAGTTGTGGCAGTTGCTCGGTAATTGTGCCGTTGGCATTTGCCATGAGTGTGAGGTTTTCAATAGGGGCATGACCGGCGGCTGTTCGGCATGAGAGCCAGGCCATAGCGCTGGCCTGGGGATCGGCATCGATCAGCAGGGTATTGTGGCCGCGCATAGCCAGCTGCGTTGCAATATGAAGGGAAATCGTGGTTTTACCCGATCCTCCTTTTTGGCTAATAACGCTGATAAACATGCGCATATATCTTTCTTGATTTATGCGCATAAAAACATAAAATAGCGCGTTCATAAATAATCTTGAGTTTATGAATGCGCATATGTGTTGCAATATTATTTTAAATAATAAAATAAATATTTATTCGCAGATTTATGAATGTGAAGGTTTATTTGAAAGCGCTGCGGAAATGCGCTGCGCCGTATTTTCTGTGGCCTTCCTAACCGGATCGTCTGCCAAATGTGCATAACGCTGCGTTGTCGATGCTTGTGAATGCCCCAACTGGCGGCCAATGATAGGCAACGATGCGCCTCCCGCAACAGCCCAGCTTGCAAAGGCATGACGAAGATCATGCAAACGCACGTCGTCAAGTTCTGCCAGCTTCCGTAAACGGCGCCATGGTTTTTGAAGATTAACCAAGTGCTCGCCTTCATTGCTGCCAACAATAACGTAAGAATTGCCAGCAAGGCGAGGCGCGTGCTGAAGGACGTGAAGAGCTGGTTCGTTAAGTGTGATCGCTTTTTTGCCAGTCTTAGAGTCCGGTAATAAGAGCAGTTTACGTTCGAGATCAACGTAGTCCCACTTCAATGTGAGAATTTCGTTTAGGCGAGCACCGTGTAAAATAAGCAGGCGGATCGCTGTGATCTGATAAAGGCTAAGCAAGCTCTCGGCTTCGGCTTGGTCGATTGCGCGGCCTAACCGTTGCAGTTCAATTTCAGAAAGAAGCCGTTCACGCTGGTTCTCCTTAAATTTTTGGATGCGGCTGCATGGATTGCTGTCATCAGGCCGTAGGCCGTGATCTTCCGCCCAGTTCATCATTTTAGATAGAATGGCCAAAGCGTGATTAGCTGCGCGAGGGTTGTCTTTCCATGAAGAGTGAGCCGTGTTTACATCGGCTTTTGTGATGGCATCGATTGGCCGTTTGCCAAAAGCAGGGATCAGATACAGCCTCGTATGGCGGCGATACTCTTCTAATGTGCGCGGCTTGAGCTTGGCACCATGTTTGGTAAAAAACTCTTCTGAAACGTCTGCAAAAAGGTGGACGATGGATGCCTCCGGTTTCTCCAGGCAAGACGGATCAGCCAGAGCCTCAATGCAACGTTGGCGAGCCGTAGTGGGGGGTGAGAGGACCATGCTGAACGACCTGGGACATCCTTGACAGTTTTCTATCTTTGTTCTTCTGTCTGCACAACGCGGCGTAATCGTGCGCGGGGCGGAGCAAAGCTATGAAACCGGCCGCTCCGATCAATCGTGCCGAGATCGCGTTGACAAAACCGTACCAGGCGCACTCCATTGTCAATTTCAGTAATACCGACCGGTTCATCGACCAAAGCTTTGCTGATAAAGATAGCGTTACCGTGCCATTTGATCTCGCCGTTCCTGCGAACTTTACGCACGTCATGGTCGGCGTCATACCACGGCTGTGCAATCGTTGTTGGCATCTGTCGTTGCGGTGCTCTCCAGAGTTTGGCCGGCGGCACTTGCCCCAAAGCCTCATGCGGGCGGTCTTCATTATAATAACGGCAGAAGCGATTGAAACGCTGTTGCTGTTCGCGCGGGTCTGCTGCAGGCGGATGCATGGTTTCGTCTTTCAACGTGCGATGCATGCGTTCATGGCGTGCATTATCCTGCGGGCTCGCCGGTGGAATGTGGCGCACTTCGATGCCGAGCTTCATCAGCCACACAGATAAACGTGACAGCCCGCCTGCACCAACCGAGCCGAACGGCGGTCCGTTGTCGGAACGCAGTGCTTCGGGCAGGCCGACCTCGCGGAACAGCCGCTCCAGAACAGCTTGAACCTGAACAAAGGTCGGATCGATAATACGCACGTCAAGGAGATAACGACTGGCGGTATCGGTCAGTGTCAGAGGATCGCAACGCATCCCGTCGCGTGTGCGGAAATGGCCTTTGAAGTCAATTGCCCATTCGCCGTTCGGCTCACTGGCGCCGGCGACGACCTCACCCTGGGCGACGGCGCGCCGCCGCTGCCGCTTTGTCTCTACGAGACCGGCGCGTTTGAGGATGTCGCCGATCGTCGAAGCCTGCGGCCAGGCCGCCTTAGGCTGATCGGCGATCAGTTTTGCGCGGACCTTCTTGGGCCCGAAATGGGGAAACCGCTTGCGCATCGCGATAATCGCCTGGCGCTCCGTCTCACCAGTGCGATGCGGGCACGTCTTCGGAGCGCGCGAACGGTCTTCGAACCAATGCTCATCGCCGCTCGCGCGGCGGCGCTGCCAGGCATAGAAGGTTTGCCGGCTGATGCCGTAACGTTCGCACAGTTCCGTCACCGAAAATGCACCGCTCTCAAACTCACGAAACAACGCGACACGCTCTTCCATTCGGCAGCTCTCCTTGAAAGGCATTGCTCCGATCTCCCTCACGGAAATCAAAACATCAACTGTCAAGGATGTTCCCGGTTCAAAGTGTCAAGTATGTTCGTGGTTTATACCGTCAAGCTAAAACGAAAAGACTCTAATGCACATGATCCGGCGGAAGATAAGACGGGCGTCGTGGCAGCGCTATGCCTACATGAGACAGCACTCATGTTAAGCGTTATTAAGCGACGGCCTGTAGATCACGTTGGTCACTTCACAACACGACCTGCAAGCCAATGCAGGATGGAGAGCAGTATAATCGCACCACATCCC
>CAYUYL010000227.1:0-3587 GCA_964449195.1 uncultured Filomicrobium sp.
GTGCATCAATGCACAAAGGAGCCAAAGAGCAGAAAGAGCGGCACTGGGATAACAAAACCGCGGCCGATGTGTTCGGAGATTTGGCAAAGCAGAATGGCTGGCAGCTCCAGATTGACCAAACGATTGGCGCGATCAAACGTGATTGGTGGGGCCAGGAAAATGTATCGACAATACACTTTGCCCGGCGTCTCGGAGAAGAACTGAACGCCGACATCACAATCAAAGACAATAAGATGATTGTCACGAAGCGCGGCGCTGGGATTTCCGCATCCGGAGCGCCGGTGTCAGCCCTTTTAATCACGCCAGACATGACGATCGGTGAAGGCGCCACCAGCTTTAAATTTAAGGGCCGGGAAAAGCACCAGAGTGTTGAAGCTGAGTATCATGACCGCGATAAGGCAACGCGTGAGCGTGTAAGCGTGTCTGCGCATCCCGATGGTCAAGGCACGCATCGCATGCGGCATCAGTTCAGCAACAAAGAAGATGCCGAGAGAGCAGCCAAAACCCGCGCGAATGATCTGTCATCCAAAGCCGCAACATTCTCGACCACAATTGTAGGAAACGCGCGAGCCAGAGGTGGTGCTGAGGCTTCATTCATGGGCTTCCATCCTCAGACTGATGGCAAGTTGTTTATCATAGAAACAGCTTCTCACTCATATACGAAATCCGGCTCATGGCAGGTTAGCCTGGACGGCAAGTCTAAATCAGAAGGAACATAGTCATGGCAAATAAGAAAAAACGCAATGCATCATCAAGGCTGTCCTCCACCTTACGGGCCAAGGCCGGTGGTCAAATGGTCGATGGTCTTCAAAGGGCAACAACGGGAGGATTGATTGCAGCTGGTGGTGCCGTAGCTTTGGGGCCCGTTGGTGCAACCGTAGGAGGTCTTATCGGCGCTGCAAAATTATATTCTGGTGGATACAAGATCATTAAGGGCTACCGCACAGCGGTGACCGCAGAGATGATTGAGCGTCAAGGAATGAATGTTGCGCAATCACATAGAATGGCTGAAACACTCTCAATGGCTTCTTTAGCCACTGGTGTCACTGGTCCTCAATCTGTGGGAAGCCCCAAAAAGCAGAGACGTCGCAAACCGCTGAAAAGCACAAGCTCAAAGAAATCATCGAGCACCAAGGTTTCCACAGCCAAGTCTGGCGCACCCTCCAACACATCAAAAAAGTCAGGCAACAAAAAGCGAGGAACACAAAACCTGGCAAATCGTAAAGCAATTGCAAAGTCAAAAGCCTATCGCCGCAAATAACAGTCGAGCAAAAAGGGGGCAACCATGTTCACTGTTGCGAAGCACCGTCTGTATTTCAGCGGTCTACCGGTAGAGTATCACCCTTCTCCAAATTACAATAAAGGTCGCCGAATTGATCCAAGCTTACTCGTTCTGCACGATACAGCAGGGCATGGGCACGGCAATGATGCGATCTCACACTTCATGAAACCATCCGCCCAGGCATCATGCCATCTCATGATCCGGGAAGATGGCAGTGTTGTCCAGTTCGTAGATTTTGACCGGCGCGCCTGGCACTGCGGCCGCTCCAAGTGGAACGGCAAGCATGACTGCAATAGCTGGTCTCTGGGAATTGAGATGTGCAATCCTGGAAAGCTGTGGGGAACAGTCGAGGCGGCATACCCAATAAGTTTCCGGAAGCGCTTTTCGAAAGAGGACTTCATTGTTCCAATCGATTCAAAAATGCATGGCCGGCCAGGTGGATATTGGAAGCCTTACACACGGGAGCAAATCGAAACGCTTCTTGCTGTGACGCAAGCGCTGGGCAAGGCTTACCCCAAGATTGGTGAGGTTGTAGGGCACTGCCAGATATCTCCAGGACGCAAGGTTGACCCCACACCAATTATGTTCGAAGCGCATTGGCCCGCTATAGAGGCGGCCCTCGTATCATGTCGTGATGCGGCGCCTCTCAGCGAGGAAGCGTTGAGGTATGATGCAATATCGTTAACTTCCGAGGATGTCACGGAATTACAAGATCGCTTAAATGATCTTGGCTTTGGCCCTATTATCGCAGATGGGATTGCCGGCACAAAAACCAAAGCAGCAGTTTGGGCATTTCAGACGGAAAACGATCTTCCTGCGACGGGTGAGCTGAATGCTTCGACTGTGTTTGCTCTAAGATCAGAAATGGCTGTTCCTGCTGCAATTGCAGGCCGCCAGGCCGTTACCGAGAATGACCTGGCTGCCGCAGATCCAAACGTTGCAAACGCACAAACACAGAGCAAGATAGGGCAAATTCAGATTGGTATTGCCGCAATCGTAGGCTTCCTTACGCTCGTCGCAGATCTTGGTCGCGCCATCACATCTGTCACAGTCTCTTGGGGTGGAGAGCTTGTGCTTTTGATAGGCTGCGCTGGCTTTGCAGTTTTTGGACTACTGCAATGGCGTACTGCCAAGACATTTGTCAAGCGCGCCTTGGGTGATTGGATCAACGGCAAATCAGGCACCACAGGGGTGCCCGAGGTTCCAAGCAGGCAGGAGGGATAACGTATGATAGCAGCAATCGCATCATTAGTTTGGCTGTTGTGGAGGCCAATTTATACATTTGCCGCCCCTGTAATTGGGCCGGTTTTATCATGGTTGATCCCTGCAGGCGGTCGTTTAAGCCGAACGGCATCAAGCTTGGGTACGGGAGCCCCTATATTTGCCGCCCTGGCTGCCATAATTATTGTTGCCCTTATCGCCTGGCGTTTTTTTGATCAGGCGCCTAAGCGCCCAAAGATGGTTGCAATTGCGGAAGTAGAGCTGAAACTCAAGAGCTCAGAATTAAATGCAGTGCGCCGCGCTCACAGCAAACTGGTGAGCGCATACGGCGAGCGTGAGCAATTCGTATTAGCGTTGAAAAATCAGATCGAAGAATTGCGCCAGGCGCAGAAGGGGGATCGAGATGGTGCGCATGCTGAGGATGCTCGGGTGCCTGTATTTAGCCGCGATGATAAGTGGCTGCGCAGGAAAAGAGCCCGCACCGGCAGAAGTCATTAACATACCGATCGCGGTGGACACAGGACAAATACGATGTCCCGAGATCTCAGCTTTTGCCAAATCAGAATTCCAAAGGGTAACTGGCGTCCCGGAGTTTGATACCGTTGACGATAAAGGAGTTCCATCCCTGTCGAAGGCCTCTCTTCGCAAATGGGCTGATTCATATGAAGCCAGTGAGGTCAAGAAAAATGCCATGGGTCTCTGGCTTCTTGATGAATATCGTCGGTGTCGCGGTGAAAATGTTCCGGTGCGTCCATTGCCGGGCAGCCTGAAGAAAATTAGTTAAGGCCACAGGATGTCGAATTATGGATCAAGACCGACGGCCCCCCGCCATGACATATCAGCGGCCGCCGGCAACACAGCAGAACCCGATTTACAGCTTGCCGCAACAGGGGCGCCAATACTTCCCTTCCCAGCCCCCGGAAGCCCTTACGCAAGCCAAGCTGGACCACATAGCAGCCGACATACAGGAAGTGCTGCGGAGGCAGCAGGCAGAACGCAGCGAGCGGCAGGACCACGATCAAAAGACATCTCAGAGCCTGTCCGTAAAAATGTTGAGTCATCAGAATCACTTATGATTCAGATC
>CAYUYL010000228.1:0-3574 GCA_964449195.1 uncultured Filomicrobium sp.
TTATTACGCAGTTTTTCTTTGATAATACGCATTATTTGCGTTTTATGGAACGCGTGCGTGCGCATGGTATTTGGTGTCCTGTTATTCCAGGTATTGTACCGATCCATAATTATAAGCAAATCTCTACATTCTCTGCGCGTTGCGGGACGACCATACCACCATGGTTGTCACGGCGTTTTGAAGGGTTGCATGATGATCCAACAACAACGCATTTGGTTGCCGCGGCTATGGCTGCTGAGCAAGTAATGGATTTGGTTGATCAAGGAATTCGAACCTTTCACTTCTATACGCTCAACCGCGCCGACCTGGTTTACGCGATATGCCATTTGCTTGGGCTCAGATCCCAGCTTGAGCCACAGGTCAAGGAGCTGGAAACAGCATGAAAAGTACCGGCGAACGCACCCAAGAATTGGAAGCAGCCATTGAACACCGCATCCTTGTGACAGATGGTGCAATGGGCACAATGATCCAGCAGCTTGGATTTGAGGAAGACGATTATCGCGGGGAGCGGTTTGCTGGTTGGAACCAGGACGTGAAAGGCAATAACGACCTGCTCGTTCTGACGCAGCCCGAAAAAATCCGCAAGATACACGCAGAGTATCTCGCGGCCGGCGCGGATATTATTGGAACCAACACTTTTAATGCGCAGTGCATTTCCATGGCCGATTATGGAATGGAAAGCCTGAGTTTTGAGATGAATGTTGCTGCCGCCGAGATTGCTCGGTCTTCTGCGGACGAGTTTTCCCTGAAAACGCCGGATAAGCCACGTTTTGTTGCAGGAGCCGTTGGTCCGACCAATAGGACGGCATCAATTTCACCCGACGTGAACGATCCTGGTTTCCGCAACATAACATTTGACGGGCTTGTTTCAGCATACGCTGAGCAAGTGCGTGGTCTCATGGCTGGCGGGGTCGATATTATCTTGATCGAAACTATCTTTGATACGCTCAATGCAAAAGCTGCTGGATATGCAACCTTGGAGGTTTTTGACGAGGTTGATGTTACGTTGCCGATTATTATTTCAGGCACGATTACGGATAGATCAGGACGTACTTTGTCGGGACAGACGGCAGAGGCGTTCTGGTATTCTATGCGGCATTTAAAACCTTTTGCGATCGGCTTTAACTGCGCACTGGGGGCAGAACTTATGCGTCCATATGTAACTGAGCTTGCAGCAGTTGCGGATACCTGGGTCTCTGCTTATCCTAATGCTGGCTTGCCCAACGCTATGGGCGAGTATGATGAAACACCAGAGGAAATGGCTTCACAGGTGGGGCCCTGGGCACGTGAAGGCTATGTTAACATCATAGGTGGATGTTGCGGTTCAACACCAGACCATATCAATATGATTGTTTCGCACGTCGATGGGATTAAGCCGCGGGTGCGTCCAATGTCCGAGCCAAGATTGCGCTTGTCTGGGCTTGAGGCTTTTATACAAGTCTAAGCAGTGATCAATACGAGTAGGAGGCGAGCGGTGGTCGCAGGGATACAGACAAAGCAGATTAAGATTGAGGGGCGGGTCTCTGTGGAGCCCATAGAACTTCCAGGTGATATGACAACGGAAGAAATTGCTACCGTGCAACGTCGGCGTGTTGATGACATATTGGTCGTTCTAGAGCGCAACCGTGCTGAACTGGAAGAGCGTCTCAACAGCAATGCCAACGCCTTGGTTCCAAATATCGGAATTGTCACCTCTCAGCTTACATTTGCAGCAGATGGGGCTGAATTTGGTGTGCAGCTTGAAGCGCAGGGCCAGGAGGGTAAAAACTTTAACAGCAGTGAGTGGAGCAAGCAGTTACCCAGCCTTGTCTCTCAGACGCTTTCCGATTTTATCCATGAAATCGCGACATCGGTTGGTTTTTGGCAACCTGTTATTGCTACGGACGCAGAAAAAGCTTCTAGTAGCGCTGGGCTTCCTAAGGCAGATGACAATGCACGGCCTTATATGCTTGTCTTGAGTATTGCTGGTGTGCTGATCATTGCTGCATGTGTCTTGGCGGCCTTATTTGCCTTTGTCTAGGCTTAGATGATTTAGGGAAATAATATGTATCTCTTCGAAAGATGAGTTTAAGCTTAGAATTTTATACGGGTGTATCAATGGCCGTTAGCTTTGCTAAACTGAATCTGACGGCCAATTTGCCAGACAGTTTGTACAAGTCTTGGTTCTGAGCGCGGAACGATCTGCAAGCGACACAAAACGTTGTTTTGGGGAGCATATTTAATGGGCTGGGAGGAGGCTGTGCATCCTCTAATGCTCTGCTGCGTCTACAGCGCAACGCTAACTGGCAGCAAAAAGAAAATTAGAAAGAGCTAGGGAAGAAAAGTTGTGACCGCATCGGCAGCAGCGACGTTTATAAATATTGGAGAGCGGACAAATGTCACGGGCTCTGCAAGATTCCGCAAGCTTATTGCTGCCGATGATTATGCGGGGGCAGTTTCCGTTGCCCGTCAGCAGGTTGAAAACGGCGCTCAGGTCATAGATGTTAATATGGATGAAGGCTTGCTCGATAGTGAGCAGGCGATGGCAACTTTCCTTAATCTGATTGCAGCCGAGCCTGACATCGCACGTGTGCCGATTATGATCGATTCGTCCAAATGGTCGGTGATTGAGGCTGGCTTAAAATGCGTTCAGGGAAAGTCGATCGTTAATTCCATCAGTCTCAAAGAAGGGGAGGCTGCGTTCAAAGAGCAGGCGAAAAAGATCCTGCGCTATGGGGCCGCAACGGTGGTGATGGCGTTCGACGAGCAGGGTCAGGCCGATACTGTTGATCGCAAGTTTGAAATTTGCAAACGCGCTTATGAAGTGCTGACCAAAGAGGTTGGCTTTCCCCCTGAAGATATCATTTTTGATCCGAATGTTTTTGCCGTTGCGACCGGTATTGAGGAGCACAACGAGTATGGTGTTGCGTTTATCGAAGCGACACGCCTTATTCGGCAAAACCTACCGTATGCTCACGTTTCCGGTGGGATTTCCAACCTATCTTTTTCGTTTCGCGGCAACGAGCCGGTGCGCCAGGCCATGCATTCGGTATTTCTTTATCATGCCATTCGGGCCGGCTTAGATATGGCAATCGTCAATGCGGGTCAGATTACGATTTATGATGATATTGAGCCTGATCTTAAGGAATTGTGTGAGGATGTTATTCTCAACCGGCGGCCGGATGCAACGGATAGGCTTCTGGCAGAGGCGCAGCGTTTTAAAGGCGATGGCGAGAAGCGCAAGGCGCCTGATTTGGCGTGGCGTGAAAAGTCTGTTGAAGAGCGCATCACACACGCACTCGTTCACGGAATTACAGATTTTATCGAGCAAGACACCGAAGAGGCGCGCAAGGATGCGCAGAAGCCGCTGCACGTCATAGAAGGTCCGTTGATGGCAGGCATGAATGTTGTCGGCGACCTCTTTGGTAGCGGTAAAATGTTTCTGCCTCAGGTTGTAAAATCCGCCAGGGTGATGAAACAGGCCGTGGCTTATTTGCAGCCGTTCCTGGAAGAAGAAAAGGCAGCATCCGGTTTGGAAGAGCGGCCGGCTGCTGGAAAAATTTTACTCGCGACCGTCAAAGGCGATGTACACGAT
>CAYUYL010000229.1:0-3562 GCA_964449195.1 uncultured Filomicrobium sp.
ACCACAAAGAGCGGCGGCTTCATCCGCTGGCTGCCGCTTATCGTTCTTGTCGCCGGCTTAATAGCGGTCTTCGTTACAGGTTGGCATACAGCGCTCATTCGCACGATCGGTCTTAACATCGATGTCATCAAAGAGTTCGTAGCGAATAACCTTTTGGTCTCAATAGTTGTTTTTTCAGCAGCTTACGCAGCCGCGGTGGTGCTGATCCCACCGGCCGGTTCGATTCTCACGATTGGCGGCGGCCTTGTCTTCGGTGCTCTCTACTCAGTGCCGGCGACAGTGATCGGCGCCACAGCCGGAGCTACAATTTTGTTCCTGATTGTCAAAACCTCGCTCGGTCAAGTGCTCGCAGAACGCGCAGGGGCCTGGATCGATAAACTTCGCGACGGTTTCAAGGAAAATGCTCTCAGCTATATGCTGTTCCTCAGGCTTGTCCCGGCTTTCCCATTTTTTATTGTCAATGTTGCCCCCGGCCTCATCGGCGTCCCCCTACGTACCTTCGTCATCGGGACATTGATCGGCATCATTCCCGGCACAACGGCCTACGCGTTGCTCGGCGAAGGGGCAGGAAGCATATTCGCCAAGGCAAATGCGGATTATCAGACCTGCATTGCCGCTAATGGAGCGGATCAATGCGCTTATAACATCTCATTTGCAGATCTCGTCACCCAAGAGCTTGTCATGGCTTTTGCAGCCCTTGGAATTGTTGCGCTTATCCCGGTGGCGCTGAACTGGTACAAAAAAAGGAAGACGAACCATGCAGCGGCATGACAACAATGAAATATCCGCTCTTGCACTAGACACCGCCGAAAACACAGAGAAAATCACGGCTGATATCTGTGTTATTGGCGCAGGCTCAGGCGGCCTTTCGGTCGCGGCTGCTGCGGCTGCATTTGGACGTAAGGTCGTTCTCATTGAGAAGCATAAGATGGGGGGCGATTGTCTTAATTACGGCTGTGTCCCTTCAAAAGCTCTTATTGCAGCAGGTAAACGTGCTCATACCATGCGCACCAGCGGCGACTTCGGCATCCTGCCTATTGATCCGCAGATCGATCACGCCAAAGTGCACGATCATGTTAAAAGTATTATCGCAGCAATCGAGCCTAATGACTCGATCGAACGCTTCGAAGGGCTTGGCGTACAAGTTATCCAGGCCGCGGGTAAATTTATCGATAAATCAACAGTGCAAGCTGGTGACAAGCTCATCAAGGCGCGCCGTTTTGTAATCGCAACCGGCTCTTCACCTGTCGTCCCGCCGATTCCTGGTATTGAGGCTACACCATATTTCACCAATGAGACGGTATTCGATAGCACGGAATTTATGGAACACCTGTTGATTGTCGGTGGTGGACCGATTGGCATGGAGCTGGCACAGGCCAAACGCCGCCTGGGATCGCACGTCACTGTTGTCGAAGGCCGTAAGGCAATGGGCAAGGACGATCCGGAATTGGCTGAGTTAGTCGTCAGGCGCTTACGCGAAGAGGGGGTCGACATTCGTGAAGAGACCCTTGTCGAAAGCGTAGAAGGTCATGCCGGAGCGATAAAACTCACCGTTCAAACGCCTGATGGGCACCAAACAATTGAAGGCACCCATCTTTTACTGGCTGCAGGCCGCCAAGCCAATATCACAGGACTTGGGCTGGAAGCGGCTGGCATTAAATATGAACGCAGCGGCATCTTGGTTGATGACGGCATGGTGACTTCGAACCGTAAAGTCTTTGCAATTGGCGATTGCATCGGCGGTTTGCAGTTTACGCATGTCGCCAATTATCATGCAGGCATCGTTATCCGCCGTGCACTGTTCCAAATGCCGGCCAAAGTGAACTCCGGAATTATCCCATGGGTGACCTACACCGAACCGGAACTTGCACACTGCGGCCTGACGGAGGAACAAGCCAAAGCCCGACATGGTAAGATTAAAGTTCTTAGGTGGCCGTATCATGAGAATGACCGGGCACAGGCGGAGCGCGCGACGGAAGGTCTTGTCAAAGTGGTGACCGATAAGCGCGGGGTCATACTCGGCGCTTCAATCGTTGGCGAACATGCTGGTGAGCTTATTCAAATGTGGTCACTCGCCATTTCACAGAAAATGAAAATCAAGGCAATGACCGAGTGGATTTCGCCTTATCCAACATTTAGTGAGGTTAACAAACGTGCCGCTTATCGCTACTTTAGCGCGGCCGCAAGCAATGCTATGGTGCGTGGCGTTGTTAAAGTGCTGGCCAAGCTTGGATAGGTGAGCTTCCCTGACAGATGCAAAAGAGACTTTTGGCCGGGTTGGCCGGTTTAAAAAGCGTGCGGAGACGTCTCACGACGGCCCGCATCGCCAATCGGACAGACAAGCTTACGGCTTCCATAAACCATGGCTGGTCTGGGCTTCGCCTACAGTCAAAACTGCTGGTTCTTACCGTTGCTTTTGTCATGCTCGCAGAAGTTCTCATATTTGTGCCGTCAATCGCCAATTTTAGGGTCAACTGGCTGAACGCCAGACTCACATCCGCTCGCCTCGCAGCACTCGCCGCAGACGCTGCGGAAAAACGCCAGCTTCCAGCGATGCTCAAACAGGAATTGCTGGACACCGCCCAGGTCAAAGGCGTGGCAATTAAGAAAAATAATATTCGCCGCCTTGTCCTGCCGCCGAACCAGAATACGCAAATCGCAATCGCAGCCACCTATGATCTGCGCGATATGCCGGCGCGCGGCCCCTTCGACTGGTTTGGCCGGCGTCTCATGCTGATTGGCGATGCCTTAGCTGTTTTCACGCATGGCGATCAGCGCATCATCCGCGTCTTCGGCCAAGCCGATACAGGTCTTGGCAGGCCGTTGGAGATGGATGAATTCATCGAAATCGTGATGCCGGAAAAGCCGCTGCGCGATGCTATGCTCAGACACGCGCGGAATATTCTCATCCTCTCACTTATTATTTCTGCAATCGCGGCAAGCCTGATTTATGTTGCATTGAGCCGCGTCATCGTGCGCCCAATGATGGATCTCTATTCCAATATGATTGCGTTTTCACGTAATCCAGAAGATGCAAGCCAAATGATCTCACCTTCCAATCGGCAGGACGAACTTGGCACAGCGCAGCGTGAACTTGCCAATATGCAGCGCGAGTTGACATCACTGCTGCACCAAAAAAGTCGGCTTGCGCAACTGGGGCTGGCGGTTTCTAAAATCAATCATGATTTGCGCAACATGCTGGCAAGCGCACAATTGATCTCCGATAGGCTGGCGGACCTGCCAGATCCAACCGTGCAACGCTTTGCGCCGAAGTTAATTGCTTCGCTGGACCGAGCCATTAACTTTTGTAATGACACGCTCAAATTCGGCCGTGCACAGGAAGCACCGCCAAGACGTGATATATTTAAATTATTGCCGCTGATTGAGGAAATCGCGGACGGGCTTGACCTGCCGCGTGCAACGGTTACGTTCGATGTCGCCGTGCCTACCACATTACAAATCGATGCCGACCGGGATCATCTCTTCCGTATCCTGAACAACATCTGCCGCAACGCCCTGCAGGCATTGGAGGCACAGCCCAACAATCCAGACAGCAAAATAT
>CAYUYL010000230.1:0-3514 GCA_964449195.1 uncultured Filomicrobium sp.
TTGTATGACTGAAATGTTTTTATACGAATTAGAAAAGAAATTTCAAACGAAAGATTGTGAGGCTATTGTTTTGATATGTGGGTCTTTTAAAGACTACAAATTAATTAGTACTTTAAAAGATGAACCAGACATCTTATTTTTAAAAAATACGTACGAGCTGGAAGTACCCTTCCGTTACAGTGAATTTGAAAATGCAACAAATAAGAAAAAGATCTTAGCAGATACTTTGGAAAAAGCGATACTCTATCTGTGTGAACTGAAAAATTGGGACAGTCAGCTAGTCAAAGCGACATTTAAGAAAATGAAAGAGAAGGAATATAAAGCGGAGATTAAAGGGAGAACAAAACTAAGTCCCGATAAAAAAAGAAAAGCTTACCCACTTATCGAATTAGATTTAAAACAGTTTACTCTTTATCTTGTAGTTGAAGACAATAAAAGAAATATCTTAGATAAAAAATTAATTGCAAAAACCGATACTTATTTAGAAGAAATTTCCTATCATATGAGAGAGCTTAAGTGGTTAACGGATCATGAAGTGGCACTTTTCAAACGTGCACATAAAACAGTTTATACAAGTATACGTTTATCGTGATAAAGCAAAATGAGAATAACATAAAGAACACAATATATAAAGGGGGTATTCTAAATGGGCTTTTGGGAAGAAGTACATAAGAAAAAGAACATCATAATTGGTGATGATGGATTAGATATTTTTGAAGAAGCGATTGAACAATTCTATGAAATGACTGAGGAACATTTGAAGAGAAAGCCAACGATTGATGAGATGCTTTTGACAATTATGATGGCTTTAAACAATGGAGGTAGTCACTATTTTGATGATTTAAACGACAAAGAAGTAACGGATATTAAAATAACAACTAAAAAAGTAAAAACTTTAAGTAAAGTAGAACCAGGAGCTATATTTGAACTCCCATTAAAAGAAGTTGGGAAATTGAGCTATGCTTTGATCATTTCGGGTGAGGGGAAAAATCAATATGATGATATTTTAATCCAATACTATGATTTGTTTGTTGATGAAAGAATAGAAAAAAATGAGTTAAAACAATTGATAAAAAAAGAGAAAGGACTATTCGTTGCAAATACAGGTCTGACAGGCTTTTTAAATGGTTCATGGAAAGTCATCACAAAAATAAATCAAGATTTTATAAAAGAAGAGGATCTTCAAAATCTGAAATTCGTGGAATACCGAGATGGAAATTATTACGTAAGCAAGGGGAAAGAAGGTCACAATGCACCTGTTATGGACTTAGAGGTTGCTGACCCAAAAACGGCTAAAATGATATTTAACCCGATTGGTATGCTTGGCGAATACACTATTATAAGCATTCTTTCATTATATTTTAAAGGTATGTCAATGGAGGATATTATTAAATATGAAATATAGGCAGTTTACAGCGTAAAATGAGTTATGAGAAAGGAATGGTGTAATAAATGGCTGAACCAAAAATGCTAGACTGTTTAAATAAAATACGAAATGTCTTAAAGGGGACGATCACAAGAGAACAAGTGTCTGATTGGGCTGAAATTTACGTTTCTGCAGACGATCCAGAAATAGACGATGATCAAGTTTGGGATATGCTGATTCTTTTAAGTGGAATTGATTTGAAAGATTCACCTAATTCTTACTTACATCCTGTAGAGGATTTGAATGACTGGTTAGAAGAATACAAATAGTTCCTATATATGAGCTTGCTAAATTCTTATGATTAAGCCCATTTATAAATAAAAGGAGTGACGCAATGTCCATGCATCCGAAAGAATTAGAAACCACCGTCCAATTACCTGCGAAAAAGCGTTATGACTATTTCATCAAAAAGATTGTTGATTTTGAAGAGGTTTGGTCATTAAGAAACGAGAAGGGGTGGGTGATGTCAGAGGATGAACATCGTGTACCGCAGCTTCATTTTTGGCCGACAGAGGATTATGCCGCTTATTGTGCGATCGATCAATGGGAAAAAACAGTGCCAGAAATGATTGATTTAGACGATTTTATAGAAGAGTGGCTGCCGGGAATGTTAGCAGATGGAATCAATCCGTCCATTTTCTATAATCGAAATAATTCGGTGTCAATTGAAATTCAAACATTAAAAGAAGATATAGAGGAAGAATTAAAAAACTACTAGTTCGACAAGAGTGGAGGTAGTTGTTTGAAACGGCTTGAAGACTTATTTATTCGTTCAGAAAAAGAGTTCAAATTCTATCAGAATTTAGTAGACCATGTGTTTGAAACAAATAAAGAGCTGCCACAACAAGTTTTTCGTAAGACATTTGATTGTTTTTTGTTTCAAGAGTTTGATTGGGCATTGAGTGATGATATTTTACCAACCATAAAAGAGTTATCAACTGTTACACAAGATAGAGAATTTTTGACTGCAGTCCTTCAACCAGATCCAATTGATTATTATTTGAAGGAATTTGGTTATTATCATTGGCTGAAAGCGAGTGTGAACATTTCAGGTGAGGATTATGTAAATGCACTATGGATGCACCCAAAAGGTTCCATAGCGGATAATATAATCACGAATTCGAATATAGTTGTCTGGTTAGCTCATTCTTTGCAGTGGGCGATTTGGGCAGATAGAGATATGGAAATTTGTATCATAGGAATGGTATCAACAAAAGATTCTGTGAAAAATAGGTTATTAAAAGAAGGGTGGAAACCAATGGATCACCCTGTTTTAGCAAATTGGTTTGAAGGATTATTGAAGGATCAAAAAACATTCAATGATTATGACACTCAAATGCTCTCTCATTATGCGTCATGTTACAAGCGGTGAAATGGATTATTAATGACTGATGATAGACTTACCCGAAGATATGAAAGGAGCATAAAGTGAAACATTTGTTTATATCCGATCCAAAAGAATTTGAACATGTTCTATCGTTTGTTCATTCGCTCATTCACAGTACGAAGACATTCCCTGATCAAGTGTTGAAAACGAAAACCCCTCATTATTTATTCGAAGAATTCCATTGGTTGTTATCAGATGATGGTTGGGAAATGTTAAAAGGTTTAGCTTTGAATCATCATGATGACTATATACTCATGGCTGTATTAGATGAGCAGAAGAGCATGGATGATTATTATCATGATTTTGGTTATTATCCTTGGGTGAAAGTACCGTTAAACCTTACTCCAAGTGATTACCTCGATCTCTTAACGGATTATCCGATAGAGAGTGTAAATAATAGCATAATTGATATTGCTTCACGTGTGATATGGGTTTCCCCTTCTGCGAAATGGATCATTTATGGCGACAGAGGTTATGAGATAGGAGTACTAGTGATTCTTCAATTAGAACAAATGAATAAACAATTGTTAAAAACGTGGAGAATTTTAGATGAGATTGTATTAGGCTGGATTTCAGTTGTATTTCCGAATCAAAAACTTCCTGATGATTTTAAAAAAGAACTGATTCGAAATTATACTAATTTTTGGGGGAGTGAATGAGATGTTTAGCAGTATTGAGAAATGGATCGATTATTTAGATGG
>CAYUYL010000231.1:0-3503 GCA_964449195.1 uncultured Filomicrobium sp.
AATCATAACTGATTCCAGTGACTCAACATTTTTATGGACGGGCTCTCAGGAATTCACGATTATTCCCATGCAGTCAGATGTTGGCCGTGCATTATTAAAGCACTACGGTCTAAATCCTGCAGACCCAGTGTCATGGCTTTATGTCGAACATGGCAATGCCTACACCTCTCTGGATGCATTTATTCGGGTTGGTGTTCGCCTCGGCGGGATCTGGAAAGGATTGTATCTGCTTCGGATTTTGCCGGTCTCACTACAGGATATTCTGTATCGCTTGGTTGCGCGTAATCGTTATAATTTTTTTGGAACCAGAGATTTGTGCGCGCTGCCGGACCCTGAAGTGCAAAAAAGGCTGTTGACTTGAAAATTCTTATTCTCGGCGGGTACGGCGTATTTGGGAGACGCCTTGCCGGATTGCTTGCCGATATTGCAAACATTGAAATTGTTATTTGCGGCCGCAATCTCGAGCGTGCCAAGTCATTTTGCTCAAAATATCAAGGCGAGGCGAACGTTCCCACCACGGCAGATCATTGCACAATCTGCCGTTCAGGCACCAGCAGCGGCTGCCTGTTCGATCATGGCGGCCGCTTGCACGACGGCGGCATCACCTTTTTGCGGTCCGATCACCTGTATGCCGAGCGGCATGCCACGGTCATCCTTGGCACCGGGAAGACTGAGAGCGGGCAGACCGGCCAGGTTAACCGGAACGGTGAAGGCATCTTCCAGATACATGGCGACCGGATCAGCGCCGTGCGAACCGGCCTCGAACGCGCCGGTTGGGGCTGTGGGTAACAAGATCACATCGCAGGTCTCGAATGCAGCCTGAAAATCATTTACAACCAAACGGCGAACCTTCAACGCTTTCTGATAATATTGATCGTAATAACCGCTGGAAAGCGAGAAGGTGCCCATCAAAATACGGCGTTTCACCTCGGCACCTAAACCCTCAGCACGCGTACGTTCATACATTTCGCTCAGATTGGCAAAATTCTTCGCCCGGTAGCCGTACCGCACACCGTCATAGCGCGCGAGATTTGAGGACGCTTCTGAAAGCGCGATCACATAATAGGCAGGTAGCGCATATGAGAAATGCGGCAGACTGATCTCACGCACCTCCGCTGAAAGCGTTTGTGCGACATCCAGGATTTCATCCCAAACCGTGCGGGCTTGGGGCGTTGTCTCGCCCTCGATCAAGTCCTTGATAACGCCGATTCGCAATTTGTCCTTCGGTTTCCGAACCGCCTGTTCCAATGATGGCTTGAAATCAGGAATCGATGTTGAATCCCTTGCGTCATGGCCAATCATGGTATCGAGAAGAATCGCCACATCGCTGACGGATTTGCCGAACGCACCGGCCTGATCAAGTGACGACGCGTAAGCTGCAATGCCCCAGCGTGAGCAGGCGCCGTAAGTCGGCTTCATGCCAACAATGCCGCAAAAGCTGGCCGGTTGGCGGATGGAACCGCCCGTATCCGTACCGATGGCGCCGAGCGCCAGATTCGCGGCAACAGCCGCTGCCGAACCACCGGATGACCCACCCGGAACAAGATTGGCAAGGCCGAGAGCTTCGCCAAGCGGGTTTTTGGTTGGACCAAAATAACTCGTCTCAGTGGAGGAGCCCATCGCGAATTCATCAAGATTGGCTTTCCCGACACACAACGCGCCAGCACCAAAAAGCCGCTCTGTCACGGCGGACTCATAGGCTGGAACGAAATTCTCTAGAATCTTTGAACCCGCTGTTGTCAGAACGCCTTCTGTACAGAAGTTATCTTTGACCGCAATCGGGATGCCATCCAGCGCTTTAGGCCGGCCGGCTGCAAGACGAGCATCCGCAGCTTCAGCCTGGGCTTGCACCAACTCAAACGTTTCAGAGATGAAAACATTCAGATCACGCTGTGCCTTTGTGCGCGCGATATAATCATCAAGCAAGCCTGCAGCAGTCAGGCCACCGTTTGCCAGTTGCTCGCGCGCCTCAGCAATCGAGCCAACACGCGGTTCATCAATGGAGTCTTTCGTTGAGTTTGACACAGGCAGACCTTATTCTATCTTTTGGGACCGTTTTGACATGGAGCATGTTGGTCGGCAAGTTATATAAAGCATCCTGCCCGGATATCGCAAATATCAGGGTCGGCAACCCCTGAGGAACCAGGTATGAAATCACGCGCCGCAGTCGCATTTGAAGCTGGCAAGCCGTTGGAAATCGTCGAGGTTGATCTCGAAGGTCCGAGAAGCGGTGAAGTGCTTGTTGAAATCAAAGCAACCGGCATCTGCCATACGGATGAATTCACGCGTTCAGGTGCCGATCCAGAGGGCCTGTTCCCCGCCATTTTAGGCCATGAGGGCGCCGGCATTGTTGTTGGCACCGGTCCTGATGTGAACGAACTGAAAAAGGGCGATCATGTCATCCCGCTTTATACACCGGAATGCCGGACATGCGAATACTGCCTCAACCCCAAAACCAACCTGTGCCAGGCTATTCGTTCGACGCAGGGCCAGGGCCTGATGCCTGACGGCACAAGCCGTTTTTCTTTTGAAGGTCAACCGATTTACCATTACATGGGCACGTCAACATTTTCACAGTACACCGTGGTACCAGAAATCGCGCTTGCCAAGGTGCGGGAAGATGCGCCTTTCGATAAAATCTGCTACATCGGTTGCGGTGTTACAACCGGAATTGGCGCCGTGGTCAATACAGCCAAAGTTGAGCCCGGTGCCAATTGCATTGTTTTCGGACTTGGCGGCATCGGCCTGAATGTCATCCAGGGCCTGAGGCTTGTTGGCGCCAACATGATCGTCGGCGTTGACACCAACCCATCCAGGCAGGCGTGGGGTACTGAGTTTGGCATGACCCATTTCGTCAATCCGCAAGATGTCAGCGGCGATCTTGTTGCCCATCTCGTTGATCTCACCGGTGGCGGCGCGGATTATACCTTCGAATGCATCGGCAATGTCGAGGTCATGCGTGCCGCCCTGGAAGCAGCCCACAAAGGCTGGGGCGAGAGCATCATCATCGGCGTTGCAGGCGCCGGCCAGGAAATCAAAACACGCCCGTTTCAACTGGTCACGGGACGCACATGGCGGGGCACAGCATTTGGCGGCGCCCGCGGACGCACAGACGTGCCCCAAATCGTCGATTGGTATATGGATGGCAAAATCCAGATCGACCCGATGATCACACACACCATGCCTCTGGATAAGATCAATACAGCCTTCGAACTCATGCACAAAGGCCGATCCATACGCTCCGTAGTGCTCTATTGAGCCCAAGTGCCGGTCACGCAGACACGCAACCAGCTCCCATTTTCCGCGTCCTTCGGCTTTCAGGGTATTTTGAGTTCAAGTTGCATTCATCGCCAGCCCACTCCCCCGCCCATAGTATAACATGGCGCCCATTAGATCGTGGCTTTGGGCGGCCGGGGGGAGTGGGAAGGTCAGGCTGATACAAAAAGACTCTAGTGTTCTGAGTCTAACGCTTGGCTCCCGGATTTGATGTTTTCCAACTTTTC
>CAYUYL010000232.1:0-3486 GCA_964449195.1 uncultured Filomicrobium sp.
CATCCTGTCGCCTAAAGGCGAGGGGTTTACTGATACCCTATTAAAGACTCTAAAATACATCCGGTTCATTCACAGCCTCTTGCAAACATAAAAGGTCGCTTTGAGGCTGACAGGTTCGCACATGCAGGCAGCAGCGATATGCGTAAACTTTTGGATAAATCTCAAGTTAACGCAGATTGGCACGCTTTTTCTGAAAGTTGGAACAACCTGCCACAAGATGAATTCATGGCTGACGGGGGCAGATATCGGAGCAGGCGGCATTGCGTTTTCACAATGGATGCTGATGGCGTGCTGCAACGCTTAGAGCATCAACCGCATTACCAGCAGAGAAAATTTAATGCCGTCAACGGCGGCATTAACAGATGGTTTGCGCCGATTGAAGATATGATTGCTGACAACCCGGTTATGCGGGCAATTCTCGATGTCAATCGTGCGGTATTTTGCGCTGACGATCCGGCCCCAGCGTTCTGGCGCATTGAAATGCACCAGATGCGCATCAAAGCCATGGGCGACAAGCCCGGCAAGCCAACACCTGAAGGGTTGCACCGTGATGGCGTGGACTGCGTATTTATTATGTTTATGGAACGCCGGAATATCGGTGGCGGCATTACAACAATAACGGATTGCAACAATCAGCCTCTCGCAATTTTCCATCTGACAGAGCCGTTAGATGCACTTTTCCTGGATGACCGCGTCTTAAAACATAGCGTGTCTCCAGTTTGGGCCGTCGGTGATACCTCCAAAAGCGCCCATCGAGATGCGCTCATTGTAACGTGGAAACGCATAGAGACGACGCCGAGTACATCTGATGACGATCAAATGTGAGGAAGGCTACATTTGCCTATTAAAACCGGCGTCATTTTCAAGTGAGAGGCATCTGCAATCTGCTGCACCAGAAACTCGGCAACATCAGCGCGTGAAATGAGACCGTTGCGCCAACTTTTCGGCTCGACCAAAACACGCGTGTTGCACGTTGCCTTACCGTTTGTCAGAACACCCGGACGAACGATGGTCCAATCCAGTGAACTTTCTTTGATGATATCTTCTTGAATATTCTTGTCGCTATAGGCACGGCCCAGAAACATCTCAAAACCGATGCGCTGCAACGGTGGAATGAGACGCCGCCCGTCACTTGATCCATAGCCCGTGACGGTGATCAGTCTTTTGACACCGGCTGCTTCCATCTTCGGCACCAGGATGCGGGTTGCACTGGAAAACAAATCAATCGGGCCGGTGAGCATTGTGAGGTTGACCGGTCTGAATGACAACGCTTATGTCAGCAAGCGCGCTCTCGATATCCTGCTCCTTCAGAGCATCGCCTGGAAACTTCTCCAGATTTTCATGATCAAGCGGAATTTGTGCGGCGCTGCGTGCAAAGGCGCGCACCTGATAACCTGCCACGAGTGCGGCCTTCACGCTTTCAAGGCCGATACCGCTGCTGGCGCCAATGATGGGTATTTTTTCGGTCATAGCTGATCTTTCGTGTATTAGAAAAAGTTGAGCCTCAACGCGCCTTCCGTGCAACGCCCATATATTGCACCAGCGTTAACGGCACTTTACCAAATCTGATGTCCAGCTTGCGGTCGATACCGACCGGCCCAAGACCTGCAAAATTGACTGTCTGCAAGCCGGTTTCGGCAAACATTTTGCGCAGTTCACCGGGCTTGATAAATAGATTGCCGTCGTGGGCGCCACGCGGCAGAAGCCCGACGATGCGTTCGGCAGCGGTAATCACCAGAAACTTGGCAAGCCAGTTGCGATTGATCGTGTCAAACAGAAAGAGGCCGTCGGGTTTGAGTATTCTACTAATCTGCCGGATCGTCTTTTCAAGGCTTTCAACATGCTCCAGCACATCGACGCAAACTACGATATCAAAAATCTCGTCTTCAAATTCGAGATATTCGGCCTGGCCGATTTCGTACTCAATGGACAGGTTATTGGAGGTTGCGTGAACACGCGCCGCCTGGATGGCCCCTTCCGATGGGTCGACGCCCACCACATCAGCCGATCGTTTGGCTAACGCCTCTGCCATGAAACCACCACCGCAGCCAATGTCGATGATGCGTTTTCCAGACCAATCGTCAACGTATCGGTCAAAGTAAGCAAGTCTGGCCGGCACCATGTTATGCAAGGTGCGTAGCCAGTGCACCGATCCGTCCCACCAGGCGTCCGCGTGCGTATCGTAAATTGCAAGGTCGTTTACCTGGTTTTGCATGAGCCAATCCGTGACTGCTTTGTTATTAATCTCAGCATTGCTACGGTTATTGCAACCGGTTCGGATCGGCGCGCTGCGCGGCTCAATTTGAATTGGCATCGCCGTGCTTTAATCAAAATGCACACGCGCAGCCTGAATGTCTGTTGTCTCCGGACGTTTCATAGGCATGCGACCAACGACTACGTTTTCTGATCAAGCTACAGCGGCTGCGGGTTCGTTTTATTCATCGATCATATTCTACGTACAAATGGCTATGGCAAAACAAAACCAATCACATCTCATTAACATACGCTTATACCGGCGCGTTGTTTATCAGCGAGTTACAGCATGAGTAGCGGCAACCTTATCCTCATTTTAGGCGATCAGCTTTCACCCGCTATCGCTGCACTTTCCGGCGCAGACAGGGCACGCGATGTTATCCTGATGGCCGAAGTCAGCGATGAGGCGACCTATGTTCTTCATCACAAAAAGAAAATCGCTTTTCTGTTTTCAGCCATGCGCCATTTTGCTGTGGAGCTTGAAGAAGACGGCTGGCGCGTTGATTATGTCCCGCTTGATGCGCCTCATAATTTCGGCAGCCTGTCAGGTCAAGTTAAGCGCGCGCTCGGCCGTCATAGCTTATCAAACGTGATTGTCGCAGAACCTGGAGAATGGCGGCTGTTGTCTCAGATGCAGCATTGGGACAAAGCGTTCGGCTGCCCGGTTGCAATTGTGCCGGACAAACGCTTTCTCGCGTCACATCATGAGTTCGCCACCTGGGTGGCAGGACGCAAGCAACTGCGTATGGAATACTTCTACCGTGAGATGCAGAAGAAAACAGGCTTGCTTATGGACGGGGATAAGCCGGCTGGTGGCAAATGGAATTTCGATAGCGAAAATCGAAAACCCGCTGAAGATGATCTGTTTCTGCCGCAACGCCTGAGTTTCAAGCCCGACGCCATCACGCAGGATGTGCTGAACCTTGTCGGCGAGCGCTTTTCAAACCATTTCGGTGATCTGAAACCGTTTCGATTTGCCGTTACCAGTCAGAATGCTGAACGGGCGTTGGATCATTTTATTGATACGTGCCTGCCGTTGTTCGGCGATTACCAGGATGCGATGTTGAACGGCCAGCGCTTTCTCTATCACTCGGTGCTGTCGCATTATATCAACTGCGGCCTGCTTGATCCGCTGGACGCCTGTTATCGTGCGGCTCAAGCCTATGAGAATGGACATGCCGGTGGTGTAACGTGAGGTCTGTAAATTCTCTTGTTGGTATGTCTTCATTTCCT
>CAYUYL010000233.1:0-3128 GCA_964449195.1 uncultured Filomicrobium sp.
CTACCGCATCCGGCAGGATTTCTTCCGCTTTGGCGACGACTATTCCATTTATAACGCGCAGAATAAGCGTATCGGCCGCATTGATGGTGCATTTTTCTCGATTTCCGGCAAATGGCGGTGCCGCGTGAAAGAAGAATATGCCAGCAAGCAATTACTCAATGTGCTGAAGATGTTTACCAGTATGCTGATCTTCAACGATCGCTGTCGCAGCTACGTGAAGCGTTTGGCCAAGGCCGTGATCCAGGATAAAATCGCACCGAAGGTTGAGCATCAGGAATCGGAGCTTTACACAAACCCGCGCCGGTTGCGTTAAATGTTACCGCGCATTGTCGGGAAATACGGCCTGCCGATAGCGTAAATTTGATAGCGTCCGATGGGCCGGATCTGGTTGAACCTGACATTTCACGATATCATGTCTGGGCTGTATCCATAGAGGAGTCCAGGCATGTTTTATATCCGTGCTTTCGCCGCCATGTTTGTACTGGCCATAGCCGGTTCCGCACACGCTGTTCAAACAAACGCCCCCAAACCAAGCGTATTGACGGGTGCGAAAGCAACGACAATTGCCTCTGGGCTTTCAAGACCATGGGGCATGCAGATGTTGCCGGATGGCCGTTTCATTGTGACAGAACGCACCGGAGCAATCCGCATTGTAACAACTTCCGGTGATGTCTCGCTGCCTTTGGAGGGTGCGCCACGTGCGCTTCCAATACGCCAGGGTGGCATGCTGGATATCGCTTTGGCACCGGACTTCGCCATCTCCCAAATGGTTTATATCTCATTCACGGAACCGCGCGCGCAGGGCAGAAACGGCACCAGCGTTGCCCGCGCCCGCCTGGTTCGTGAAAAGAACCAGGACCGATTTGCAGATCTGGAAATCATCTTCCAGCAGAAACCGGCCTTTTCCGGGGGATTGCACTTTGGTTCACGGCTTGCCTTCGCACCGGATGGCAAGCTCTTTGTGACGCTTGGCGAGCGCTATCAGAAAGACTATGCTCAGGACCTTAAATCCCATCTCGGCAAAGTGGTACGCATCAATCCGGATGGATCAGTCCCGGCTGACAATCCATTTGTCGGCACATCAGATGCGCAGCCTGAAATCTGGTCTTTCGGCCATCGTAATCCGCAGTCTGCTGCGATCCATCCCGCAACCGGGGATTTGTGGACCGTTGAGCACGGCGCCAGAGGTGGTGATGAGGTGAATATTCCAAAGCCCAGCGCCAATTACGGATGGCCGGTGATCACCTATGGCCGCGATTGTTCAGGCGCGAAAATTGGTATCGGCACACGCAACGCCGGCATGGAACAACCGCTCTATTACTGGAACCCGTCAATTGCGCCATGTGGTATGGCCTTTTACGATGCGGACCGTTTCCCGCAATGGAAAGGCAACCTGTTTGTCGGCGCCTTGAGGGATAGGCATCTATCTCGCCTCGTTCTGGATGGCAACAAGGTCGTTGCCGAGGAGGTTTTGCTTGATAATTTGCGCGAACGCATCCGCGATGTGCGCCAGGGCCGCGACGGCTATCTCTACGTCCTCACCGACAGCACTAACGGCCGCCTGATCCGGGTGGAGCCCAGGTAGGTAAAGCTAGCCAGGTAAAGCGCGTGTTATCGGATGGTCGGGGGGATCGGTCGTTGAAAGAAGTTGAATTGCAACGGTTTGTTGACATTCAACACGCCATCAACCATTATATAAGAATTGAAATATAACAGTCTTAGATAGACTGGTAAGCAGGCACATGCGCACAAACTATTAAACGCGCATGCATTGTATCAAATAGAATTCAACGACACCCGTCAGCGAGTATCGCCCGCGGGTGCTTTTGTATTTGGCCGTATTGCCATAGAAGTGTATCTGATTGAAACATCAGATCGTGAGGACTTATGTTCGAGTCGTTATCAGACCGCCTGTCAGGCATTTTCGATTCGCTGACCCGCCGCGGTGCCCTGACGGACAGCGACGTTTCAAGCGCGATGCGCGAAGTGCGCCGGGCGTTGCTTGAAGCGGATGTTGCGCTTGAAGTGGTCCGCGAATTTACCGAGCAGGTCAAAGAAAAAGCCGTTGGCGCCGAAGTCATCAAGTCCGTGACGCCCGGCCAGATGGTCGTCAAAATCGTTCATGACGAGATGGTGCGGGTGCTAGGCTCGGAAGCCCAGCCGATTGATCTCACGGCAGCTCCGCCTGTGCCTATTCTCATGGTCGGCCTGCAAGGCTCCGGTAAAACCACCAGTACGGCCAAAATCGCCAAACGCCTGACAGACCGGGACAAAAAGAAAGTCCTGATGGCATCGTTGGACACCCGGCGCCCGGCCGCCCAGGAGCAGCTCAAAGTCCTTGGTGAACAGACGGGCGTGGCAACTTTGCCCATTATCGCCGGCCAGACGCCGTTGCAGATCGCACAACGCGCCATGGATGCGGCCAAGCTGGCCAGTTACGACGTCGTGATGCTCGACACCGCCGGCCGTGTGACCGTAGATGAAGACCTCATGCGTGAGGTGGCTGACGTCAAGGCTTCCGTTGGCCCGCACGAGACGCTGCTGGTGGCCGACAGTCTCACAGGCCAGGATGCTGTCAACACCGCCAAGGCTTTTGAAGATCGTGTCGGCATTACCGGCATCGTGTTGACCCGGATTGATGGTGATGGCCGCGGCGGTGCTGCCCTTTCCATGCGTGCTGTCACCGGAAAACCAATCAAACTTTTGGGTACAGGTGAAAAGTGGGATGCGCTGGAGGACTTCCATCCTGAGCGTATCGCCGGGCGCATCCTTGGCATGGGTGACGTCGTTTCTCTGGTGGAACGCGCCGCTGAAACGATCGACGCCGAAAAGGCGAAAAAGATCGCCGACAAGATGAAGAAGGGGTCGTTCGACCTTGACGACCTTGCCGAGCAGATCAAGCAGATGCAGCGCCTTGGCGGAATGGGTGGTGTTCTCGGCATGCTGCCTGGCATCGGCAAGATGAAAAACCAGATCGCCGATGCCAATCTTGACGATAAGATGCTGAAACGCCAGCATGCCATCATTACCTCAATGACCAAGCAGGAGCGTGCCAGCCCGAAAATCATCAATGGTAAGCGCCGCCGCCGCATCGCGGCCGGCTCAGGGACACGCGTACAGGATGTGAA
>CAYUYL010000233.1:3138-3458 GCA_964449195.1 uncultured Filomicrobium sp.
CCAGATGATGAGTGGTCTGGGCCTTGGCGGCGGTGCTGGCATGATGAATGCCATGCCCGAGTCTGAGGCAGATATGATTGCCGAAGCCAAAAAAGCACAAAAATCAGCGCAAATGCCCGGCGGCCTGTCCGGCCTTCCCGGTGGCAGCGTGCCCAAAGGATTGCCGGGCCTCGGTGGCAGTGGACTTCCAGGGCTTGGCGGTGGCGGTTTGCCTGGTGGCCTGCCAGGCCTTGGGGGCGCATCGCCGGCTTCCGCGCGTAAGAAAAAAAAGAAAAAGCGCTAACGGCGCATCGGCTTTTCGCGCAGATCAATTTGAATGG
>CAYUYL010000234.1:0-3417 GCA_964449195.1 uncultured Filomicrobium sp.
ATGGCTTCGATATCTCGCGCGGCACGCTTGCCTTCTGGATGATCCGTCTTGGTGATTTGATTATCCCACTGATCAATCTGATGGATGAGATCCAGGCCGGTTACGACATCCTGCAAATCGATGAAACAACGGTCCAAGTTCTCAAAGAAGATGGCCGGGCGGCGCAAACACAATCACGGATGTGGGTGCGGCGCGGTGGCCCGCCAGGGCACCACGTCATCCTGTTCCATTACGATCCGACGCGATCGGGCAAAGTGGCCTGGCGTCTGACCGAAGACTTTAAAGGCTATCTCCAGTCGGATGGTTATATCGGCTATGATGCTGTCGGCAAGCGCAAGGATATTGTCCATGTCGGCTGCCTGGCGCACGCCCGCCGCAAGTTCGACGAGGCCGTGAAAGCGCAGAGCAAAACCGGACGAGGTGGACTGGCCAAGCAAGGCCTTGCCCTCATCAATAAAATCTACCGGGTTGAAAAGCTGGCACGTGAGGCCGGCCTGAACGCCGGGGCACGCCAGCAACTCAGAGATAAAAAAGCTCGGCCAGTATGGACGGAGCTACGTGAATGGCTCGATAAAGTGCGCACTCATGCCCCGCCTTCAACCGCCGTGGGTGCAGCCCTCAGGTATCTCGATGAGCAATGGCCGCATCTCATTGCCGTGCTTGAAGACGGTCGTCTCGAGGTAGACAACAACCTCTGCGAAAACGCGATCAGACCTTTTTGTCTGGGCAGAAAAAACTGGCTGTTCTCGGACACACCTGCCGGCGCCGAAGCCTCAGCACGCCTCTACAGCCTGGTTGAAACCGCCAAAGCAAACGGCCTGGAGCCCTACGCCTATCTGCGCCGCGTCTTCACCGACCTGCCGCAGGCCAAAACCATTGAAGATATCGAAGCGCTGCTGCCATGGAACATAGCGCCAACGGCAACGCGTAGCGTTGCCGCCTGATCTGCGATTGTCAAGCCTGATGTGGCATGCTGAGAACGTGGCGCTTACGGAAGTCCGGCCGCGAAACCGATGGGTGGCAAGCGCCGTGATGCGCTTGGCGCGCAACGCGACTGGCTTTTGAAACAAGTCAAAAATCACCCCGATCTGACACTGCACTCCCTTCTCCGCCAGCTCGAGCGGCGCGATTGTAAAGTTGCGTGCGATACCCTTTGGCGCTTTTGCGCTCTGAGGGGATAAGCTTTAAAAAAAACACTGTTCGCCGAAGAACAAAAACGTCCTGACGTCGAGCGCCGCCGCAGCATCTGGAGACGACGCGTGCAGGAAAAAGTCAACCT
This sequence comes from uncultured Filomicrobium sp., assembly GCA_964449195.1. Taxonomy (GTDB): domain Bacteria; phylum Pseudomonadota; class Alphaproteobacteria; order Rhizobiales; family Hyphomicrobiaceae; genus Tectiglobus. The sequence goes on from CAYUYL010000234.1 coordinate 1,280, forward strand.
CAACAGACTGATTTTTATTGATGAAACCTGGGTTAAAACCAACATGGTCCGAACCCGCGGATGGCATACACGTGGCGTGCCGCTCAAATCATATGCGCCACACGGCTCTTGGCGGACCATGACTTTCATAGGGGCTTTGAGGCGTGATGGCCTGACCGCACCGATGATCTTTGACGGCGCGATCAACGGCGATATTTTCTTCGTTTATATCGAAAAAGTTCTACTGCCGGAATTGCGGCCTGGTGATATCGTCGTGCTTGACAACCTGGGCTCGCATAAAAGCGCAAGAGTGGCTGAACTCATCCGCAAGGCTGGCGCCCGGCTCTGGTTTCTGCCGAGCTATTCGCCGGACCTCAATCCTATTGAGCAGGTATTCTCAAAAGTCAAACGCCTCCTGCGCAAGGCTAGCGAACGTACATTTGACGCTATTTGCAAACGCATAGGAAAGCTCATCAAAAAAATATCGGCAGAGGAATGCACAAGATACATCAAAAACAGCGGATATTGTGCAACTTGAAACGGAAAAACTCTAAAAAACATTAGAGTTCTTTTACTCTGAAGGCATAAATCGTGCAGGCTTGTTATATTAGATTGAAAGTAAATGAAGAGCTGCTTTATGCGTTTTTTATCAATGTGGTTGGGATTTTGAAATGCCCTGTATTTTAATGATAAATCCTAACACATCGTCAGCCACAACAGCCGCTATGAAAAAGATAGCGGAACATTATTGCCCGCAAGATCTTCACGTTGAGGGCAAGACGGCGCCATTTGGGGCGCCGCTTATTACTGAGCCACAGCAGCTTGAAATTGCTGCAGCAGCTGTTGGTGACGTTATGCGTGCAAGTCGCGATGCCTATGACGGCTTCATTATAGCTGCATTTGGAGATCCTGGCCTTGAGGCTTTGAGGCCCAACTTTTCGCAGCCGTTGGTTGGCATCGCGGCAGCAAGTATCGCCGAAGCTGCGAGAGGGGGGAGAAGCTTCTCAATTGTTACGACAACGCCGGCGCTTAAGGAACATATTGTTATGCGTTGTCATAAAACAGGATATGGAGAGAATTTCAAATCCATTCGTTTCACTGAAACTGACGCTGCGGCGCTATGTGAAAGACCTGGTCAGCTTTTTGATGAATTAACAGAAGCCGTACGTAAAGCAATCGATCTTGATGGCGCTGAAGCCGTTATTATTGGTGGGGGGCCGTTAGCGACCGCAGCGCGCCACATGCAAAAAGAATTTAATATTCCAATTATCGAGCCAATTAAATCTGCAGTCCTGAAAATATCCTGTGAGCTAGGATTGTGATTGTAGCGCTATCACATCTCAAATAGCCGGCCCCAGGCTTTTAGTTCACTTGTATTCCTGCCGGCTATCTTCAGGCCCGCCCACACTGCGGCTGAAGTTGAGTCTAAAATTGGTATTCCAAGCTTTTGCTCGTACTTTGGTGCGATGCGCGCACCACGAAGATTGGTGCAGATGATTGCAACGGCATCGGGTTTATCTGCGGCGACGGCTTTAATCATATCGCCGATTTGAGACTCGGAGACCTCGGAGAAATCGAAATTACGCGATTTTTTTAGATGCCGCTCCGAAACGCACTCAAAACCAAGGCGCGCATACTGGGCGATAATTGTTTTCTGAATGTCTTTCACGTATGGCGTGACTAACCCAAACTTTTTAACATCTGCTCTTTGGAAAATATCATTTAGAGCCAGTACGGACGAGCCGGCAGGAATGCCAGTGCGTTGCTGAATCGCCTCGCATAGGGCTTCGTCATGCTCAAAGCCTAACCAGCTGGCTGAGGTGCCGCTCCAAACGATTGCGTCGACCTCTGCATCAGCAAGCAGTTTTGCAGCTGACAGTGGTTTGTCGATTTCGAACTGAGCGTTTGCAGCTGCCGTTTTGGAAATTTCGGTGACAGGGAAGCGGGAGAAATGCGCCGAAACATCATCAAGATCAGCTAAAATTTCGCACGTCACAGGTTCTAAAACGGTGTTTGAGGACGGCGTTAAAATGCCAAGTAGGGTGCGCTGCATGGAAGAAGGGCTTGTTTATTTACTGAAAAGTCCGCATTTCCAACCAAACCTCAAGATTAGAAGATTTTCAGAAAATGCGGATTTACTATTAGCCTATAGATAGCCT
>CAYUYL010000235.1:0-3416 GCA_964449195.1 uncultured Filomicrobium sp.
ATTGAATCATAACTGATTCCAGTGACTCAACATTTTTATGGACGGGCTCTAAGAGTCCGTCCTTAAAATTAGTCAATAAGATCAACGCCTCTCAATGTTCTGCATTGTTGATTGCTCGATAGTCGGCATAAAGAGAGAAGCACAACTAAAGGGGTAAACTTCATATTTACGGACCTCGCTCACTCAAAGAGTTGAACCATAAGTGATTCTGATAACTCAACATTTTTACGGACAGGCTCTAAGTATAGTTCAGAAATAGAGTTTGTCCGTATAACAGGTAGCGCTCATAATGGCTACCTGGATATTACGCTTGACCTCGGCTTTCTGGGTTTGTTTCTACTTGTTTTATTCATTATCGCAAGCATTACGGTAATTGGTAGATTTGAAACCCGACCTGCGGGAAATTCTATATTATATCTTTCGATATGTATTTTTATAATAATTAGAAATTCAATGGAGTCTGTTATTTTTTGGTCTGCTTTTTTTGACGCATTGCTTTTCTTTGTGATTAGCTTTCTAGCTTGTCAGGTAAAGACTTGCAGACATAACCCAAAGTTTTCAGCAATAGAACAATAACTTCGCCATGCTGCCCCGCACTCCAATCAGTGACATTTGAAAAGAGAACCTCATGGCCCAAACGTATCCGCCGGAATTTAGAAAGCTCTCCGGCCAATGGATTAGTACTATCGGCACCGGGAACGATAAATGTCAACAGGCACTAAAGCCCGCTTACAAAAATCTCACTTTGAAAACGCACTTCAATTCCGGGTTTTTGCGCACCTTGCCGCTTGGTAATACGTGGCAGGTTCGCATTCATGTAATCCATCAATTCTGAAACGCTGATCAAGCTGTTGCGATTGGTGTCACCATCTTTGCCAAGCGCTCTTAACAAGACTTCTGTAAAGGCACCGTTCTCCCATGCAGGATGCTCGTAAGACGGTGCAGACGAACTTGATGACGTGAGAACCGTAATATTGGGCAAACCTGCAAGCTGCGCGCGCAATTGACCGCCATCAACATCAATATCATCTCCTTCAACTGTGGCCGCGCCAGACCGGCATGCATCAAGTAGGACGAGTACCTTGCCGTAGCGCGACAGCACTCTCAGGCGCTTGCGCAGCTGGGCGACCGGAATGGCCGTCGTTTCAATCTGATCATTATCTCGCGCATCGACGTCGTGGGGTAACAGATAATATTCATCGTTGATCATCGCCCCATGACCTGAGAACATGAACACTGCCGTATTATTCTTATCCCGGCTTGCGCGCATGTTGCTGCGCATTCTGTTGACAGCATCAAACACACCTTTGCGGGTGGCATCACCGTTGGTCAACGCTTGATCCAAAACCTGTGCATACAAACCTGACTGGCTGCTGACCAATGCACTTAGCACATCCTTGGCGTCTTTATCCGCATACTTGAGACGCAAATGTGCGGCGTGTTGCGTATTGTACTGACTGACACCAACAGCCGTGACATGCAGGCGCGCACCTGGCGCAAGCTTTGCGCCGGTACGTAACTGCACCTGGCGTGTGCAGCGCGAGCCATCACACTGATACCGATGGCGCGGGCGGTATCCATTTCCTGAAGCACCAGCGGCAATGCTTCCGGGCGGCGGAAATCCCGAAATTGCGACAGCGGGAATGCTTCGGCAGTCTTATCCCAACCGCGATTAACGTGCCACTGCAGCACACCATGAGCACCCGGCGTTGCACCATAAAAGCCCTCAGGCGTCCACACCACCCAGTTAGCCTGGTCTGCAAGCGGCATCAAGGCCATAAGTTCGCGGCCATTTTCCATGTTGTGCCAGCGAATTGTACCGTCACCGTAAGCTGCCACAACCATGCGTCCATCTCCGGTAATATTAACAGCCCAGACAACACTCGGTGCAGGACGTGCCCACAGACGCCTGCCATTTTTGTCGAAGACACGCAGATACCATTCAGCCCCTAATGCGAAGCGCTGGCCGTCGGGATGAATGGCAAGGCTCCGCGATGTTTCATGCTGGTTCAGGTTAAGACGCTTGCCATTCAATGTCGGCTGGCGCGTGTTGATCCAATTGTCAATTGTCAAGCCCTTTTTGGCGAGGAGGCGCCACACTACCGCGAGGAGCTGCGGTCTTAACCATTTGAAAATCGCGCAAATTGAAGTGAAAGCGGTCTTTCCCACCATATCCAAAGCCGAACTCAACCATTGTGCCATCGGCCGATACACTGAAATTATAACGTTGCCCGCGCGGATCAAAGCGTAGCGGCTTCTTGGCCCAACGTGCTTCACCATCAGCCCCGACAATCGCCAGATGCGGATCAGCGGACGTGACTAAAAGCTCACGATTTGGCAAGGCCTTGATAGAAAAAATAGTGTTGAGCGCACCACTGAACAAATTCCTGCGGACTCCCCGGTTTCTATCGCCGTTCCAGGCTACAACAGGCTTATGATCGCCAACGCTGTAAGTACCGCCCCCATAGATGGTTTGGCCATCTTGCGACCAGGCAGTCGCCATGAGGTTTCTATTCGATACAACTTTCATGTCCTGAAAGGCAAGTGGCTCAAGATTGCGGCTATCGAGAACAGCAACCAGCGGCTTGTTTTCCAAACCAACAGCAATCCGGTTACCACTCGGATTAAAAGCCAGCCTGAAGGGGCGCCGTCCCTGACTAAGCTTACGGCGAGCGATGCGTTGGAAGCCGGAATCATAGAGGCTGACGGTTCCATCATAGTCAGAGCTGGCTAGACTTCTGCCATCTGGTGAGAATGATATGCCATAAACCGTATCGGTATATTCGGTATCTCGGGCGACCTCAGCCCATCCGTACTTGCCGTCATAGACACGAATACCCTCACCACCGAACATGCCAATTGCCAAATAACGCCCGTTGGGTGAGAAGTCCAGGGAATAGGTCACGTTCGGCAAGTTACCGATTCTCTTTATCATGCTCCCTTTTTTATTGAAGATATAAATCTGTTCCTGGCGATCTTCTTGTGACCATCGCGCCCACCCGCCGGCTGCAATCAGCTGCCCGTCCGGGCTCATGGCAACGGAGAAAATCTTACCGATATTACCGGGGCCAGACGGCATCCGGATCGTCTTAATCAGCTTGGGCTTATCGCCCATTGCCCAGATCCGGAGCGTCTTGTCTTCTGAGCCTGTAACGAAGGTCTTCCAATCCCGGTCGCCGTCAACGCCTCTGAACAAGGTTGTGTGCATTCCTGGATCGACAACAAGCGTGGGCTGCCCGTATAAATCTGCCGATGCTGGCACGGCCATGATGCAAACACTAAGTCCTGCCCCCAGCACAAACCGCAGACTTGCTGATATACGCTGCTGCAAACACCTCATACGCATAACCATGCTCACCTCGTGAACGACCACCGGCTGAAAGCCGGTGGCTTCCTGTTACGGCTAAAAGCCGGAT
>CAYUYL010000236.1:0-3390 GCA_964449195.1 uncultured Filomicrobium sp.
ACTTCATACTGGGACCCACCACGATGACAGAACGGCCGGAATAATCAACACGCTTCCCGAGCAAGTTTTGACGGAAGCGGCCCTGCTTGCCTTTCAGCATGTCTGCAAGAGACTTTAAAGGACGCTTGTTTGCCCCCGTAATAACACGTCCGCGACGACCGTTGTCGAACAAAGCGTCGACGGATTCCTGCAGCATCCGCTTCTCGTTCCGGATAATGATATCTGGCGCCCTGAGTTCCATGAGGCGTTTCAAGCGGTTGTTACGGTTGATCACACGGCGGTAAAGATCATTAAGATCGGAGGTTGCAAAGCGGCCGCCATCAAGCGGAACCAGCGGGCGTAATTCCGGCGGAATGACAGGAACAACGGTCAGGATCATCCATTCGGGGCGGTTCCCTGATTCAATGAAGGCCTCAATGATCTTCAGACGCTTCGCCAGCTTTTTAGGTTTCAGTTCGGACGTCGATTCGGCAATTTCCTGGCGGAGATTATCGCGGATTGTCGGCAAGTCCATAGCTGAGAGTATTTCGCGGATGGCCTCAGCCCCAATACCCGCTGTGAAACTATCAGGCCCAAATTCATCCAGAGCCTGATTGTACTGCTCTTCAGTGAGCAGATCCATTTCAGAAAATGTCGTAATACCCGGTTCAATAACAATGTAACTCTCGAAATAAAGAACCCGCTCAAGGTCCTTAAGGGCCATGTCAAGAAGCAGGCCGATGCGGCTCGGCAATGATTTCAAGAACCAGATATGAGCAACCGGCGCGGCAAGGTCGATGTGCCCCATACGCTCACGCCTGACTTTCGCAAGAGTGACCTGGACACCACATTTTTCGCAAACGATATCTTTATATTTCATGCGCTTGTACTTTCCGCACAAGCACTCATAATCTTTGATCGGACCGAAGATGCGCGCGCAGAACAAACCGTCGCGCTCCGGCTTGAAGGTACGATAGTTAATCGTTTCAGGCTTCTTAATTTCCCCGAAAGACCAGGACAATATATCTTCAGGACTTGCGATGGAGATTTTGATCTGGTCGAACGTTGGCAGCGACTGCTGTTGCTGCTTGAAAATATTGGTAATTTCGTTCATATCTCTCCGTCTCCTCAGCAAAAGGCGGCACGGCTTGGCTTATAGTTTCAATTGCCAAAGCAGGCTGATCAGCTCCACAAGGCAAACATTTCAATTTTAGTCCCGGGCCAGCTTGCAATATCGCGCCTGATATATCCGGGAGCACTCATAACGTGATTTTACTCAAGCGCTCCCCGCTGGCCGTCATTGGCCGATTTGATTACTCCGCGGCCGACGGCAATTGCGCCCGTGGCAGTTGCTGACTTTCGTCCTCCACTGCATCGGACTCCGAATTAATCAGGTCAACATGCATGCCAAGGGCACGCATTTCTTTGACAAGTACGTTGAAACTTTCCGGGATACCGGCCTCAAAACCATCATCCCCCCGCACAATCGATTCATAGACCTTGGTACGGCCTGCAACATCATCAGACTTCACAGTCAGCATTTCCTGCAATGTGTAGGCTGCGCCATAGGCTTCAAGAGCCCACACCTCCATCTCACCGAAACGCTGACCACCAAACTGAGCCTTGCCGCCCAAAGGCTGCTGCGTGACAAGGCTGTACGGGCCGATGGAGCGCGCGTGAATTTTATCATCAACAAGGTGATGCAGCTTTAAGAGATATTTATAGCCTACCGTCACCTTACGGTCGAAGGGCTCGCCTGTCCGGCCGTCACACAACCGAACCTGGCCGCTGGAATCAAAGCCAGCCAGCTTTAGCATGTCGACGATATTTGGCTCCTTAGCACCATCAAACACCGGCGTTGCAATTGGAACGCCGGTCCGCAACTGCTTCCCAAGCTTGACAACATGGTCATCGTCCAGCCCTTGCAGGCGTTCTTCCTGGCCGTAAATACCTGCAATCCGGTCGCGCAGCAGCGTTGCATCTTCGACTTCTTCGTAAGTCTGCAGAGCATCGTCGATAACCCGCCCAAGGCCGCGGCATGACCAGCCAAGATGCGTTTCCAGGATTTGACCTACATTCATACGGCTCGGCACACCAAGCGGGTTCAATACCACGTCTACCGGAGTTCCATCTTCCAGGAAGGGCATATCTTCACGCGGTACAATGCGGGAAACGACCCCCTTGTTCCCGTGACGGCCCGCCATCTTATCACCTGGCTGCAACTTGCGTTTGACCGCGACGAAGACCTTCACCATCTTCATGACGCCGGGTGGTAATTCATCACCACGTTGCAACTTGTCAACCTTATCAACAAAGCGGCGCTCAAGGCTTTTCTTGGCATCCTCATATTGTTTGTGGATCGCCTCAACCTCACCTTGAGCCTGATCATCGGCCAGGCCGATTTCCCACCATTGACTGCGCGGAATATCATCAAGAATTTCGGTGTCGATCGTCGTTCCCTTACGCGCACCGCGCGGCCCTTTAGCAACCTCCTTGCCGAGAAGTGTTTCCTGCAAACGGCCATAAACGTTACGGTCAAGGATCTGTAATTCGTCGTCGCGGTCCTTGGCGAGGCTTTCAATTTCCTCACGCTCAATCGCCATGGCACGCTCGTCCTTATCGACGCCGTGGCGATTAAAAACCCTCACCTCCACGATCGTACCGGCAACACCAGGTGGCAAGCGCAAGGACGTATCGCGGACATCTGATGCCTTTTCACCGAAAATCGCACGCAGGAGTTTTTCTTCCGGCGTCATCGGGCTTTCGCCCTTCGGTGTGATTTTGCCGACCAGAATATCACCCGGATGAACCTCAGCGCCAATATAAACAATCCCTGCTTCGTCGAGGTTTTTCAGCGCCTCTTCGGAAACATTTGGGATGTCGCGGGTAATTTCCTCTGGTCCGAGTTTGGTGTCACGGGCCATAACTTCGAATTCTTCAATGTGAATGGACGTGAAAACATCCTCAGACACAACACGCTCAGAAAGCAGAATGGAATCTTCAAAATTGTATCCCATCCATGGCATAAACGCCACCAGCACGTTCTTGCCGAGAGCGAGATCCCCAAGATCGGTTGACGGGCCATCCGCAACGATCTCACCTGCAGTCACAGTGTCACCGACATTAACAAGAGGCCGCTGGTTGATGCAGGTGTTCTGATTGGAGCGCTGAAACTTGCGGAGCCGGTAAATATCTACCCCAGGTTTTGACGGGTCAGTTTCCTCTGTTGCGCGAATAACGATACGCGTGGAATCCACCTGATCAACAACCCCTGTACGCCGTGCAGCAATTGCAGCCCCGGAATCACGCGCGACAACTTCCTCCATGCCGGTGCCAACAAGAGGTGCCTCAGCTTTGAGAAGCGGCACGGCCTGACGTTGCATGTTCGAGCCCATCAAGGCCCGGTTGGCG
>CAYUYL010000237.1:0-3380 GCA_964449195.1 uncultured Filomicrobium sp.
CGCCCAGACTTTGGCGCACTGCAGTACACCGATCGCGTTTGGACATCAGACAGTAATGACGCCTTGGACCGCCAGTCCATTCAACGCAGCGCCTCGCACTTTTTACCCTTACCGGTAATGGGTGCCCATGTTGGCCCCAAGGTCTGCCATCAAACAGGCAGGACTTACACGATGGAAATGCGTGTCGCGACGGCTATGTTTGGTCACATGGGATTGGAACTCAACCTGTTGGAAGAACCCTCGGAAGAACTGCTGGTGTTGGCCGAGGGGATACGGCTCCACAAACAACATCGAAAACTGTTTCACACCGGCGATCTTTACCGGCTCGATACGGAAGACGATGCCAAAGCCTTTGGCGTGGTCTCTCAGGACAAAAATGAAGCCATGTTTTCCTACGCATTTTTGCACAGCCATGCCATGAGCCATCCAGACCGGATTCGATTCGACGGACTGGCTGAAAACAAGAATTATCGAGTCAAGCTCATATGGCCCATTGGCTTCAAAGACTGGATGCCCCCCTCAGCGATCACTGAGCTGGACCTAACGGGGCAAGGCGCTCGCCTATCGGGTGACGCGCTGATGCACAATGGGCTGCAACTGCCCAATGCGTTTCCACAGACCACGCTGCTGTATCACCTTGTGGAAGAGATTTGAGGGCTACGTTGCGCTCGGGGAGGAAGGACGGTTACCCTGAGCGCTGATCGAACGCTATGAAAATAGCGGCTGAGTAGCTATATTGTTCGGCCCTTTTGGTTAACGAAACTTGTCGGATACAGGCATTGGCAAAAAGTTCAGAGAGTAAGCGCCCGGTCACCATGCGCGATGTTGCAAATGCCGCGGGTGTATCGGTGATGACCGTGTCACGCGCGTTGAAAAAAGACAGCGTTATCACCGAGAAAACTCGGGCGCGTATCTTAGACATCGTACAAAAGATGAACTACGTGCCCGACCAGATGGCGGGCAGCCTCACCACCAAGCGCTCACAGTTCGTCGCCGTTTTGGTGCCCTCCATCGACAACCTTCACTTTGCCAAGACCGTACAAAGCCTCACCAATGAGCTGTCTAAAATTGACATGCAAATATTGCTCGGTCACACGGGGTACTCCCCGGCTCAAGAGGAACAGATCGTCAAGGATTTGCTGCGCAGAAGGCCTGATCTTATCGTGCTGTCCTATGACGGCCACACGCAAAAAACCATTGATCTACTTCGACAAGCGGCCATCCCGATCATCGAAATCTGGGAAACACCCAAAAACCCCATTGAACACACCATAGGGTTCTCAAACTTTGATGCGGCCAAGAAAATGACTGAAGCATTGATCGCAAAGGGCTATCAACGCATCGCCTTCTTGGGGGAAACCAAAGACGACTCCACACGGGGTGCCGCCAGGCGCGCAGGCTTTATTGATGCAATGGAAGATGCAGGGCTGTCGTCTCACCGCTTGATCAAATACGGCGCGCCACCGGCATCCATGGAGAAAGGTGCCATTGCTGCCGAGAAAGCGCTGCAAGAGCACCCCGACGTCGACTGCCTGTTCTGCGTTTCGGATATCGCGGCGTTTGGTGCCCAGAGTTACCTGCTTCGACAGGGTATCAAGGTGCCAGAGCAAATTGCCGTGGTCGGGTTCGGCAACTTTGATGTATCACGATTTTGTTCGCCATGCATCTCAACCGTGGCGGTAGACCCTGACGGCATCGGGTTGGAAACCGGCAAACTGATCCGCCAGTTACTGATCGATGGCAACAATGACATGATGTCGCAGCATATCAACGTGCCCTTCCAGATCGTCTTTAGGGAAAGCTCCAAAAGCTAAGCACCTGCGGCTAACGCTCTCTCCAAAATAGCTGTGCACAACGCTCATTTGCGTCAAATTATTTGACATTACCCTTGTAGAAAAAAAGTAATGGTGCTAGATTAACATCAGAAATGTTACCGGTAACACCGGCCAGAGACAAAGCATTCGACTCATTAAAGAGTCACTGAGTTTGGGGTCAAATTATTAAATAGCACGCAACAGCAATATCGTTGCACCTAAAAATGTTACCGATAACATTCTATAGCAGTCCTTATTAAAATATTTATGCAGACTGTGACGATAACGGTGGTGGTTATGGCGCTCATTTTTGAACACCAAAGCATCGCTACTTGACCTTAAAAGGGTTAAGAGATACACAACAGATCGGAGGATAGAATGAAATTTTCTAAAATTCACAAGCCGGAGTTCAAAAAAAGTCGCATTGCTACATCCATAGCAGCCGCGATGATATTGACGCCCCTCGCGTCGCTGCAAACCGTGCACGCGCAGGATGCCACTGTGCTGGAAGAGCTGGTAATTACAGGCATTCGGGGTAGCCTTCAGCAAGCTCTTACCACTAAACGTGACTCAAGCCAGGTGGTAGATGCCATCTCTGCGCTAGACGTCGGTAAGTTCCCAGATGGCAACATCGCCGACTCACTGCAACGCATTACCGGCGTGGCCATTGAACGAACTGGCGGCGAAGGCCAGTTTATTACCGTTCGAGGCCTGGGCCCGGAGTTTAATAATGTTCTGATTAATGGCCGAACCATGGCCACTAACAATGTAGGCCGTGAGTTCTCATTTGACTCATTGTCGTCAGACATTATCTCCCGAGCAGAGGTCTACAAGACGTCGGCCGCTCACCTGCAAGAAGGTGGCATTGGTGCAACCGTCAACGTTGTAACAACCCGCCCACTGTCGCAACCGGAAGGCTCGAAGTTCACAGCCAGTGCAGCAACCATCTACGACACCTTGCGAGAAGCATCCAGCCCAGATTTGTCAGCGGTGTACAACCTAAATACCGGTGATTGGGGTGTTTCAGCTGGGATCGCCTACTCCGAGCGCAAAAGTCAGCAAGACGTAGCCGATATTGCAGGCTGGATCTTTGGTCCACAAACCTATGTTCCTGGCGATGTCGACAGCACGGGTTTAACTGATGCCGATCTGGTTACCACCGGTCCTATTCATACCCCTCGCAACTTCCGTTTCTCCCGCGAGCTGGATACCCGCGAGCGAACCACCGCGAACTTCACTCTCCAGGGGCGCCCTTCCGATGACCTGGAAATCACTGTCGACGCACTCTATTCAAGATACGACGTCGAAAACACCGTAAGCATTATCTCGCCGTTCTTCGCCGGTCCATTTATCGGTCTGGAGACCAACGCCAATGGCACAGTAACCAGCTTCAGCCGTGCGGGCCAAGATTTCATTGCCAACAACCCAGATCTAACCATCGGTCTGTTCAGAAACGACAATGTTCGAACGGCTAACGAAGACGCGGGTAGCAATGGTGGTCAAGGCGATACCGACTCCTATCAGGTCGGCTTTAACGTCAAATGGTACCTTTCTGCGTCACTGACT
>CAYUYL010000238.1:0-3373 GCA_964449195.1 uncultured Filomicrobium sp.
CCCAATTTGTAGTTGGCAAGCCAGGAGGTCGACAAAACGAGACACTCGGCGAAAGCAGTTCAGATCAGGCGCAAAGGTCTCAATGGCCAACGCTGTGATTGGTCCCACACCCGGCATTGTCTGCGCACGCCGTGCTGCATCAGCTTCTTGAGCAGCACCCTTCATCTGCCGATCTAGCGCTGCAACTTGAATGTTGAGACCATCAATTTGTGCCAGATACACTCGGTCCAACTCACGGACACCTTCCGGCAGATCTATGGCTTCATCCGTCACAACGTCGGCCAGGCGTCTGACATGAACAATGCCTTTCGGTGCAACAACACCGTGCTCGGCAAGATGGCCTCGCAACGCATTGATCGTCTGGGTGCGCTGGCCAATGAACATCTGTCGCGTCCGAAACAACATGGCACGCGCCTGCTGGGCCTCGGACTTCAGCGCCACAAATCGCATGATGGGCCGTGACGCCGCTTCAACAATAGCTTCGGCGTCCGCAACATCGTTCTTTTGCCTTTTTACAAACGGCTTCACATAGTTTGGTGCCACCAACCGCACCGTGTGGCCAAGCTTCTCAAGCTCGCGGCCCCAGCAATGAGCTGTCGCGCAAGCCTCCATTGCTACAAGGCACCTGGGTTGTTGGCTCATAAATGCAAGAAGCTGGACACGCGTCAGCTTTTTACGAAATGCGACCGTCCCGTCGGCACAAGCCCGGTGTAATTGAAACACGCGCTTTGCGAGATCTATACCGATCATGGTAACTTCTGACAGGGGTGCTCTCCCTTTGAGTGATGCTTTCCGAAACATCACTGTGGCACATTGCGATGCCGGTAGGTGGGGGCATCCACGCCATCAACAAAGCCTTCGACAGGGCCAAAGATTGGCGGCGTATTGCAACCCGATACGACAGATGTCCGAAGGACTTCCTAGCCGCCATCGCTCTCGTGGCAACCGTTATTTACTAGCTGTGAGTCCTGATCCTAAGTCGGTGCTTCTTTGTCTGATTTTTACAAAGGAACGTAAATCGTATGTGACCCTGAGAAGAGATTGTCTTGACTCAATCGATAATTGAGTTTTATTCGTATTATTGTTTTGTGGGGGTTGCGTTGGTGATTTTTGATTTGGAAGCCCTGGTTGTTGCACCAGGCAATTTCGATACAGCATTCAATTTTTCTGGTTTTGGTGCAACGCTTGGCGCCGAGCAGCAGAGAATACAAAGTTTCACTGCGGAGAATGATGATGACGATTTGTCATCAACTGATTTCAATAACCTGGAAGTCTTCGTCGACGAAAGCGGGATCGTCCGCGATTCTGTAGCCGAAATCGCATTTTACACATTCGAAGATGTGGTATCGGGCGATGCGAAAACTGTCATGATTGTCGAACGCGAAAATACAAATGGACTTCTCATTTTTGAGATTGAACCAACGAACAATACTGCTTCTGCATACCGGCTTCGCGCCGAGCCGCTTCCAATTTTGGAGTACCGAATTGCCGAGCGCCTGAACTTGGACGTTCCAGTGTTTTTGGCGGCTCCAACCCAAATTAACACGGCGCCTGTTGCGGGCGATGATGTTGCGGTGACGGATGAGGATGTGCCGGTCTTCATTCCGATCCTGGACAATGACAGTGACGCGGATGGCGATGGTCTGAGCGTTGCGCTTGGCGCTCCTGCGAACGGGTCCGTCGTGTTTGACGGTGAGGGCTACCTCTACACGCCGGATGCGGATTTCAACGGGACTGACAGCTTCACCTATACGGTGTCGGATGGCAATGGCGGGTCTGATACGGCGACGGTGAGTATCACCGTCAATCCGGTGAACGATGCCCCTGTTGCGGTGGATGATGGCGGCTTTACGACCGCTTTCGGGACCCCGGTTGAGATCGATCCGGCGGCCCTTCTGGGCAATGACACGGATGTGGATGGCGACACGTTGAGCGTGGCCAGCGTCACTGGCGGTGTTGGCGGCACGGTCGCCCTTGTGGGCGGTGTCATCACGTTCACCCCCGACGTCGGCTTCGACGGAGCGGCCAGCTTCACCTACACGGTCGCTGACGGCAATGGCGGCACCGACACCGCGATGGTGGGCGTGACGGTGGGTATGGATGGCGTGCCACCAGTCTCTGACGATTTATTGGGCCAGTGGCTTTTTGAGTTGGAAGCGCCGACAGCGAACACGGCCCCTGGATTTGACAACTCTGCTGCGCTACGCAACGGGGCGGCAGCCGTCGCTGGGGTTATCAGCCTGGATGGTCGGAACGACTATGTGCTGATAAACAACATCCCCGACTATGCCATTGCTTCAGGTGGCGTGCGTATGTCGTTTTCGGTCGATCAACTGTCCGGCCGATCCTCTGGTCAAAAGGTGACGTCCGACAACTTGCAGACGCTGTTCTCCAGAGATTCTTCTGGCTTTGACGGTGGCGGGCACTTGACCGCCTTTGTGGACGGCGATGGATCAATTGTCGTGCGACACCAGAGCCGTGATGAAAGCTACCTGATCAGAACCGCCGCTGATCTGTTCGACGCCGAAGACGAAGTGGAACTGGAGTATCGCTTCGATGAGACGGATGGGATGGAGCTATTTCTCGGGGTTAATGGCGGTGACCTTGAACTTGTGGGAAGCAATGCCGATCCAGTTCTGAACGGAGACGCCGTCAGTTTGATTGGCAATGCCGAGCCATGGACGCTGGGTGCGTCGCAGGTCAGGAGCCGCAATGAGACCGATGATCGCCTCTTGAGTTACCTTGATGGCGAGATCGATAGCTTTGAAGTTTTTGTGCTACAAGATGTATTCCTTTTCTGAGTTGAATATTCCTTCATTAGAAATCGGGTTTTCGAAATGATTCACAAAACAAATTCGAAGATGGGCTATTTGGGCTTATTATCCGTACGTCTTGTCTTCGAGATGATTGCATGTGTGCGGAGTGAGCTTCACCGAATACTGGTGGAACTATTTTGCGCCGACCGCCGGCTTCTTTTGAGGCTTCGTCATTCAATACAATGCCGGCAGCTTTTCGGTTTTCTCCGCACGTTTAGCGTGTGTTGCAACCAGGTGTCGGACAGTAAACGAATAGCGGGATGATTGTGCCGCGCCATATGAGGCGGCGCAACCAAACTGGCGAATTGAACGGACCATTTTGGTCTGAGGTCAGGAGTGTTGGAATAAGACTCTTTTGAAGCGCAGAGCTTGTCTGGGGGAAATATGTTTGACGAAAGCCGTTCGGTCGCAGCGCGTTGGAATGAACTCGCACTCGAAGCTATTCGCTTAGGAGATCCCGTTCCCACCGAAATGACCCGAGCACTACACATCGCCCATGCTTCGATGTATGATGCTTGGGCGGCCTCTGATGCGCATGCTGCGGGTTCCTATTTTAC
>CAYUYL010000239.1:0-3316 GCA_964449195.1 uncultured Filomicrobium sp.
TATCAGCGTTGTCCTTGCTGCTGTAGAAATAACAACTTATGACACAGTAGGACTAAGTGATTAACCACTTATCTCGTGCAAAATTGCATGATTTTGCGTGCGAAGCAAGCTGTCCCACCTCCACATAAGATTTCGCCTGATACATATGATATCTCTTTGGCTTGACGCTGCCGCCACACTTCGCGCTTATTAAGTTTCAAAGCTCAATATTGCACAAATAATCGTTCATGTTCATTACTGGTGTCATTTCGTTTTTTATCTGGTGCTACCTTGTGCTTGCACGTGGCGGCTTCTGGCGCGCAGACCAGCGTTTACCAGGGTATCCGATGCCCAAAGCGTGGCCGAAGATTGCTATCGTGATCCCGGCCCGTAATGAAGCAGCAAGCATCAGCGCAGTGATTTCCGCCCACCTTGCAAGTGATTATCCGGGAGAGCTTGAGATTTTCCTGGTTGATGACAGTTCGAGTGACGGTACTGCCGATATTGCACGGGCGGCAGCGGAAGGCGGACACCGCAAGGTGATGCTTGTTTCAGCGCCGCCATTGGAAGCGGAGTGGAGCGGCAAGCTGTGGGCCGTCAACGCAGGGCTAGCAGCTGTGGCACGTAAGGCGCCGGATGCTGCCTATTGTCTGCTCAGCGATGCCGATATCCAGCACGGCCCCAGCCTCGCACGCAATCTGGTGGCCCATGCGGAAACAAGCGGCGATGCACTGGTCTCGATCATGGCGCGGCTGGATGACCGGGGCTTCTGGGGCAGCCTGCTGATCCCGGCGTTTATCTTTTTCTTTCAAAAACTTTATCCCTTTTCACTTGTGAACCGGCCCAGAAGCCAGGTGGCGGGCGCAGCAGGCGGCGTGATGCTGGTCCGCCGCGACGTCCTGGATGACATTGGCGGTGTGGCAAGCATCAAAGGCGCGTTGATTGATGATTGTGCCCTGGCGGCACGGATCAAGAACGGCCCGCCGCGCCGGACGATCAGTCTGTTTCTTGCTGATGCGAACGCAGATGCCATAAGCCTCAGAGACAATAGATCTTTCGCCTCGATTCAGAACATGGTCACACGTACAGCCTTCACGCAGCTGGATTATTCCACGATGCAATTGGCGGGCACATTGGTTGGCATGGCGCTGGTTTACCTGGTGGGGCCCGCACTGGCATTAACATGGCCGCTTCATCGATCCGCCACGCTTGCAGGTGTCGGCTTGGCGTCATGGGCGCTTATGGTAGTGGCCTATGTGCCAACGCTGCGCCTTTACGGACAGCCGGTTTGGCGGGCACTCGCCCTGCCCCTTGCTGCGGTGTTCTATGCAGGCTTCACTGTGATCTCTGCCTGGCAACATTGGCGTGGGCGAGGCGGCCATTGGAAAGGCCGCACCTATGGAGACGCAGGTAAACCGGGGATTAATTCCTGACCAGCCATCCAGGCCGGAAGCGCCTCAAACCAAGCTCTTGCCCCAGAGCGGACGTATAAAGAATATACCAAAAACTTAATTGGACAACACGGAACCAATACTGTTATCCAGCTTCATGCCTGATAGTTACCTTCAACATTAATAATAAAATGCCTTCTCTTAAATCTCTTGAGCGACGCGCAGATTCAGGCGGTCATGTGAAATGCTGGGAACGGTTGGCACGTACGGCGGCGGCTGATGACTGGGCCGATCAGCTGGATTTGACTGTGTTTTTTGCGGGGGCAGAGACCGAAGAAAAGCTGGCAGATCATGTACGCCTGCGTTGTTTGCCGCCGGTTTTTAATTCTAGAAAACTTTTTTCTGCCGCATATGCCGGATCATGCTGACTTGGCTTCCTATCATGCGCAGCTTGCCACACAGCTGAAAAGCTTTGATATTGTGCAGACAACGGACGGAGTGTTCTGTATGGCGCAAACCGTCGCTAAAATGGTGCGGCACACAAAAGTTATACACCTCAACTCATTTCATACAGATCATGTCGGCTATGCACGCACTTTAACGGCGGAGAGTTTACATAGTTGGTGCGGCAAGAGACTGGGTGGCCTACTAACGGACCACTTAAAAATACACGATCGTGTTGCGGCTCATATGCAAGCTAAATTAAGTCGTCGCCTCAAAACCTGTCAGCATATTTGGGTTTCGCGTGACGATGAATATGCACTATCCCGCCAGGTCTTGGCAAAGGAGCACATTAGCCGCTTGCGGCGCGGGATTAATAAAGCCCTTTTCTATCCGCGCCCCACAGCACAGGCTGAATTACGCCAGATGCTTGGAATAGCAGATGATCTCCCGATCTTTGCTTTCACCGGGAGGCTGGATGCATCGAAAAATATTACCCTTTTGCTAAATGCTCTGGCTGCGTTAAAAGCGCAGGCTATCCCATTCCATTTGGTCACAGCAGGCGAAGGACCAGCCCAAGCAGAGGCCAATCAAAGTCTCGGCCAACAGGTCACACATTACGGCTATATACCACCGGCACGCCTGGCAGAAACCATTGCAGGCTGTGACATGTTTTTATGGCCATCAGCAATGGAAACGTTTGGCTCGGCCCCATTCGAAGCCTTGGCCTCGGCAGTACCGGTTATGGCGCTTGATTATGGACAATTGGGTGCGTTTATCAGGCAAAATCAATGCGGCTTGCTGCGGGCGAATGAAGTTGAGGCCTGGATCTCAACCCTAACAGACTTGACGAGGCAACCGGAGCACTTGAGGTCTTATAAGCTTGCTGCACGGCGTGCTATCCCGCGCATTGCGACGTGGGAGGATGTATTGCGCCAGGATTTGTTACCTGTATGGCAGAGCTTTTGTTCTGTTTATAAATGAAAATTCATCAAATTGTATGGCCTCCCCCCCTTTGCTCGAGTTGACAGATCAACAGCTACATAAGCTTTGCAGGGCTTCGGTTCAGATCTTGAGCATTGGCACTGCTGATATTTGATATTTGGATCATGGGCATAATTGTTACCCCAATTTTGATGCCGCTTTATTTCTGGCTACAAAGGCGGCCTTTTCAAATTCGCTTTTAACTGCAAAACCTCACGCCACTGCCAATACAGGACCGGCGGCAGAAAGAAGATAAGCTCCCGCCCACGCCGGAGCAAGGCGAGTGAGATCGCGATATCTGGCGGCAGACCCAGCGCCTGGCCAAGGAAGACAAAGGTCGTCTCTTGTGCGCCAAGGGCTCCTGGTACGATGAAGAACACGGAAACAACCGCCTGGATTACCGCTTCAAAAATAATCGCCTCAAGCAGACTTATCGGGTGACCCAAAGCCTGCAAGATCAACCAGATTTCACCCGCGCTAAGCAACCATCCCACCAATTGCCACAGCATATTCATCAATAC
>CAYUYL010000240.1:0-3311 GCA_964449195.1 uncultured Filomicrobium sp.
CCACGCCTTCAATCGGCACGCCTTCGTCGGTTGGATATGTCTGGCTTCTGCTATCCAGATGCCGTTTTATGAGTTCCAACCCTTTGATTACGGGCTGATGCCGTTCATTATTGGAGTGGAACTTAAGTGTTGTTAGCAGAGGCGCCAGCATTCGCCGATAATGCGATGAATAAGAGGTGCGGACCTGGGTCTGGACACGCAGCCTATATCCCGGGCCGTTGTTCTTCCATTCTTTGATCAGCGCCGTTAGTACTTCCTGACTGACAACCGGGAAGATCACGTCTTTGATGACGCCGTCGGGCTTTTCCAGAGACGCTTCAGCAACCTGAAATAATAGCGTGTTTTTGCCGGTCACCCGCTTGATATCGTCGATGAGTTCTTTCTCAATTTTCTGCTTGGCGTTGGTGTCGATGCGGTGCACCAGGTCGATGATGAGATCGACGACATGATCCGTCAGTTCGCGTCCGCGTTGAAAGGCAAACGCTGACAGTAAAGTCATGCGCAGTGGATCGGCATGGCGGCGGAATTCATGAGCTTCCTCGACGGCCGCCCGACGCTGATAGTCCTTTAAGACCTTGGCTGAGACACCAGAGAAAAGGTCAGCGGGGAGCTTTAAATCAAGAATGCGGTCCAGCTTAGCAATGACATCCAGAAAGGCATCAAGACGGGCTGCACCAGGATCAGCCCTCAAATCTTGCAGAATAGTTTTGCCGGGAACCTCCGGATCAGAAGCTTCGGAGCCGTGATCTGATGTTGGCGCTAAGAATGCATCCAGACCTTCTCTCATTTGAGGAGTTAGGCGGGAGACAACCTGCTCATAACAGGTCTGGTCGAAGCCCTGTATGGCGGACTTGGCTAAGCGTTCGATCCGATCAAGCGTCGGCGGTTCGATGCGCAGAGCCTTGAAACGCTTGTAAGCCTGGGGACGGATGTGCTCCAGTTGGCGGTTTTTTGGCAGAACCTGCGTTTGCAGCCAACTTTTGACCGTTTCGCCATCTGCAGCAGTCGCTTCACGAAAGCCGAACAGTTTTCGGATTTCTGCACGGTGATATTTAACTGACTGGCCAGACCAATCGTATTGGCGCCAATCGGCGGTCGGCATGCCAAGCTGTGCCGCAACGAATTCGATTGCCGCAGATGGGACCTGCATGGGATTGCCGGGAAACCGGCCGTCGATTTGAAAATACCGAAGCAGTACGGCAAAGCCTAAGCGCGTTGCGCCGCGTTTGCTCTGTGCCAACTCCAGCTCATGGTTGTGCAACGTCCAATGAGCGGTCAGCTCGTCTTCGGACCAGTTGCGTTTCATCGACTAACGCTCCAAACTTAACAGAAACGATGCCAAATAGGGTGTCACAGAAAATCGCTTTTGCGAGCCCTTGAAAATCAGGTATTTTTAGATTGCACGAATAGTGACAGATAGACCATAATCATGCTGTCATCATAAAGGCAAGCAGAATTCCATGAATGATATAAATTTCACCGCCTGCTACTGCCGGGTCTCCACCAAAAATCAGAAGAACGACAGTCAACGTGTCGAAATCGAGCGATGGCTGCGCAACCACAACATCGATTTGGAGACAGTTCGTTGGTTCGAGGATAAGGAAAGCGGCATAAAAACAAGCAGGCCGGCCTTTGATGAAATGCGAAAGGGAATATTCAGCGGCGAGATCAAAACCGTGATTGTCTGGAAGCTCGACCGCTTATCCCGCCGTCAGCGTGATGGCATAAATCTGATAGCCGATTGGTGCGAAGCTGGTGTCCGCATTGTCTCTGTTACACAGCAAATCGATCTGAGCGGGCCGGTCGGGCGCATGGTGGCGAGCGTCATGTTCGGCCTGGCGGAAATTGAACTGGAATATCGCCGCGAACGTCAGCAGGCCGGGATTAGCCTTGCCAAGCGTAAAGGCCTTTATAAGGGCAGGAAAAAAGGGACGTTGAAAGCCAAGCCAGACCGTGCTGCAGAACTCCGTGATCAAGGCCTAACGACCCCGGAGATCGCTAAAGCTCTCGGTATCAGCAAACGAAGTGTGTTTCGCTATCTATCCGAGGCCCCGACTTAAAGCTTATTGCCCCTGGTGACACGAACGTTGGGATTACCCCTAATTGCGCATAAGATTATGCCTTTGGGCAGTTGGTTGAGATTATCAGGCTGCAAAGGAACCGCTCCGCCTTGGACACAAAGTCACCGCATCAGTGTAAGTCTGTCTGTTGGTCATGAAGCTCTGTTCAAGTTTATAGTCCCAACGAGCTGTAACTTTTCGAGACACGGTCGATGGCGACAACGTAGGCTGCAACTCTCAGTGATTTTATGTCATCGCGGCTATGCCAAGTTTCACTCATGGCCTGGTATGCGGTGCGCATGGTGTCATCCAAACCAGAACGGACAAGATCTATTTCAGCAGATCCTTGTAGATATTTATTTTTAAAGTGCTCGGGCAGGCTTTGGCCAATCGCTTTTTCTAATTCATCTACAAGAAGCCGGTTTCTTCCCTCTTCCTGACGGCGTTGCATGCGCCCGAACTTGATTTGAGACAGATTTTTAACCCACTCAAAATATGAAACCGTAACACCGCCGGCGTTCGCATACATGTCTGGGATTACAATTGCCCCTTTTTTGTTCAAGATCCTGTCGGCATTGAACGTGACAGGCCCGTTCGCGGCTTCTATAATCAATGGGGCGGCTATCCTTTTTGCATTGGCCGCATTGATCACGCCTTCCAAGGCTGCCGGTATCAGAATATCGCAATCCATTTCGAGAACGGCACTTCCATCTTCGACATACTTTGCCTGCGGGAAATCTCGAACGCCACCAGTTTCAATGATGTGCTGCTTGACGTCCTCAACATGCAGGCCATCCGGGTCGATAACCGCTCCATCGGCTTCGATGATGGCGATAATACGGGCGTCATCTTCTTCCTGTAAAACCTTTGCTGCGTGATAGCCGACATTGCCAAGTCCCTGTATAATAATGCGCTTTCCTGACAGGCTCCCGGCAAGTTTCGCCTTGTTCACGTCCTTCGGATGTCTGAAAAACTCCTGCAGGGCAAATTGGACGCCGCGGCCAGTTGCTTCCCGGCGGCCTGAAATGCCACCAGTATGTTCAGGTTTTCCGGTTACGCAGGCGAGACTGTCAATCTCGGTTGAATTCAGCCGCCTGTATTCATCTGCGATCCAGGCCATTTCGCGCTCACCGCTCCCCATATCCGGTGCAGGCACATTTTGCGCCGGGTGCAAAAGATTACGTTTTGTGAGTTCGTAGGTGAAACGGCGGGTAATGCGTTCAAGTTCGTGAGGCTCCCAATCATTTGGAT
>CAYUYL010000241.1:0-3301 GCA_964449195.1 uncultured Filomicrobium sp.
GAAGCGTTGTTTAACACCGTGACGGCGTGGAAACAGATCTTTATAATCTGCGCGCCTTTGCATAACCGCACGGATGTCGACGTCAGTGAGCGTTGGCAGCATGGCTGCGGTGTTCTGTGCATCTTTCAGGCGGCGGGCTATAGTCTGGCGCCAGCGCGTCATGCGTACGCGCTCTTCGCGCACAGCAGCGTTTGGCGCAGCCATGCTGACAACGTTCAATGACGTCGATATGAGTGCGGTTATGCAAATGCGCGCAGATTATAAAGATCTGTTTGAACGCCGTCACGGTGTTAAACTTGGCTTCATGGGTTTCTTCGTAAAAGCCTGCATTCAGGCTCTGAAGGAAATCCCCGCGGTGAACGCTGAAATCGATGGCCAGGATCTGATTTATAAGAATTACTATCACATCGGTGTTGCCGTCGGCACCGACAAAGGTCTCGTTGTACCTGTTGTTCGCGAGGCAGAACGGATGAGCCTTGCGGAAATTGAAATGGCCATCGGCGATTTCGGCCGCCGCGCACGGGATGGCAAGCTCGGCATTGAAGAAATGCAAGGCGGAACATTCACCATCACGAACGGCGGTGTGTTCGGATCGATGATGTCAACACCCATTCTGAACGCCCCGCAGTCCGGCATTCTTGGTATGCACCGCATCGAAAAGCGCCCTGTGGTCCTTAAAGATGGCAGCATCGCAGCACGGCCAATGATGTATCTTGCGCTCAGCTACGACCACCGGATCGTCGACGGCAAGGAAGCCGTAACATTCCTGGTGCGCGTCAAAGAATACCTGGAAGACCCACAGCGCTTCCTCTTAGAACTTTAATAACGCATGGCAGCCACGAGCGTGCGCTGCAAACTTGGTGAACTCTGTGGCTGATGGCGTTAACAAAAGCCCGGCGCTCAGCATGTCAATCATGCGGATAAATGAAATGGATTGGTACTTATGTCCTATGACCTCATCGTAATCGGCACCGGGCCTGGCGGCTACGTTTGTGCCATCCGCGCAGCTCAACTCGGCATGAAGGTTGGGGTTGTTGAAAAGCGCGCAACACATGGCGGCACCTGCTTGAACGTGGGCTGTATTCCGTCCAAGGCGCTGTTGCATGCTTCGGAGCTTTATGACGAAGCAGGCCATGGCTTTGCTGACATGGGCATCAATGTTGCGCCGGAGCTGGATCTGGCTAAGATGATGTCCTTCAAATCTGAAGGTATTCAGGGAAATGTTGACGGCGTCGCATTTTTGCTGAAGAAAAATAAAATCGATACGTTCCACGGCATCGGTAAGATTCTGGCTGCCGGTCAAGTGCAAGTGACCTCTCCGGAGGGTGCGACGCACACGCTTGAAACCAAAAACATTGTAATCGCAACCGGCTCTGACGTCGCCCGCCTGCCTGGCATTGAAATTGACGAAAAGACAATCGTTTCATCAACCGGCGCCCTGGAACTGGAACAGGTGCCGAAGCAGATGCTGGTGATCGGCGGGGGTGTCATCGGACTGGAACTTGGCTCTGTGTGGCGGCGTCTTGGTGCGGAAGTCCAGGTCGTTGAGTTTCTTGATAGGATTATTCCCGGCATGGACGGCGAAGTTGCCAAGCAATTTCAGAAAATCCTGCAAAAGCAGAGCATGACGTTCAAACTCGGCTCAAAAGTCACTGGCGTTTCTTCGCTTGGCCCCAACGGGCACACGGTCACCCTTGAACCGGCGGCAGGCGGCGATGCTGAAACCATTGAAGCGGATGTTGTGCTCGTTGCCATCGGCCGGACGCCATATACCGAAGGTCTCGGCCTTGAAGAAGCCGGCGTTGAAAAGGATGAACGCGGACGCGTCAAGATTGATCAGCACTGGCAAACCAACGTTCCAGGCATTTACGCAATCGGCGATGTGGTCGTCGGCCCGATGCTTGCCCACAAAGCTGAAGACGAAGGCGTGGCCATCGCCGAACAACTCGCCGGCCAAGCCGGACACGTCAATTACAATGTGATCCCGAACGTGATTTACACCAATCCGGAAGTGGCCTCCGTCGGCAAGACAGAGGAAGAGCTGAAGGAAGCCGGTGTTGCCTATAACGTCGGCAAATTTCCGTTCATGGCCAACGGACGCGCTAAGGTGAACCGCACAACAGACGGATTTATCAAAATCCTGGCCGATGCAGCGACGGACCGTGTTCTGGGTGCCCATATGGTCGGGCCGCACGTCGGCGAATTGATCGCTGAAGCCGCAGTAATCATGGAATTTGGCGGTTCAGCCGAAGATCTGGCGCGCACCTGCCACGCGCATCCAACACTGACGGAAGCGGTCAAAGAAGCAGCACTCGCCGTAGACAAGCGCCCGCTGCACATGTAAGACGCGGGAAAAATGGGCGGGCAGCGATATTCGGCTGTGCCGCCCGGCATGCTTTTGAAGCGGCGCGGGAGAGGGCAAATCGATGTCTGAACATCATCCTTTTGCGCCCGGCCGCCCTCCGGCTCAAACCGCAGCCACCACACCACCTGCAACCACACAAAGACAGCAAGCCCTGCTTGGCATCGCCATGATTGTCGCGGCGATGACAATCATTCCCATCATGGATGGTATCGTCAAGCACATGACAAGCGTCGTCCATCCCATGCAAATGGTCTGGGCGCGATTTTTCTTTCACTTTTTCTTATTCCTCCCCTTCATTCTGCTGCGTCATGGCCGGCAAACCTGGCAGCTGCAAAAGCCGGTTCTGCAAATTTTGCGCGGCAGCTTTCTGCTCATCACCACCATCGGCTTTTTCTATGCGTTCAAAGTCTTGCCACTGGCCGATACGCTGGCGGTCGTCTTCGTTTACCCGTTTATCGTCACGGCGCTGGCCCCCTGGCTGCTGGGTGACAGCGTGGGCCACTTGCGCTGGACGGCGGTGATCGTTGGTTTCCTGGGGGCCTTGCTGGTAATCCGGCCGGGCTTTGAAACGATCAGTGCCGGCACACTGTGGGCGCTGGCAGCTGGCGTAAGCTATGCAGGCTATGTGCTCGCGACACGCAAACTGTCGGGTTCCGATCCGGTTCTGGTCACGCTTTTAATGACGGGCTTTGTTGGCACCGTTGTCAGCTCGGTTGCGGTGATCTTTGTCTGGCAGACACCGGCACCGGAACAATTCGCCATTATGGTGCTAGTTGGCTTCCTTGCCGCCTGTGGCCACTATCTCATAATCAGAGCGCATGAATATGCCTCCGCCTAAGAATTAGCCCCTTATGCCTATTGGGAAGTCGTGGTGGCGTCCATCGTTGGCCTGCTCGCGGTCGTCGACTTTCCGGATGCTATCAAATGGGTAGGTAT
>CAYUYL010000242.1:0-3275 GCA_964449195.1 uncultured Filomicrobium sp.
CAATAACGAAATTGCCTTATGTACTAAAAACGTAGCAATTGCAAGTCTTGTCTTACAAGATAATTAACCCGGATGATTAAATATTGTTAAAGTCTTTTCGTATCAGTTTGACCTCCACACTCCCCGTCCAGTTCCCAAAGCCACGGTCTCATGGACGTCATGTTATACTATGGGCAGGGGAGTGGGTTGACGATGAATGCAACTTGAAGCGAAAATACCATAGCGTACCATTCTTGTCTTGCATACAAGGTGTGCTGAACACTCCGTTTTCGTCAGAGCAATGCAATAAAGCTTAGCAACGTCGCAGCCGATATTTGCAACGAGGCATTGGAATTTAAGCTTTCAAGTTATACATATTACATATCATGACTACAACGCGCGACCAGCTTTTTGAGCAC
This sequence comes from uncultured Filomicrobium sp., assembly GCA_964449195.1. Lineage (GTDB taxonomy): Bacteria > Pseudomonadota > Alphaproteobacteria > Rhizobiales > Hyphomicrobiaceae > Tectiglobus. The sequence goes on from CAYUYL010000242.1 coordinate 399, forward strand.
TTGGACATGTTCGGCATCCAAACAAAGACGGTAGAGCATGCGGCGGTGTTTACCGTTGCAGAGAGTTATGAGTTGCAACAAACACTAACCGGAGGGCATACTAAAAATCTTTTTCTGAAGGACGCAAAGGGCCAATTCTTTCTGATTATTGCAGAAAGCCGTACCTCAGTGAACCTTAAGCAGCTTCACAAAGATATCGGTAGTGCAAGATTAAGTTTTGGCAAGGCCGATCTGATGATGGAAATCCTTGGTGTAGAACCCGGCTCAGTGACCGCCTTTGGTGTTATAAACGATAAGAAAAAGCGCCTCAAAGAAGTTATTATTGATGACACGCTTATGGAATTCGATACGATCAACTGCCACCCTCTGATGAATACTGCAACCACGGAAATTGCCCGTGAGGATCTTCTTGCTTTTATCCGGAGTTGTGGCCATGAGCCCAGAATTATGTCACTAAGTAACACTCAAACAGCATCGTGATGCTACGCAACTGCCGTGTTTGAGCTGCGCGAGATGAAGAGCCTGCAGGCGAGCCGAGGCTATGAGCTGGCAGACGGAACTTAACGGAGAAAAAATAATGAGCTTCGAAATTGGTGCTCCTGCCGGTTCGGACGCAGTCTCAGAGCTGGTCAAAGACACCAGCACATCAGCCTTTGGCAAGGATGTAATAGAGGCATCCCGTGATTGCCTTGTTCTAGTCGATTTCTGGGCTGCCTGGTGTGGGCCCTGTAAACAGCTTACGCCCATACTTGAACGCGTTGTCACCAGCTATAAGGGTAAGGTCCGGCTGGTTAAACTGAATATTGATGAACATCCGGCCATTGCCGGACAGTTGCGGATTCAGTCTTTGCCGACAGTCTATGCCTTTCGTGATGGTCAGCCCGTGGATGGTTTCATGGGCCTGCAACCAGAAAGTGCAATCCGCGAGTTGATAGATCGCGCTCTCGGCCCGTATGAGCAAGCCAACATGGCTGAGGCACTTGCTCAGGCCGAAGAGGCACTTGAGACCGATAACCTGCAGGCCGCTGCTGAACTATATGCCTCGATTTTGCAGGCTGAAGCACAAAATCCGGATGCCTTGGCCGGTCTTGCAACCTGCTATGTTAAGAGTGGTGACAACGAGCGCGCGCGTCAAACGATTGCGCTGGTGCCGCCAGACAAACAGAATGTGCCCTCAGTTGCCCGCATTCTCGCAATGCTGGAGCTTGCCGATAAAGCCCCTGATGCCACGGATCTGACGCCTCTTGAAGCGCGGCTTGAGGCCGATCCAACTGATCATGAGGCGCGCCTTGAGTTGGCAATCGCCGCCGCTGCAAGCGGTGATAAAGCACGTGCGATTGAAGAACTTATCGATCTTTTCCGCCGCGATCGGAATTGGAACGATGAAGCGGCCCGCAAGCAGCTTGTCCAGTTTTTTGAGGCATGGGGACCCAAAGACGCCCATACGCTTGATGGCCGCCGGCGTTTATCATCATTGATGTTTGCCTAACCGCACAAATCAAAGGGATCGTTGCATGCCAATTTCTGCTTACAGACGTACGGCCGACTTGCCCGGCGATATCCCCGTTTTTCCGTTGCGTGGTGTCATTTTACTGCCACGGGCGACATTGCCGCTCAATGTCTTTGAGCCGCGTTATCTGACTATGCTTGATTATGTCATTTCAGGAAACCGTGTGCTTGGTATTGTGCAGCCAAGCGTAACAGACGGCGATGATGAGAGCCCCCAGGATAGCAATGTCCCTCTTAAGAGTATTGGCTGTGCCGGCCGCGTCACTGGGTTTCAGGAACTTGATGATGGTCGCATGGGGATATCTCTGACCGGTATTGCCAGGTTCAGGATTCTCAACGAGCAAGCCGGTGCCGAGCCTTTCCGTGTCTTTCGGGTTAATTATGATGACTATGCGGATGATCTTATCGCTGGCTATGGTGAGGAGGCGGTTGATCGCGAACATCTGCTCGATGTACTGAAAACCTATCTGGAGGCCAGAAACCTGCAGGCGGACTGGCAGGCTATCGAAACTGCGCCAAGCGAACTGCTGGTGAATGCTCTCTCGACCATCAGCCCTTTCAATCCAGAAGAGAAACAGGCCCTTTTAGAGGCCGAAGATTTGCAACAACGTGCTGAAATACTCGCGACCCTTGCGACGATGGATTTGGCGTCTGATTACCAGTCGGGAGGTGGTCTGCAGTAGTGGCGGATGACGATGATAAGCAGCTGGCGCTCTCAAGCAGCTCTACAGGTAGTGATAAGATCGAACAAAAACGTGTGCTAGACCGGCACCTGCTTGAATTGTTGGTGTGCCCTCTTACGAAATCTTCGCTTGAATATCGCGCCAAAAAACCCGAGCTGATAAGCCGGCAGGCACAGTTGGCTTTTCCAATTGTCGACGGTATACCGCTTCTTACACCGGAAGCGGCGCGTGCGTTAACGGATGATGATGCATAACAAGCGCTTTCTCAATGATCTTTCAGTATTTGTGGTGATATACCAAATCACGATTTATTTGAGGTGTTGTGTATGTTTGCCAACCATGAGCGCTTTTGATGATGGCGCAAATGCGTGTGCGCGACTGGCCGGGGCATCCAGGAAGCAGTATTCTGAATTGATTAAGTCGCCAAGTTAGGATGATCCGTGACACGTCTTGCAAAAACACTTGACCAAGCACAGCAGCATTATGACGTCATTATTATAGGTTCAGGCTACGGTGGCGGGATTTCAGCGTCGCGTCTGGCGAGGGCCGGTAAAAAAGTGGCGGTTTTGGAACGCGGGCGAGAGTTTTTGACGGGTGAGTTTCCGCAGCGTTTTCCGGATATGCGCAACGAAATGTGCGTGCGCGGTAAGCGCATCAGTGTGGGGGCTGAGACTGGTCTTTATGA
>CAYUYL010000243.1:0-508 GCA_964449195.1 uncultured Filomicrobium sp.
AGAAGAACCTCTAAGACCTTGATCAGATAACCGCGCTGTTAGTTCAGAAATCGATGTTTGGCGGCCTGCATCCATATTGTACTCGCCCCTCGGATGGGGCCACCACCATTCCGGCTACGCTCAATGGCTTCACGGATAGCTTCCAGGTCGCCCCCCCAGTGCTGACAGAATTGAGCATCTTCAGACATTACAACGGAGCGCACGAGATGTGGCGATATATGTTCCAGCGGAACCCAGGTGTTGCGAACTTCGGTACCAGTCAAAGCGTGACCTGCCATGAGTGTCGAAAGTGGCGGATTAACAAAGCGGTATGCAAGTATCAGACAGATGCAAATCACGGCTAGACCTAATGCTATAAAACCTGCGATACGCAGCAGTCTGTACACGATAAACTGTGTCCGGGGTCCACAGCTCACTTTGCGGACGCTCCAATTTCCACCCATAGGATATCTTCCAACTCACGCAAATTCGAACACAATCCCGGCAACTAGCCATGCAAACTCAAGCA
>CAYUYL010000243.1:518-3253 GCA_964449195.1 uncultured Filomicrobium sp.
GACACCACGTATGGTACGAATAGCGTCAGTTTCGTCTCCCCGCACGATAGCTTTACGAAGGCGCCCGACACGGACATCAACCGTACGTTCATCAATATAGGATTCACGTCCCCATACGCCGTCAAGCAATTGTGCGCAGGACAAAACACGGCCAGGGTTTTCCATAAAAAACTCAAGCAATCGAAACTCTGTTGGTGAAATCTGAATTTCGCGTGCCCCTCGGATTACCCTTTGCGTTTTACGATTAAGCTCCAGATCTCTGACTCTCAGAGTGTCACTTACAAGCTCCTGCGCCGTACAGCGCAGGATTGCTTTTACACGTACCATCAATTCTAGTAAAGAAAATAGCTTGGTAACATAATCATCCGCGCCAGTGGAAAGCCCTCGTATCTTGTCACTTTCCTCAACGCGTGCCATCAACATCAGGATTGATATTGCGCGTGTCCCGGGACTTGAACGCAAGCGGCGACAGATTTCGATACCGGAAACCTGTAGCAACATCCAATCAAGAATGATTAAATCAGGCTGCTCTTCATGGATAAGAAACTCGACATCCTCGCCAGTTTCTGCATGCCTGACCTGAAAGCCCTCAACTTCGAGATTGTATTGCAACACCTCAGCGAGCGGCAGCTCATCTTCAACAACCAATATCTTTGCACTCATAAGTGTTGGCCCATGAGCGTCATATCCCGCATCAACTTACCGGTGATTGAATTCGTTGTCATATGTGAGCATGCACATGTTTGAGAAGGCAGAATTGATTAAAAATCGCGATATTCCAACTTCTTATAGTAAAGCCATAAAAGATCTTGATCGCATGACTTTCATTGCTGGATTGGCTGAAGTTGACGTTCTTGTAAGATTTTTCGATGCGCTGCCGCTTGAGAAGAAGAACGCCCCGAAAGTTCTCAACCCTGCATTCCGTTGTCCATCAACGATCCGCTCCGGCGTTGCAACGGGTCTCGTCCCACTCCTTGACGGCAATTCAGAGTATCAGGCCAAATCATTCTGAGATTGACAAATACGAATGAGTGGCGCTCAGGACGATTGACGGCGTTTCGACCAATAGGCCAGACGCTTGCGGATTTCCCTCTCAAATCCCCGCTCGGGCGGGTCATAAAACTTCTGGCGCCCGAGATCTCCGGGGAAATAATTCTGCCCTGAAAACCCGTCCGGCTGATCATGATCGTAGGCATAACCCTCACCATAGCCCTGATCGGCCATCAGTTGCGTTGGTGCGTTAAGAATATGCTTGGGCGGCGCCAGACTACCATGATCTCTGGCGGCCTTTACCGCGGCCTTGTAAGCAACATAGGCACCATTTGATTTCGGCGCGGTTGCAAGATAAATCGCCGTCTGCGCAAGCGCCAATTCGCCCTCAGGTGAACCGAGAAAGTCAAACGTGTCCTTCGCGGCAAGCGCCTGGGTGAGAGCCTGCGGGTCGGCCAGGCCGATATCCTCTATCGCCATCCGCACCAGGCGGCGTGCGATAAACAGGCGGTCCTCGCCGCCCTCCAGCATACGTGCCAGCCAATAGAGAGCCGCATCCGGATCTGAACCACGGATGGACTTGTGTAGCGCCGAGATTAAGTTGTAGTACCCATCCCGGCCTTTATCATAGACGGCGGCGCGGCGTTGGACGACACTCGTCAGCTCTTCTGCATCAAGCACATTATCATGGCTAGCAGTTGCAGCAAAAACCTCTTCCGCCAGATTCAACATGACCCTGCCATCCCCATCGGCCATGGCGACAAGCTGACTTCGCGCCTGTTCCGTCAAGGCGAGCGGGCGGCCTGCACTCTTCTCCGCACGCGCCAGCAAGGCCTCCAAGGCTGCCGGCCCGAGCCGCTCCAGAACCAAAACGGATGCACGCGAAAGGACCGCTGCATTGAGCTCAAACGACGGGTTCTCAGTTGTTGCGCCAACCAGCGTAATCGTACCATCTTCCATATGCGGCAGAAAACTATCCTGTTGGGCTCTATTAAAACGATGAATCTCATCCACAAACAGCAGCGTTCCACGTCCGGCCTCGCGACGTGCCTTTGCCCGCTCAAAGACTTTCCGCAGATCCTGCACGCCAGAAAAAATTGCCGACAGCTGCTCAAGCTCAAGGGCCGTTGCATCAGCGAGCAGTTGCGCAATCGTAGTTTTGCCGGTGCCGGGCGGCCCCCAAAGGATCAGTGACGGCAGGCGTCCACGCTCAAGCATACGCGTTAAGGTGCCTTCTGGTCCAACAATGGCATCGTGGCCGACAACATCACTGAGAGATATAGGCCTCAGCCTGTCTGCAAGAGGGCGTGGCGCGCCATCATCCAGGCCAGCAGCCTCAAAGAGCGTCGTCATCGTGTACCTATCCGTGGCAGCACCCCCACCAGAAAGGCACCACCCAAAGCGCCAAGCGCTGCGAATATCAAGCCCCACATCTGCAGCTGATATGCCCCCGCCGATTGCTCGTCAGCATTGGCAACAATAACAGGCAGTGCACCAGCATCATTGGGTAGATATCGAATTTCAACAGATGGCACAATCAAAGCACCGTTTCGAATTCTCGCATGGTCAATGACAGCAACAGCCTTGGTACCGCGCGCCATAACGTCTGTAAGATGCGCCTGTCTCCACCAGCCCACGGCTACCATACTGAACCCAGACAGACAGACGGCCAAACACAGCCAGGTCACATAATGGCAGATCCATTTCAGTATGGCACCTCTCCCTCACAAGACATTATGCGGGCA
>CAYUYL010000244.1:0-3249 GCA_964449195.1 uncultured Filomicrobium sp.
CGCATTGTGAAAGACTGAAATCTAAGAATAATTTACCGGACGGACTCTAAGAGTCCGTCCTTAAAATTAGCCAGTAAAATCAACGCCTCTCAATGCTCTGCATTATTGATTGTGGGATAGTCGGCATAAAGAGAGAAGCACAACTAAGGGGGTAAATTTCATATTTACGGACCTCGCTCACTCAAGGATCTGAATCATAAGTGATTCTGATGACTCAACATTTTTACGGACAGGCTCTAAGCGAAATCATACTCACCTGAATTCGTTTGATTTCCTGGTAAATAAATAATTACTGACAACAATAACCTATGAAAAAATGAGCGGCATTTAATATCAATACTAAAATTTCAGATTATGTTTCACGGAAATGTTCCGGCTTCAGCTTGACCACGAATTAACATAATACTCTAATAAGCACAAAACAGGCTGGCGATACGCAAATTGCCGGAGAAAACCTGCAGATCCTGCCGGCAGCCACCAAAGTCACTCGGCTGCCTCTTTCAACGTTTGTGGATCGTTCAAATGAGCAAGTAAATCCCTCTGCCGCACCATGGCTTTTTCGTAATGCGTGAGCTTGACATGTCCAAAGCCTTTTATGTCCATCGGCACACCGGCAATCTGGGTAATGGTGCCGTGCGTTTCTGGAGACAATCTCGCAACCAGATTATCGAGTAAATGCTCGTAGTCCGTAATCATCCGGCGTTCAAGCTTGCGTTCCTGCGTATAACCGAAGACATCAAATGCAGTCCCACGTAAAGATTTACATTTGGCAAGCAACCGGAAAACCGGCATCATCCAAGCACCAAACGTTATTTTATAAGGATGCCGGGTAAGCTTGTCACGCTTCCACCACGAAGCCAGTGGCGGTGCTAGATGAAATGACATTTTACGAACGCCATCGAATTTTTCCGCGACCAGCTTTTCAAAATCGCCACTGGTGTAAAGACGCGCCACTTCGTACTCATCTTTATAAGCAAGCAACTTATAATAAGCACGCTCTGCAGCCTCTGCAAAACCTGAATAGCCAGGAGCAAGCTTCTTCTCCTGCTCTTTGATCCAGTCGATCTTGGCTTTATATCTCGCTGCCAGCTTATCATCCTGATAATCTGCCAGCAGCGTCATACGCAGCGTGACAATATCCTCTAAGGATAGTTCTTCCGGCTTATTCTCTTTTTCTGTGCTGGATGCCTTTGCGATACGATCAAGCGCGTTTCTATCGTGGGCAGCCAAGCGGCCAAATCGAAAAGCCTGCACGTTCATTTCAACAGCCGCACCATTGAGCTGAATGGCCTCTTCCAGGGCCTCTGATGAAACTGGTAACTTTCCGAGCTGATAGGCGATGCCAAGCATAAACATATTTGAAGCAATCGAATCGCCGAAAAGTTTTAACGCATAATCATGCGCATCTATCGTTGTCAGGCCACCATCGCACACCCGTTCGCCTATCGCATCCTGAAGTTTTGTGCCTGGCACTTCCAAAAGCGGATTACGCGTAAAATCACCCGTGGTCATCTCATGCGTATTGACTACAGCAGCCGTCACGTCAGGCCGCATCCTATCCAGCACCTTATTCGATGCAGTAACAACCAGATCGCAACCAAGTATCAGGTCGGCAGAACCAATACCGACGCGAATCGCATTGATCTCTTCAGAGCTTGCGGCAATTTTCAGATGGCAGGCAACAGCCCCCCCTTTTTGGGCAAGTCCGGCCATATCGATACTGCCAAAACCGTTACCATCAATATGAACAGCTTGGCCGATGACAGCAGATATGGTGACCACACCGGTGCCGCCCACGCCCGTGACAATCGTCCCGTAAGGGCGATCGAGCGAAGGCAATTGCGGCTCCGGCAAATTCTGAAGTATCGCGGCAATGCCGCTATGGCTCTTGGCAGCCCCTTCAATCTTTTTCGGCTTTGCTCCATGCAGGGTTACAAAGCTTGGACAAAAGCCTTCGATGCAGGAAAAATCTTTATTACAGGCTGACTGATCGATCTCACGTTTACGCCCGAGTTCAGTTTCGAGCGGAAGCACAGCAACACAATTCGACTTAACACCGCAATCACCACACCCTTCGCAAACTGCTGGATTGATGAAAGCGCGCTTATCAGGATCCGGAAACTTACCACGCTTACGGCGGCGGCGTTTTTCAGCGGCGCAAGTCTGATCATAAATCAGAGCCGTCACGCCGGGAATTTCAGCCAGCTCTTTTTGAACGCTCATAAGATCACGGCGGTGGTGTACATCTACTTGAGGCGGCATACCGGAATTCAGGCCATATTTATCCGGTTCGTCTGTCACCGCATCGACGCGCTTCACACCCATAGCCAGCAATTCCGCCGCGATACTCTGCGGCGTCTGCTCGCCATCCAAAGCTTGCCCACCGGTCATCGCAATCGCATCATTATAGAGCACTTTGTACGTGATAGTGGTGCCGGCTGCGATAGCTGCACGAATCGCCGTACTACCCGAATGAATATATGTACCGTCGCCCAGGTTTTGGAATATGTGGTTGCGCTTGGAAAATGGGGCTTCACCAATCCAGTTAACGCCTTCACCACCCATCTGGGTGAACCCCTCAGTTTCTCGATCCATCCACTGGACCATATAGTGACACCCAATACCAGCATAGGCACGCGCCTCATCCGGAAGTTTGGTCGAGGTATTATGGGGGCATCCCGCACAAAAATAAGGAATACGCGTAAATACTTCAGGCGTTTTTGGTCTGTTACCCCGCAACTGTTTAAGCTGGGAGATATGTCCCTTTATGGCATCACCACCCAGGCCCGCCTGAATAAGTCGGTCACCAATTTTTATGGCAACTTCTGTCGAATCAAGTGCACCCTTTGCAGGGAAAAGCGGCTTGTCATGCTCGTCTTTTTTACCAATCACGCGTGGGCGGATTGCGAGATCAAACAGCTGTTCCTTAATTTGCGTTTCAATTAAAGAGCGCTTTTCTTCAACGACAATGATGAGCTCCAGCCCCTCGGCGAACTGCTGGATACCGATAGGCTCCAACGGCCACGTCATGCCAACTTTATAAAGCCGAATACCAAGCGCGTTGGCCTCAACTTCATCAATGCCAAGCATTTCAAAGGCAGCGCGCACATCGAGGTAGCTTTTCCCAGTCGAGACAATGCCGATACGCGCATCAGGCCCGCCACTGGTAATTGTCTTATCAATGCCATTGGCACGCGCAAAAGCTGTCATGGCATCGCGCTTGTAGTCGTGCAGCCGCTCCTCTTTGTC
>CAYUYL010000245.1:0-3240 GCA_964449195.1 uncultured Filomicrobium sp.
CTTTTCTTGTCCTCGGCGGCGCGCGTTCTGGTAAGACCCGCCGCGCCATGTCTCTTGCGGAGACTACACCACGGCGCGTATATATTGCTACAGCGCAAGCCCGCGATAAAGAAATGCAACATCGCATCCGACAACATCAGGCCGAACGTGACGCCAGCTGGACAACGCTCGAAGTCCAACTACGGCTTGGTGAGGCCATAACCTCTATATCTTGTGACAACACATCAATTATGATCGATTGCCTGACACTGTGGTTGTCAAATCTACTGGAAGCAGACGCAGATATCGAGCAGGAAACAACGACACTTCTGGCCGCTCTAAACGCCTCGCCATGCCGTCTTGTTCTCGTTTCAAATGAAGTGGGGCTTGGTATCGTTCCTGCTAATGCGCTGGCTAGAAAATTTCGCGACGCTCAAGGGCTTCTCAATCAACGCATTGCCGCCGCCGTTCATCACGTAGATTTCGTTGCAGCTGGTTTGCCGCTTAATTTAAAGCCAGGAAGGAGCAGCTAGGTGGGCGCCGTTATTCTCGTGAGACATACAGAAATTAGCAGTGATTGGAAGGGCCGCTGTTATGGTGTTTCAGATGTACCACTTTCCGATGCAGGCATCGCAGCAATTGCGCCAATCGCCGAGCATCTTGCGGGGCAACATCCGCAGCGTATTTTCCATTCCGGCCTTACGCGCACCCAAAAGCTTGCCATGGCAATTGCAGAACATTGCAACAGCCCGATCGAAGAACGCACCGCATTCCGTGAGTTAAATTTTGGTACATGGGAAGGACGCCCCTGGACCGCTATATTCGCCGAGACGGGACATGCTATGGCCCGTATGATTACTGAGCCGGAAACATACGCCCCCCATGGCGGCGAGACCGTTTGCGGCGTTCGCAACCGGGTTATCAGCGCTCTGCTGCAAATACCACCAGAGGGCATTCATATCGTTATTACCCATGGCGGCCCTATGGGCGCCGTGCGCGGTACGCTTAAGAGCATCCCAGCGAGAGAGTGGCCAGACCTTGTGCCAGACTATGGCGGCACGATCACTTTATCACATGGGGATCTTTCTAAATTAAAGCTGGCGATCGGATTAGAGAGCTGATCTCAGCAGTCCAAACTCTTTACCAGGGCAGCTCCTCTTAGATAGATTCTCTTACTTATCACTTTCCGGCCAAGCCTGACGATATCACGTAGTTCCACTCCGTCTGACGGTATCCATCAGGTCGCAGTATATGCCTCCAAGGCGCATTAAATACTTGTATCTGCTGCTTAAATCCCGCAGCATCAAGATGTTGCCGAATAACTTCGCGCGAATCGTGCAAGCCATGTTTACCGCCTATCTGCCAAACGATCACGTAGGGTTTGCCAGAGCGGGTTTGCCGCCAAACCGGGCGTAATCCCTTGAGGCCCAGAGAAAAAATCTCTGATGTCGGAAAATACATCCTCATATTTCCAGCCAAGTCCTGCTCCAATCCAACGATAAGTCCCTTCTCAAATCCAGATGATTTAAGTTCTTCAGCCAACTGCTCATAAGGAATTCCCCAACGACACAGCTTACAGAAAGGCTCCATTACAAACATGTTTGCAGCGCGCGCTATGAATGCAAACACCAGAACACCAGCTGAAATCATAGCCCAGCGCCGGATATCCTCGGCGTCTGGCTGTGATTGAAGAATGAGCGCAAAAAGAAGCACCAGTGTCGGCAGCATGATGGACAGGAGGTCATGATATGCATACGTGACGTGCGAAACGGCAATACCGGATGCGAATAATATGCAATGAGCTGCAATAGCGTACCAGCCGAGAAATTGTAGCAAAGGCTGGCCACGCCAATCGAATTTCGGCAGCAAATGGCGGAACTGCGACTGCCGAACCGCACGCTCGGATGCGGCAATCAATAGAATGAGCAATAAAGACCAATAGAAAACGAATGGAGCCGCCAGCGTCTTCTTAACAACACGCCAGACGTCGATCCGTGGAGAAGGATGGGTAAATGCTGAGTAGACTGATAGGAAATGATTCAGACGCGCGGGCGCATCTATAATCCACATGATGTGGGGCATCATCAGGATTAGACAGATACCGATAGCCAGAAACAATTTCACGCAATATAGACGGATGCGAACAGCTTTAACAGGCAGAGCAGCAAGCGCAAAAGAGCCAATTCCGATCACAAAGCTGTATTGCGATAGCAAGCCCAGCCCGCATGCAACACCGAGCCCTATGAAATCTATTGTCCGCTGACGCTCGATAATTCTGAGAACGAACAAAAGGGCTAGCACTGAGCAGAGCATTGCCGGGATTAGACCCGCAAACCCTTCATGGAAGCGCCAGCCAACGTGATAAATCAGCGTCAGAGCCTCGGCCGTCACCAGAGACCAAACCGCATGGCCCGTCACAGCGTAAGCGCACCAGAACAGCGCTCCTGTCGTCGCAATCACAAAAGCATATTTAACAAGCTGGAAGCTGATCAGATACGGTCCTGTCAGCTGTTGCACTACATACATGATCCATGTGTACAAAGGCGGCTCATCAAGCCCGTACCCAAGAGCCGCCTGCTGCGTATACAGATTAATGAGAGGATCATCTTCGCCGAGGTTGGGCGAGGCCAGCAGACGGGCGCAAATATGCGCCATACTGTAGATGGTAATGATTGCCATCGACGACCAAAAGCATCGCCACACATGTTCATGATTATAATCGGCCTTTTGCGCGCCTGGCCGGACGGATGCATTCACGCTATTTCCCACAGATTCACTTCTCGATTTTTGTAACGATTGAAGTGCCACACTGCCGCTGATTTTCCAAGGTTTTAAGGCCGCACTCCCCTGGAAAAACAACCCAGCCAGCAGCAAAGAGGTTTCTTCTATTGGGCTGAACTGCGCTCATTATCGGCGCAAACGGGCTATTAAAGCGCCTGAGGGGTATGAATCTGCCGGCAAACCATATTTAATTTGCGCCGCTTTGACGGCTGCTCTGCTTTTCGCACCGAGTTTGCCATCAATACCACCTGTATCGAAGCCACGCCGATTGAGCAGCGTTTGAATTGCTTTGATTTCTTTATAGCCAAAATTCTCAATGGGACCGCGTCCCTTAAGATAGCGGGGCGCCCCTGAAAGACGGGTTGCAAGATAAGCTGCAGTTATCGCGTAGTTCAGAGATTGATTCCATTGCGGATAAATCTGGAAATTACGATATGCTAGGAACGCCGGTCCGTTACGGCCCATAGGCAAGAGTAAAGA
>CAYUYL010000246.1:0-3228 GCA_964449195.1 uncultured Filomicrobium sp.
CAACAACTGCAATCGATGTTCGAAGTGATCGTGTAAAAAAGGAAAGTGACAGCAACTCTGGTGCAAGTGCGAACCCCACAAGCGGCACAATCCCAACCATGACGGCTACATACCGAGTCACCTTCATACGCTGCTCTGGTGATGGTTTCTTTTTCGGTACATAAAAGTCATCAATAATCAACGTGGTTGTAGCAAGTGCAACCGTCGAGACACCAACAAAAATGGATGCGACAAGCGATGTTGCCACAATAGCGCTCAAAATCGGATTCATATGCTGTAAAAAGACAGGGAAAGCATAAATAGGGTCAATGTCTGGATACAAATAACGGGCTGAGACACCGATGATCCCGATCGCAATGGCAAGCGGCAAACAAAGGAGTGCTGCATACAGGGTCGATTTTTTCGCTTCTCGCTCACTTTTCGACGAGGTGATCGCTTGAATGATAAACTGCGTCGCAAAAATGGCCCCCATGTTTCCTATAAACCAAGCTCCAATCGTTCCCCAACCGATGGTCCCATCCCATGTAAAGAAATGGTCGGGTAATGTTTGTTTCATTGGCTCAAAGCCTTTTGTTAAATAAAGGGCTACCCCTAGTGTAATCAAAATCCCCGCATACTTCACAATTGAATGAAGGATCGTGACCCATGCAACCCCCTTCATTCCTCCGAAAGTAAAATAAAATGTACTCACAACCGCCGTGATGATGGCACAGGTCATTAAAGGAAGACCAAGAATGGATGCAATGGCAGCTGAACCACTTAAATAGTTTCCTAGATTCACTAAGAGCAGGGCTGCAATCATAATGACAGAGACAACAAGCTTTGTTGATTTTCCAAATTTTTGATCAATAATACCTGAAATCGTGTATTGTCCTGTTCGATAAAACTTTCCCACTAAGAAAAAGGAAAAAATAAAAAAGGCAATAGCAACTGTGATAACAGACCATGAAGCGGAAAGCCCATGTGTAAAAGCAGATTCAGCTGTTCCGACAGTTGACTTCGTCCCAATGAATTCACTCATTAACAAAATACCGACCACAATAGCTGGAAGTGACTTAGCGGCATTGTTAAATTCTGAGTTAGACTTACTGCGGAAACGCATCGTCAGCCAGGTCGTAAACAGAATATAGAGAATAATGACGATTAAAATAAATGTGATGACAGAACTGCTTAAGACATTCACTTAAAATCCCCCTTTGTGTGCAAGCCGTATGAAGCAACTTCTCATGTCCCATCCCAGTGACGTATGAAGTGTTAAACGTGGAGCAGTTTCATGTAGACCTGTTCAATATCAGAGACAGACATCGGCTTCGGGTTGTTATCCATTAATCTCTTCACCTCCGAAGCAGCTTCAGCAAGTGCCGGCACATCTTCTTTTGACACACCGAAGGCTTTGAGTTGTTGAGGAATGTGTAAATCCGCTGTCCACTCTTCAATTTGACGAATCACTTGCTCTGCAAGCGTATGCTTTGAGCCTTTCTCTTCGATCCCTATTACTCTAGCAATATCTTCAAGACGATCTTTGATATGGTCTGCATTAAACGCCGTAACATGAGGAAGCAGCATGGAATTAGCGACACCGTGTGAAATCTTGAATTTCCCCCCTAACGGATAAGCCATTGCATGAACAGCAGCGGTTCCGGCACTTGTGAGCGCCATCCCGCCATACATGGCACCAACCAACATATCTTCCCTTGCTGTCATGTTATCCCCGTGATGATAGGCCTCCTGAATACTTCCTGAAATGAGCCTCATCGATTCGAGTGCAAACATATCACTAAATGGATTGGCTTTATTTGAAATATACGATTCAAGCGCATGCGTAAAAGCATCCATCCCTGTAGCTGCGGTAATGGCTTTTGGCAATTTGAGTGTCAGTGCGGGATCTAAGATCACAAGATCAGGCAAAAGGTATGGGCTGACCATGCCAATTTTTAATTCTTTTTCCGGAAAGGTAACAATCGCGTTTGGTGTCACTTCTGATCCCGTACCTGAGGTTGTTGGAATGAGAATCGTTGGAATTCCTCTTTTTTTAACAAGGTTCGTGCCAACGAGATCAGAAATTGGCTGATCATTCGTCTTTAGAACAGCTAATATTTTGGCCGCATCCAGCACACTCCCGCCACCAATCCCAATAATGGCTTCATGCTCCCCTTTTAAAAATGTCTGGAACACGTCCTCGATATTTTCTTCCGTTGGTTCAGGCTTAATCTCTGTGCTGATCTCACTCGCAATCCCTTTTTTCGCAAGTTCTGTTTTGATTTGATCTGCGTAACCAAGAGATACGATGGATGGCTGCGTTAAAATAAAAATCGATCTCAATTTGCTAAGTCCTAATAGCTCTAGTTTCTCCCCAAGGAGCTCTAGAGAGTGGGCGCCAGAAACAATGTGTGATGCCGTTTGAAAGTGATAATGTGATATCGTCATCTCTTCACGACTCCTTTGCTGCTTTTGCTTGTATCCGATAATTCTCCATCATGTTCACCACAGCTTCTAAAGCCTCGCCGGATAATGCTTTGACCGGGCTTTTTGGCGGACCTACAGGAATCCCTGAAAGTTCAGCTGCTTTTTTCAAAGGTGCTGGTAACGTTCCTAATGTGAATGTCGCTCTTAACGGCTGTAGCTGCTGCTGACATTGCTCACTTTGGTCAAGATTTCCTTGCTGAAACGATTCATAAATGCCAACGACGGTTTTGGGAAGCACATTTGCCGTTGCCGCCACTGCACCTGTTCCGCCTAGCTTCAATGTCTCTAAAATGAGGGAATCCGTTCCTGCAAGCACGACAAACTCTTCATCCTTTGTGACATCGAGATATGCTTTGATATTGGCAATATCTCCACTACTGTCTTTAATACCTAACACATTCGGTAGAACGCTGAGCCTTGCAACCGTCTCTGGCGCAAGTGACACACCTGTTCTTGATGGAATGTTATAAAGTAAAATGGGGATGGTCACATTCTCTGAAATATGACGAAAATGCTCATACAGCTCCTCTTGTGATGGCGCAACAAAATAAGGGGTGATAACCGACAAGACATCTACGCCTAAATCTGCGAACTTGTTTGACAGCTTAATGGTTGCCTTAGTGCTATTCTCACCTGCTCCCATGTATACAGGCACCCTGCCGCCCGCAGCCTTTACAACAGTTTCAGCAATTTGAAGCTTTTCTTCCTCTGAAAACAAATGAAATTCGCCGTTTGTCCCTAAAGCAAAGATGCCGTGCCCAC
>CAYUYL010000247.1:0-3224 GCA_964449195.1 uncultured Filomicrobium sp.
GGCGGTTGTATAAAACCCGTGCCAGTATTGAAACCAAGCCGGTTTTGATTGTGGGTGTGAACGGTGCCTTTAAATGTTATAAAGTCAGTGAGACCATCACCGTTAAGATTGATAAAGCTGCCACGATCATCCTTAAAATTTAAAGCATAATCACCATTAAAATTGACACCACCGTCACTCTTAATTTCAAAAACATCGGTGCTGAAACCATTGCCTGCAAAATCACCATTGAGATCAAGGAGCTTGAGGTTTTTCAGGTAGTAGCCATTGTTGCTATAGCTGAACAGCGCCGGGTACCGCCAGTTCCCCCAATCATCCACCAGGGCTTCATCATCACGGGACCAGGTACCGTCTTTGTTGTTGAGATAGAGCACACGATGGCGATCTTCCGGCTCAGGATCGTTCGAATAGTTATCCCAATAGTTCATCATCACATCGATCCAGCCGTCGTGATTATAATCTCCATAGACTGCATGCGATGCAACGCCGATCCGTGTCGTCCACTGGAATATCTTGCGATCTACATACTCCGGCAAAGTGAGCGGCAGTGAGCGTGCGCCATCATATTGATCATAGGCAAACGTAACGGGCGGATCATTGGTGATGTTGCCAGTGCCATCCTCTCCTTGTTTTTGAATATTTGTTAGTAGGTTGAAGGTGCCGTCGTTTGTGTAGGTGAGCTGGTAATGAAGTTTATCGTCAGTTCCAGGGGCAACGATTGTTATCCGATCCAGCAGATCGCGATGGGGGATGACGGCAAAGCCCTTATCGAATTGCGGCAGCATATCAAATGTCTGAATGCTACCGGAATAATAAGGCTCAAAACGCACTTCATAAGGCGCACTCAGATCGCCGTATCGGATGGTTGTGAGATACGGATTGCCCTGGTTTGTGGTGTAGTCGTAGATCACCTGATTGCCGTTGAGGTCAATGATTTCTGTTAGATGCCAGGTGTGGATTTTGCTGCCATCGGCGTTTTGCAAACGGGCGTCTGCACTTTGGCCAAACAAATATTGCATGCCGTCTGTAGTAGTAATTTTCCAGGTGTTGTCTGCAAGATAGTCGTGTCTGGCATAAGTCACGTTAACCTTAGCGTCATAGCTGCCGTAGCCGTTTGCGTCGATATCGGTCGGAAGCAGTTCTCCCTGACCACCGGCAAACGGTGAACGGAACTGATGGCTATAGAGATCTTCGATGCCGGTGTTGGAGTATCGCTCGATTTTTGGGGTTTTGAGCTCCCAACCGTAGCCAACAGCCGAGTTTATGTCTGTATAGGAGCTGTTATACCGGAGGGCCACATCAGGGGTGAGGCCGTTGCGACCTGCAGGCAAATCGAGAGCATAATGATAGGTCATGTCGCCAGTGAACTGGCTGACTTCAAACTGTCCCGCTGTTTCAATTTGATTGTCATGAAACACAGGAAGAGGCGGGTGGCTTTGATAACTGCTACCGCTCAGCTCAATAGCTTGTTCGTTTGCCTCGTGAGAAATGATTTCATCTTCAGTTCCAGCCAGCATGCGGGGATCATCCGGCTGCAAAAAGCTATAGCCGGTGGCGGCCTCTTCTTTGTTGGTTGGCAGAAGGTTTTCGGTGCTTTCTGTTCGCGAAGGCTCAACGCCGATGTTGTCAACTGTGTCGAGCTCCTGAGCCTGCAAACGCCAGACTGGCGTCGTCATAAGTAAAATCAGAATGGTAGCCTGAAAGAGAGCAATTGATTTTTTCATTTAGCGGTGAAGAAACAAAGCAAGCAGCGCACTGGCGATCGGTGCAGCAAAGCTGGTGCCGCTGACCGGTCCATAACTGTTGTTATTCTTGAGGGAGAACACCGCCTGGCCGGGCAACGCGATATCAACGGTGCTCTGGCCATAATTTGAGAATGCGGCAAGCTGGTTCATGCTATTGGTAGCTGCCACGGAAATCACATTCGGCACATCAAAGTTGGCCGGATATGTCGGCGCCATATCGTTATCACTAGCGTAATTGCCCGCTGCGGCAACCACCAGAACGCCATTGTCGTTGGCGTATTCAATGGCGCTTTTGATGCTATGTGACGCGGTTGGACCGCCAAAGCTCATATTGACGATAGCGGCACCATTTTGCACGGCAAAGTAAATTGCATTAGCAATTGTTTGGGCTTCAAAGAAGCCTTGTTCCGTGCAGCAGGCCCGCAAACTCATGACTTGAATGGCATTGTTAGAAATACTCGCAATCCCTGCGCTGTTATTGGTCTTGGCAGCAATCAGGCCGGCAACACTAGTGCCATGGGCCTGGCCGTCATCGGGATACGGGTTGTTATCATCATCGACAAAATCATAACCGCCGTAGGAGCAGCCGCCTGGAATGGGAGTGCCGAATTCATCCAGGCACGTGTCAGACGTCCATAATTGACCTTGCAGATCATCGTGTGTGTGATCTACGCCGGTATCAATAACCGCGACGATGATTTTGCTCTGTGTATCTTCGGACGCGGGTAACGCCTTGCCTTGGAGAACGGCATCAATCGACCATTGATCCTCAAAATACGGATCATTCGGCATTTGAAACAATTCGTAGACATAGTTTGGCTCTATAAGAGCTTGGTCTTTAGCGGCGGCTATCAAATCAGGCGTGTCGCCATGAACATGCGCGAAATCAGCCTCAAAATCGACAGCAATCTGCGTGTTGATCGCTGCCAGTGAAGATCGGCGGGATTGAGCTGCTTGCCGAATTTCTGCAAGTTGCTCCTTTGCGATTTCTGGAACGACGACCATGCCGGCCTCAATATCAGATGTTGCCGTTGGAGCCAGATCTTCGTACGCTGCGATGGTTTTGGAATGTTCGTCAATCAAATCCACTGTTGTTTGGCTGTACGCGCGTTCTCGTTCTTTGACATCAGTTATGATAGCGATCAACCGTTGGCGCTGCTCTGGTGTCAGTTTGGCCTTTGGGGGCTGGCTAAGGGCATGTTGCTCGAGAGCAGCGTCAACGGCCGCTTGTTTGTGTGCTTGCGGTGTTTCAGAAATTGCGGGGGTTGCGCTTTGCTTTGCTGCGCGTTCTTGCACCTCAGCAATCAAAGCTCTGTCGTTGCTTGTGGAATGGCTGCGAGCACGAAGGGCGGAAGCTTCAGATGGGGCGTTTGTAGAAGCTATGGATGTTTCTGATGGCTGTGCAACCTCGTGAATTAAAAGCTCACTTATAATAAAGGCAAAAGCTGCAAACAGCCCTGCACCCAGGATCATTAGAAG
>CAYUYL010000248.1:0-3212 GCA_964449195.1 uncultured Filomicrobium sp.
TAGTCCGCTGTATAGCGGACCGATCCGGCTTTTAGCCGGTGGAGAATTCACAACGGGTAAAAGATAGCATCAACAAATCCGTTATGACGCAAGTGACGACTCAGATTGCCACGGAGCGCAATGAAAAAGCCGTCACGCTACGTGACAAAGGCGACTTGGCCGGTGCGCGTCAGCTGCTGCGGGACAATGCGGCCTATCTAAAGCACAAAGCGCGCGAATATGCTGCCCCCGCGCTTGAAGCCATGGAGCGTAAGAACAAAGTGCAGGCGCGGAATCCGGACGATGACAATTGGGCCCGGACACGCAAGTCGATGCGGCATGACCAGCATCGTTCAAAGGTCCAACAGTCATACTAATCGGTGCCAGTTGTAGGGTTTTGTTTTGCAACAGGCTGTCTTTTGCTCATCGTTGCAGTGCTTATACGCTGCGAAGATTACCAAGCGCCGGTACCATGGAGGCAATCAACAACAGCGCCATTGTGCAGTTGAACATGCGCAGGCGCGTCGGATTTTGCAACCAGGTACGCAGTTGCTGGCCAATTAGGACCCAGGTGGCGACACACGGCAGGTTGACTGAGACAAAAACTAAAACAACCAGGGCGATGTCGGTCAACGTCTTATCGCTGGCGTAGGTCGTCACCGTCGTGAGCGACATCACAATTGCTTTCGGATTAACCCACTGGAATGCGGCCGCTTCGATGAAGCGGAGCGGCCGTGAATGCGCGCTGCCACCTTCGCCGAGGGGGGCGGCTGTAGCGATTTTCCATGCGAGATAGAGCACAAATGCACCGCACACGACTTTGAGCCAAAGAAGAGCCTGCGGGAAAAGTTCCAATACTTGCAGCAGGCCGGCCCCTACAATGGCGGTCATCAAGGCAAAACCACCGACCACGCCCATCATATGTGGGAGTGTGCCACGCCATCCAAAATTCGCACCTGAGGCCATGAGCATGAGGTTGTTTGGGCCTGGCGTGATGGAAGCCGCGAACGCGAAAGTTGTGAGTGGGAGGATCATATCAATCATAATGCATTATATAATAAGCGTTTCGCAATGCAGGTTCTCGGCAAAAATGGCTGTGCATGGTGATAATTTTGCGCAATTCATGCGTGATTTTCTGTTCTTGCGAAGAAATCTTGCGTGGTGCGTGAGTTGTGGGAGAAACTTTTCCTGTGAATAGTTTGGCCTCAACCTGATTTTTCAAGACGTGTCCTTGCTTATCGTGTCCATGGGCGGCTTGATGGATAACACTGTCAAAGTCCTCCGCAGTTATTTATTCATGGCTGCGGTCAGCCCAGCTGACAAATATAGCCTCTAGGGCGACGATGGCGTAGTAAAGTACAATGCCCAGAAATGCCAGTGCGATCAGAACGGCGAACATGAGGGGATAATCAGCGCTTATCTTGCCACTGTCGAACAGATGTCCGAGGCCCTTACCATGCGGCTCGATAATTTCCACTAGATTGGTGCCAATGAAGGCCAGCGTTACCGATACTTTGAGTGCGCCGAAAAATTCCGGCAGTGTTTTGGGGAGAGCGATCTTGGCAAAGATTGTTAACGGACCAGCACCAAGAGCGCGTAGAATATCCCGGTATTCTGGTTCCAGCGTTGACAGGCCGACGGCCACAGACACTGCAATTGGGAAAAACGAAATCATGAATGCGATTAGAATCGTGTTCATGTCGTGATAGCCGACGAACATTAAGGCGATGACAGGCACAACGGTTGCCTTTGGCACGGCATTAAAGCCGATGAGCAGCGGGTAAAGCCCCTGCCGCGCTACTTTTGATAACCCCATAATAGCACCTAGAATGGTGCCTGCCACAACTGCCAGGGCAAGACCGGCCACGGTGCGCCACAGGGTTTCCCAGCCGTATTGGAGAAAGAGCCAGCGGAATTTCCAGAATGCCGGGCCGATATCGCTGGGTGATGCCATCTTGTAGTTCGGCCAGCTGTTGAACCACACAAGCCATTCCCAAAAGATCAGGAAAATGACAATCGCGGTGGCCGGTATGATCAGTCCGTTGAGGCGTTTGGACATATGTCTGCTCCTCACCGCCGTTTTTGCGCGATCTCGATCTGATCGCGCAACTTGGATAACAGTTCGGTTGATTGCGCCGTGTAGAGATCATTCAGGTTCCGTTCGCGTCCCAGAGGCACGTCAAAGCGTGCCAGCACACCGGCAGGGCGCCCCGACAGAACGATGATCTGATCAGCTAGGAACACCGCTTCACGCAGGTCATGCGTGATCAGGACACAGGTAGTTTGTTCCTTATGTCTCAGCGCGTGCATCGTCTGCCAGAGATCCTCGCGGGTAAATGCGTCGAGTGCGCCGAAGGGTTCGTCCATAATCAGAACTTCCGGGCGGTGGACAAGGGCGCGGCACAGCGAGGCGCGCTGGCGCATGCCGCCGGACAGTTCCGAGGGACGTTTGTCTGCAAAATCTTTCAGGCCGATAAGGGCGAGTAGTTCTTCTGCGCGGACAATGCGTTCCGCGCGCGACAGGCTGTTTTTAACGATTTCGAGTGGCAGGAGGACGTTGCGCAACACCGTGCGCCATTCGAGTAGAACCGGGTTCTGAAAGGCCATGCCGACAGTAGAACGTGGTGCGCGAACAGGCTCGTTGTCGAGAATAACCTGGCCTTCGTCAGGAATCAGCAGGCCGGACACCAGACGTGTAATTGTGGACTTGCCGCAGCCGGAAGGGCCGACGATAGCCGTGAATGCACCCTGTTTAATGGATATCGACAAGCCGTCGAGCACGGGCAACGGTCCGGTTGGCGTCCGGAAGGTATGTGAAACGTTGTCGAGAACAATCAGGTTGTTTTGAGGCATCGTATGAGCCTGGTTAAGATGGCGGCATCAACAAGGTATGCGAGAGAGCAGTGATTTCTGCTGCTCCCCCTGGGCAGATCAAGAGCAATTCAGATTCTGCTGTTAATCGAGTTTCAGGCTGCCATCCGTTGGCAGATACGCACTTGTAAAGATCGTTTCAGCTTTGGGCGGCGTCTTGAATTTGTAATTCTCACCAAGCTGTTTGAGGGCGGCTGAAAAGCGTTTTGCATCGATGCTGCCGAGACGGATCTGGAGGGGCTAGCCGGTCACGACATTAGAATCGATCGCAAGCTGAAGCCGCCGCGTTTCAAGGGCCAGATCTGCGGCCGGACTCCGTTTGGCAACGATTCCTGCGCCGGCCTTGGGGTTTTTAATTACGT
>CAYUYL010000249.1:0-3209 GCA_964449195.1 uncultured Filomicrobium sp.
CCTGTATGCATATTGCAATATAGATTAATCAACCGGAGGTCTCTGCGAGC
The DNA here is from genome assembly GCA_964449195.1 of uncultured Filomicrobium sp. Taxonomy (GTDB): domain Bacteria; phylum Pseudomonadota; class Alphaproteobacteria; order Rhizobiales; family Hyphomicrobiaceae; genus Tectiglobus. The sequence goes on from CAYUYL010000249.1 coordinate 51, forward strand.
GGCCTTTTTTTATGGCGCTGCGCTGTGATTTTGCTTTAAGACGGCGTTCTTTAGAGGCTTTGGTTGGACGGGTTGCGATACGCCGTCGGGGTGTTTGAAGGGCTGCGCGTATGAGATCGATCAAGCGCTGGCGTGCATCTTCGCGGTTACGTTCCTGGCTGCGAAACCGATCGGCTTTGATGACCAAAACGCCATCGTTAGTCATGCGCCGGCCAGCCAGACGCATAAGCCTGCTTTTCACCGGCTCGGTCAGATTGGGTGAGTTGGCCGCGTAAAAGCGCAGTTGCACCGCTGTAGCCACCATGTTCACATTCTGGCCGCCCGGACCGGAGGCGCGCACAAACGTTTCCTCAAGCTCATCGTCATCGATGGCAATCGTCGCTGTGATCTGAAGCATGATGGAAGCTGCTGTTTATCTGCCAACCGTCATAGACGGCCATTATCCAATGGTTGCACCGCAGTCGAAGCCAAATAATAACGCCGGTCCTGCCAAACCTCAATCACGGGGGCGCCAACGCTGCCAGCGCCTGCTGTGCTTTTGTCGCCATTCCAGAAATAATCGCCGTTCCTCAGCTGTCATCATCTCGACAAGCCCAGCAAAAGTGTCCGCGCGCCTTGCATGCAACTCCGCGCGTGCCTCATGAAGTTTACGATTAGCTGATGCGAAGGCTGCACGATCGAAAGGCTCTGCCACCATAGCGGCCTCGGCCTGCCTGCGTGCCGAACGAACCTTATCTCTCAAAGGGCGCAGATCAGGGCGCAATTTGCGCAGCGTATCGCGAAATTCATCACGCCTCTCAGATGGCAGCCACCGGATAAATGCTCTGAAATGGCGCGGCGCGCCCCCCTCACGTAATGTTTTGCCGGCGTGAAAATGCCATACTGAACCGATTACAATCCCCACAACGGCCAGATTGAACGTGAGGGAAACGAAAAAAATGATCCAAAGCCACCGTGGCGCCCGGCGTTGAGGCGTTGACTGAGCGGCAGGTGTCTTACTCATAGAAACTCCTCTTCGTCGCCACCGAAGCCATCGTCAATAAGCGCGCTCGCCTCAATTGTGAAATCAAGACCGGCGGCGAGTGCAGCAACACTCTGCGTTGTCTGCTCCAAATAACCATTCGCCCCAACAAAAATGCCAATCACAAGCGATGCCGCCAATGCCGCCCTTCCGCCCCAGCGATACACCGTCACGGGTCCGGCATTGCTCTGATTTTGTTTCTCGCGGCCAGGGAAAGGAATCACGTCTGCACTTGCCGGCAATTCCGCCTGTTTTATTTTCTCTGCCTGGGCTTCATCCACATGCTCCAACAGCAGCATGATTCGATCAGACAATTGCTCCATTGCGTTGTCAGATGGCTTATCAGGCTCATCTGAAAACGCGAGAAGCTGATCCATGGCTGCGGCCTCGAAAACCAACCGCTGCGCTTCACGATCACTGGACAATAAAGGTTGCAACACCTTCTTATCCAGGGGAAGCCAACGAGATTGATCGGTACCATAAGCTTCAACAACATCCTCGAGCCGCTCTAGCAATTGCTCCCGATTATGAAGCTCAGATATGTTTCCATTCTCAGACATGACGCTCAATCCTGGCTCGAAGACGACAACAATTCACGCCATTCGCCTTTCAAAGTATCCTTCAGTTTCCGCCGCGCACGTGCCATGAGAGATTCAACAGCCTCTTCTGACACCTCAAGAACAGCCGCCACATCACGTTGTCCCATACCTTCAAAATGAAACAACCCAAGAGCAATACGTTGCCGGTCCGGCAATGAGGCCATTGCGGCCCGCACACGCTGCGCAGTCTCATTTTCCGACATCCTATCCAACTGGGACGCCTCAACCCCCTGCTCCGGCGGAGTATCTGTCACGTCAAAGCGTTTTTTATTACGCAAACGATCGATAGCGCGATTTGCTGCAACACGGCGCAACCAGGGGCCAACCCCATTTTCACCAACCTCAAGCGTGGCAGCCGAGCGCCATAGCTTCAACATGGTCTCCTGCGCGATATCTTCAGCTTCCGCCTCATCCGCAAGAATGCGCAGCGCAACCTTGTAAACACCACGCAGATGACCGTCAACAAGAGTGCGAAACGCCTTTGCTTCTCCCTGACTGGCCTGTTCAAGTAATACTGCTTCGTCGTCCAATGGACTTTCCAATGGCTTGGCGCAGCTGCCGATAGCTGCCATTGCCGACCTCACCGTAAATTGCCCCAAAGTCTCTCAGACTGCAACATGCAGGAGCCTGGATGATGCCAGGCTCCGGTTTCCTTGTAGATATATGGTTCAAAGCTGTTGCTCATTACCGCTTTGAGAACCGCGCGGTTGAGGACGGGCTTCGCCATTGCCTTCCTGGGATTGACGGCCGTAGTCGTCACGGCTGCCATCGAACATGCCCGGACCGCCACCATGGTGATGCCAGCGCTTGAACATCTTTCGCCATCTACGGGCCGGCATTTCATCGCGGGTGAGTTTCCCATTATTATCATAATCTAGCCGTGCGAAGCGCTCGGCATGAAAAGCCTTGAATTGACTCTGTGTCACCTGACCGTTTTTTAATCCGCCATAACGATGCATAAACCGCTTCACCCGGCAAGCAAGGCTTCTTCACGCCGGCCTTGCATATCTGCGCGGTCGATCGCATCATCTTTATTGAGATCCCAGCGTGCAAAGCGCTTGGCAGCCGCCGCTTGAGCCTCTTCAAGTGTAATCATATTATCACCGTCTGTGTCCGCGCCGAACAGGAAGCGCATACCGCGAAACGCACGTCGCGGAGCACGATCACCGCGGGGGGTGTTACCGCCAAGAAGGCCGCGGCCGCGCAACATTGGCGGCAAGTCCGCATCGGTTATCCGCCCGTCGCTATCAAGATCAAAGCGCGCAAACATCTCTGCAATCCGGCTTTCGCGTTCCTGCGCGGTCACTTTGCCATCCTTATTGATATCAAAACGGCGCAGAATACGCTGTGCAAAGCGTTCTACACGGCGGCGTTTATAGCCACCGCGGCCCCGCTCCATCCGGGCTTCGATCCCTTTTCGGGCTTCGTCTGCGTTAATTATTCCGTCGCTATTGCTGTCCATGCGGGCAAAACGCGCGCGTGTTCGGGCGTCGAAATCTTCCTTGGTTATCGAAGAGCCACCCCACCAGCCGCGGTGGC
>CAYUYL010000250.1:0-3207 GCA_964449195.1 uncultured Filomicrobium sp.
TTTTGTAGCTGTGAACATGGCCGCAATTCCACGCGAACTCATAGAAAGCGAGCTGTTCGGCCACGAGAAAGGCGCATTCACCGGAGCTCAATCCCGCTTTTCAGGGCGCTTTGAGCAAGCCGAAGGCGGCACGCTCTTTCTCGATGAAATAGGCGACATGCCGATGGAGGCACAGACAAGATTGCTGCGGGTCCTGCAGGAAGGCGAGTACACTACAGTTGGCGGCCGCACCCCCATCAAGACAAATGTGCGTATTGTGGCAGCGACCCACCGCGAACTCAGAACTCAAATACAGCAAGGTCTCTTCCGGGAAGATCTTTACTATCGCCTCAACGTTGTCCCATTACGCTTGCCGCCTTTACGGCAGCGGCTGGAGGATATCGCCGACCTCGTACGTTATTTCCTGCGGGCAGCAGCACGTGATGGACTGGCGAAACATGAGTTTTCCGCTGATGCAATTGAGCGCATGAAACTGCACCATTGGCGGGGTAATGTACGTGAACTTGAAAATTTAGTGCGTCGTATAGCTGCTATTTATCCGCAGGAGCAGATATCTGCCGCCATCGTTGAAAATGAATTGACGGAAGCAGGTAAGGATATGCCTGATCTGTCAGAACAGGCAGACGATTTTGACCTTGGTGATATGGTCGAACGCTATATGGTTAAGTATTTCTCAGAATTTGGAAATGAACTGCCCCCTCCCGGCCTTTATGACCGTGTTATTCGCGAGGTTGAGGTTCCACTCATTTCGGCCGCACTGTCTGCAACGCGGGGCAATCAAATAAAAGCTGCAGAACTGCTTGGACTGAACCGCAATACACTGAGAAGCCGCATCCGTACTCTCAAAATTCAGGTGGTGAAAACGCCGTCTCTAGAGTGATGCATCGACGCATCACCCAATTTGGCGGCCTTAACAGCACAAGTCGTCGTAAAATTATCACATATCGATGTGAATAATGTGCTAGGCGTCACCCTTCCGCCTCAGTGTGACCCTTGAACGACTATAATGCGGCTGTTAACGAATGAAAAGCTACAATGGTACACGCATAGCAAAAGCATTTTACGCTTTCGCAGCTATACAATATGCTGCATTGCGCCGATGGTTCCTATCAGTCACAGCATGGATCAAATCCAGCATATCGTCCGGCGAAACGGCGGATGCTTACAACATGCAACCCGATGGCCTATCGATGGCCGAAACCGAAAGCCCTGCTTTTAGCATTGGGCTTGTGGTCGTCACGCTATCTCTCATTTCCGGATTGGCCACATATTTTATTCTGACCGGATTAACGCCGATTGTACCACGCAGTTCTGTTGTTCTGACAGTGTTGTTCATCAACGTTGCTATGATCATTGCCATGATTGTCGTCATCTCATGGCCAATAGGCAATCTCTGGCAAGCTTGGCAGCATCGTGTTCCCGGCGCCCGGCTGCACGGCCGGATTGTCGGGCTATTCAGTATTATTGCGGCAATCCCAGCGATCCTGCTGGCGATTGCTGCAACAACAACATTTTCGCGTTCTCTGGATGGCTGGTTTTCGGTACGCACCCGCCAAATCGTTGCAAATTCGCTTGATATCGCAAATGCGTATCTGATCGAACATGGCCAAGTGATCCGCACAGACATCATCAATATGGCTAAGGATCTAGATGATGCTGCGCGCGGGGATGGCGATGACAAAGAGAAGTTTCGCGCACGCGTGTTTTTTCAGGCGGGCCTGCGTGATCTGCCGGTGGCCTATGTCATCAACGGTGCCGGCAAACCATTGGTCACAGCTATAGAAAACAACAACATCCCTTATCGCGCACCACCACAAAGAATTATCAAACTGGCTGCTCAAGGGCAGGTCCCATTGCTTATGCCGCGTGACGCTTATCGCGTTGCGGCCGTTACCAAACTTTTAAACTATTCCGATGCCTACTTGTTTGTCGCCCGCGGCGTGAGCCCAAAGGTCATGCGCCATTTGCGGCAAACACAGGCCAGCGTTATGGAATATCAACAGCTCAGGCGCCGTCGCGGCGGACTTCATGCGGCCCACGCTCTCATGTATTTCATGATTTCGCTGACGTCTCTGCTTGCGGCCATTTGGATTGGCCTTTGGTTTGCCAGCCGCTTTGTAGCCCCCATTCGCCGCCTCATCAGCGCTGCCCAGGAGGTTTCAACAGGCAATCTACAGGTTCAGCTGCCGGAGCGGCGTGGGGAAGGCGATCTTCGCCGGCTTTCTCAAATCTTCAACACCATGACCTCCGAACTTAAAACACAGCGTGATGCGCTGGTCACAGCCAATGAACAACTCACTGAGAGGCGGCTTTTCATGGAAGCCGTTTTGTCTGGTGTTTCCGCAGGTGTTCTCGGCCTCGATGAGCGCGGCGTCATCACGCTTGCCAACCGCTCGGCAGAGCAACTGCTCAAGCGTAAAGCACTTGCCCTTCAGGGAGAGACGCTGAGCGCCACTTTGCCGGAAATGGCCACAGCCGTTTCTGAATTGGAAAAAGGCGCCGCCAATTCCCGTCACCAACACAATACCGTTGTCACTGTCAATGACGAGGAACGCACGTTTGCCGTTCGCCTGACACGCAAGGAAAGCGACAGCCCGGGCGGAGCGGTCATCACATTTGATGACATTACCGATTTAGTCAGCGCGCAACGCACATCTGCCTGGGCAGATGTTGCCCGCCGCATAGCCCATGAGATCAAAAACCCCTTAACCCCCATACAACTCTCTGCCGAGCGTATCCGCCGGAAGTACGGCAAGGTTATTACAAACGACCGTGAAGTCTTTGATAAATGCACTGAAACGATTATTCGCCAGGTCGGCGATGTTTCACGAATGGTCGATGAATTTTCCTCATTTGCCCGCATGCCGAAAGCACAAATGGAAGTACAGGATCTGCGTCATGCCATCAAAGATGCTGTTGTCCTTTTCCAGATGAGTTCCACAGGCACCAAATTCGAGATGATCCTGCCTGATGATGAAGTCATAGCCTCGCTTGACCGCCGCCTGATCTCCCAGGCTATGACAAATCTCATCAAAAACGCAGCTGAGGCAGTGCAAGGCTACATCGAATTAAAGAACGCTGAGCCCGGCTTTCAGGGGCGTGTTGCCGTGCAGCTCAGCGTAAAAGAGCAAAAGGCAATTATTGAGATTCTGGATAATGGTACCGGGCTTTCCAAGCAACATCGTGCCCGACTTTTGGAACCTTATG
>CAYUYL010000251.1:0-3206 GCA_964449195.1 uncultured Filomicrobium sp.
TCACCTCACGAGATTGGGCCATTTATGGATGATTGTTAGATTCGCTTGGTATAATTTGTCTGAGAATATTCACCATCTTTGGTGATGTCTTGATCGGACAGGATCAAATTGCGGCTGTTGGCGATCCAACTTTGCAACCCGCAACGGTCGTTCATGTTTCTTGGTGGCTCATGCAGAAAAGCTGTCAGAAAGAACACACGGCGTTCTTCGCTGCCATAGTTTTCGTAACAGTCTAGAGATAACCACTGTTTTGATGATGCAATAGCAATAGCCGACATCATTTTATCAACTGCACCGTCCGGTACGCTGGCCGTGAAGATGGACCAGATTAGAACGCCACATACAACCCGTCCAAGCTGACGCATGCCCCAGGCCGTATTTGCAAGGGCTTTATACAGAGTTTTCGCAAACGATTGCAGGCTGGGGCGTGAGCTTGACAAGATACTGTGCAGACCGTTCAAGGCCCATCTGAAATAGCGGTGTAAGCCGGTTATGCACGATAACACCAGTGAGATTAGCCATTCTGACCAGCTTTCCAACCAGCCTGGGCTGTCATTCTTACGGTCTTTACGCAAGCAGCCTTGCAGCGTATCGTCCATGTCCTTCAGATCACGGCCCAGCCACAGCAAGACTGCCGCGCCGCCGATCACATGAAAGCGGTGCCACCAGGTGATCGCTTCGCTGTGATAAGGCAGAAAGCGAACCTGGAAATAAAATAGCAGCAACAGCGGCGCGGCGATGAACGTGGCGAACAGCATCGTACGGTAGGCAAGTAGTAGAGGCTCGCGCTCATGCTGCCGTCCAACAACAGCCTGCGTAAAAAAATACGAGTGAAGTTCATCGCGGATGTCCGTGCCGCCGGGCGTTGTTGTTTCCGGCGGTAGTTCACTCTTCAAGCTGACAAGCTTGTAATACAGCATTTGGTGTTGCAGCAGCAGGCCGAACAGCAAAAACAACAGCACAGATGGGGCGAACAGGAAAAATCCCGTCAACGGAACGTCAACGTTGACGAACGGCAGTGTGGTGGGCGTGTTCAGGAGAAGATCTTTGTGCGTGACGCCCGCAAGCGTGATGGTCAGATACGCCAGAATGAAGAGATAGCCGAGCCAGGCATTCCGCGCGGCCTGGCTGGCGAAATTGGCTGCATCCAGCAGTTTCCGCACGTCTGTGCCATTTTCATTGGTGCGTCTGGCTTGCGCAAGATACCATGTGTTGCGGCGCATTGGGTGTTGGGATGTGCTCGATTTCGTCAAATCATCTCTCGTGTGCGCAACGTCAACAGGTACATCATTTTTGCGCGCATTTCTGACACACCCCTGAGGCGCTATCAATAGCCAATCGCGCAGCCGTCTTTACGCGGGTCTGAGCCTGCGGTGAGGACGTTTTGCTCGTAATCAATCCAGATCGCCTGGCTGCCGCCCACGGGCTTCGATGGTTTGATGAGCTTGTGGCCCTTTGCTGCGAGGCCCGCCTGGATTTCGGCCGGCACAGCGCTTTCCATCTCCACCTCGCCCGTGTACGGGTCGGGGAAGAAGCGCGGGTAATCCTGTGCTTCCTGAATATCGAGGCCATAGTCAAACAGGCGGGTGAGAAACTGCATATGGCCGAAGGCTTGGTACTGCCCGCCCATGACGCCGTAGGGCATGACGGCGCGGCCATCCTTACAGACCATGCCGGGAATGATGGTGTGCAGCGGGCGCTTGCCCGGCGCGATGCAGTTGGGATGGTTGGGATCGAGCACAAACCCCTGGCCGCGATTTTGCAGCATCACACCGGAGCGGGGTGCCATCTGCACACTGCCGAGGCCTGAAAATAATGTATTGATAAAGCTGCAACAATTGCGGTCCTTATCGACGACTGAGATGTAAACCGTGCTGCCGTGCCGTGGCGCGGTAAATTCCGGCAGCGGGTTTAAAGCCTTGCCTGGGTCAATGGCGTCCCGCATCTGCTGCGCCAGATCTGTTGAAAGCAGCCAGTCTACGGGCACATCGGCTTGTGTAGGATCGGCGAGATAAAGATTGCGGTCGCGGTAGGCGAGGCGGCCTGCTTCGATTTCCGCATGGATACGCTCAAGCGTGATGGGTGTGGTGCCATAGAGATCCACGCCACTCATGATATTGAGCAGCAGCAAGGCGATGACGCCCTGGCCGTTGGGTGGACACTGGTACACGTCATAGCCACGGAAGTCCGCCTTGACCGGGGTGACATAGTCGCCTTTGACAGCTGCAAAATCTGCCATCGTCTGAAGCCCGCCGCGCGCCTGCAAAAAACCGACGATGTCTTCGGCAACCGCGCCGGTGTAAAAAGCATCACGCCCGTGATCCGCAATTTTCTGCAGCGTTGCGGCGAGTTCCGGCTGGCGGTGCATCTCGCCAATGTGGGGCGTGCGCCCGTTTGCCATGAACACACGCTTTGTGGCTTCATCTTTGGCGATCAGTTCCGCTTCAAATGCAAGGTCAACGCTGACGCGCGAAGAGACCGGGTAACCCTCACGCGCATAGCGGATGGCGGGCTGCAGGAGTTCACCAAGCGTTTTGCGTCCATGATCCCGCACCAGCGTATCCCAGGCATCAATGGCGCCGGGGATGGTGACAGAGTGCGGTGACTGGCGCTCAATTTTAGTTATCCCCTGTTCATTATACCATGCTGCTGTTGCAGCTGCAGGCGCACGTCCCGACCCGTTAAACGCTATAAGATCGCTTGAACCTTCCGGCGCATAAATGCAGAAATTATCCCCGCCGATGCCTGTGGAACCAGCCTCAACGACGCATTGCACGGCGCAGGCTGCAACTGCTGCGTCCATGGCATTGCCGCCGGCACGCAGGATATCTATGGCTGCCTGGGTCGCAAGCGTGTGGGAGGTTGATGCCATGCCCTCAGGTGCATGAACGGGCGAGCGGCCGGGACGTTCCAGATCTCTCATGGTGCGGTGCTTTCATTGTTGCATCGTCCAGTCTGTCTCAAGTTCTACGGTTGATCAAGACCTGCTGGTTTATGGCCTGTTTATGTAAGCATTCTCCTGATGACCCAGACGCGTTCGCTGGAATTTTGAATGTTCTCTGGCCGCAACCATAAACTCTGTCATGCCGGTGCTTGTCACCACCGGCTTAAGACTTGCGGCGTGCGCGTTTCCCGGACACCATGCTTGTTGAGGGCACTTCGAAAAATACATAGCCGCCTGGCGTAATGCCGGCAAATCAGATTCA
>CAYUYL010000252.1:0-3185 GCA_964449195.1 uncultured Filomicrobium sp.
TTACTCATCTTGAGGATAATTTCATCCGCCAATATAGCGTGGTCGATGTACTAGGCGGCTGGCTGCTTCCCGGCCCTCCGCCAGCGCTACCTCGGCGCTGCGCTGGGAAAAATGGGCCCAATGTTCATAGTCGGAGGGCGAAGCCACATACATCACCACCCGTTGGCCGCGCTTGCGATGATGTAAAAGAGTCCCCGCGCATCCTATCTCAATGTCGTCGAAGTGAGCTCCGACCATTAGCACTGCGCTCAAGCTTGCTACCTCCTCACGACTCCCGCCGCATTAATCGGCGCCCCGAGCAGGACCCCGCAGATTCGTTCCAGTCCGCGACCGTTTACTGTAGCCCGACACCGTTGTCCGAGTTGTCGACGTCGTCTATAGTCTTCGAGAAGAGCTTTTGTTTCCATGGCCAGCTTCGCCACTGGGAACGGCCGCGCTAACCCGAGATCGACGATCAATCCAGGCACACTAAAGCGGGCCATGGTCTCTAGCTCCCGCGGCTCCGCCGTGATTGCAATTGTGGGAACACCCACTGCGGCAAGCTCAAACAGTGTGACCCCTCCTCCGCTCACGGCGATGTCACATTGCAACATCAGACCGGCCATATCGGCAACATCGCGGTGCACAGTTACACGTGCATCGCCGCCGATTGCCGCATCCAGTGCTCGATCATGACTGAAGGCGCGACCAATTACCACATGCAGGTATATTTTCGGTAGTTGGCGCAATGCGGCAACTATCTGGGGCACCTGTCCAAATGTGTCGGCGCCACCCTGAGATACGAGCACCCTAGTGCCTAGATTGCGCACTTTATAGTCGTTGGCCGCAGCGGCGAAGGTTTCGTCGATAAATATTGCACCGAGATCACTCCACGTGGGTGGATCCCCGGCCCGAGTCGGCGTTTGGTAGAGCACGTTAACCCGCAGATCGCACTGCCGGCGCGCCAGTTCCGAGGTATCGTCTACAGTGATGAGCCGAACGGCATGTTCGCGCAGCACCGGTAAAATTTCTGATTGCGCATCAAGGGCGTCGTGAAGGGCAACAGTGGGCGCGAAGGCTCGCAGCGCGCGCGCTCCCCAGTCGCCAAATTGCATCGGATTTCCGGAGACTATCTGGGCGGGGTCTGCAGCGAAAACTGCCGCGGCCACCGGATCATCGTTGAGCAGTATAAGCACGGCGACTTCCGGTGCCTGTCGGCGCAGGGTTTGCAGCAAGGCGCGCACTCGGTACAAATGTCCCAGTCCAATCGCATGGCTGCCATGGGCGAACACTGCCAATTTATGACCGCCATCGATCACGCAGACGTTCCCAGGTAGTCGGCGGCATCGCCGGGCCGCTGCGCGAGCAGATCGACGATCGATAGGTTGGGCAGAAAAGTGTTGCCCGGCTGGGGGTATGGGCGCGGCGCCCATTGATCGGCCACTAACGTAATACCGCGGCAGGAAAATCGCTTGGTATCGAGGTAGGATGCCGTCCCTCGTCCAAACAAAAAGTGGGTACATCCAAATTTTTCGGCATAGCGGGCAATGCGCTCGCTGCGCCAATGATTGTCGTCCTCGATGTCGCGTTCTAAAGGATGGTCGCTCCAGCGATGTAGGGGAGTTGTCAAACCGAGGGTGTTGGCGAGCCACTCAATCAACTCGAGATTACAGGCGGCAAGGCTGCTCCACTCGGCCGCCCGTGCGCTGATCTGCTCGCACAAAGCTTCGATCAAATGCCAACCGGGCGCGCGCCGGTATGCGTGCTGTAGCGTAGCCGTGATTTTGCGAAATGTTGCCCGAGGTCGAAAGATCGGCGTCTGATCAATGCGGGAAAACGGGTCGGCCTGGGACACTTTCACCGTGAGCATTGAAGGTTTGCCCTGGAACAAAATACGATTGCGATGCTCCCACCAAGCGCGCCGGTGCTGCACATTGTCGGCAAACAAAAATATGTCCGACCTCGCTATCCTGGAAAAATACTGAATACTGGGAAGGAAGTGCGGTTGATGCATATGCACCAGTATCATGCTGCGCTCCCGCAGGAATAGCAAGGTCTGGTTGCAACGATGTGAGCAGTAGTGCGATAAACTAAATTCAATACGGCCCCCTGTCACTCGTTGGCTCTTTCAGAACCCTATCTACAAACTCACCAGTAAAATTTTGAATAATGTTATTACGCGATATGCAACTTTTCAAGTCAGAATGTAAGCAGTGTAAATAGTGTATGTTTAGACCAGCGCATATCCAATCAGCAATAACAGGCTATGGCAAGGCCGGTGACAAAAAATGGCGCTATTTCCGTCTATGCAGCCTCAAATATTGAAGGCAAGATAACATTGCCTTTCTCTCGGGGTAGTGGCGCCCTGCCGACGGATGGTGTAGGCTACCGGCTTTAGAGGCTTTAAGACCAGAGGCCGACACTTCGCGCTTTTACAGACGACTACCGATTAGGGGCCGTTCTCAATCACCTGAGAGAGCATGATTCCGAGAACGGTAATTGAGAACGGCCCCTAGGTACCACGAGTTAGTAGAAAATTAAAAAGCGACTACTTATATACGACATGTTGATAAACTTATGGCTACCTTAAAAAAAGGATTATTCGCAAGTATGCTGTACGTATCCGAATCGTTTTTACAAAAGGCGGTTGGATTAATCAGCACGCTGGTGCTCGCTAGAGTGTTGGTGCCCGAAGACTTCGGCCTGGTGGCAATGGCAACGATTTTTACCGGTTTCCTCAATCTCTTGGCCAATCAGGGGGGCAGGGATTACATCCTGCGGGCAGAGAGCATCGACGATGATATGGTCAATACCAATTGGACTATCAATTTCATGCTGAGGGCCTCTATCGCAATGATGATAGCCTTGTCAGCTCCTCTCGTAGCCAAGCATTTTGGCGATCAACGGCTCATCAATATCTTATATTTTTACTCTTTTGCCGCCCTGATTACCGCGCTCGAAAATCCAGGTCTCGAGCTTCTAAAGCGGGAACAAAACGTGTTGCCCATAGTGATTAACAATATTATCGGTAAGACATTAGCCGTAATTACCGCAATCACTATCGCGTTGGTCTACGAGAGTTATTGGGCGCTAATCATCGGTTTATTTATCTCCCAGGCGACGCGGGCGATAGGCAGTTATTTTATTCATAGTTTTCGGCCCTGGTTTTGTCTGCGAGATTACAAAAGACAACTCGGTTTTTCCAA
>CAYUYL010000253.1:0-3177 GCA_964449195.1 uncultured Filomicrobium sp.
TCACCTCACGAGATTGGGCCATTTATGGATGATTGTTAGATTCGCTTGGTATAATGCGAAGCCTTCGAAGGGAGTTGTTGCGTCACCTGCGGCTGGTACGCCAGGTCTGGCAAAGACATCGGCACCAGCAGTTGCGTCAGCAGCTCTTCCGCCGGCTCCCAAAACAAACTAATATTTAAGGCTGGGGCCGTTGTTTGGCATTAAATCTTGGATAAGGGATAATTCAAGACGAAGGCAGGATGCACTGTTGTGACGTGTTGAGCGCTTTTACCGTCACCTAACAGCAAGAGATTTTCATAAAAAGAGCCGCCCTGAAAAGGCGGCTCCGTGAGAAAAATTTGTACGGCAAGCTCTGCTGCCAAGTTATGCAGTGGTTCAACAGGCCTGACGTGAAGGCTGCTCCAACATTGTCCTGGTGAACGGTAGCTTAACCGTTACTTTGATCTCACTAGACATTGAATCACCTCCTTTCAATTGTTTAACATGAACTTGATTATGGCATTCATAATCGGCTATGCCAAGCATCAATTGCGCAGTGAACTTTAACACAGAGGTATTGTTGCGAGTGCTCTGCCTTACTGCAAATACCAGATTAGAACTTTCGAAGTTCGTTAGTGTCTCACGCGGCATTTCAAGCAAGATAGAGCATAGGACGTTATTTCTTTAGATTATTACCGCTGTAGCGCTCTAAAATGGCACGAGCCCTGGTTGCGACTGAATCGGCAATGGCTGCCTGTCCTTCTGCGGTCGGGTGGAAGGCGCCAGAGTAGATCGAGGCCAACAGCAATTGCATCCACCGAAGACTTTCAGTGCGCAGCATGTTCTGCAATACTGTTCCAGTGACATGAAAATTACCTGTCATGAAGGCATCGTTTGGTGTGCGGAACCAGCGTTTCCGCGACGCATATGGCAGATAATCGGCTGGATTATAAGGATGCCAGTTCCCCTGTTGATGGCGTGGCAGGCGTAATTCGTCTGCAACGACCGGAGCTTCCAGCAGATGGCCTGCGCAGAGGCTATGCGATAGAAAAACACGCCAATGGGCCTGGGCAAAGTTCCAGCCACGTTTGCGGGCATGCCGCTGCATGACTTTAAAAAGCCTGCGTGAGATATCTTCACCATCTCTGGTTCGCCTGGCATCCAGCGAGAACGCTGGCAGGATGTCCATGCCAGCTTGTCCGCTCGGACATGATGATTGACCGTCCTTTAATAAGGCCAGTGGCGGATAGGCCGTTAGAATGATCCGGTCACTCTGGTTCCAGGGAACGTGCAGCACGTTGTGAATCACACGATGTAACGCCTTATAGCGATGATCCAGATTGCGTAGCGGTTCTGTTGTTTCTTCTTTTCCATAGATATGTCCAAACCAGCCGCCGAGTCGTTTAAGCATGGAACGGTCACGCAAAACCGCATTGGCGATGAGACGTGCAAAACCAATGTCATTACCACCAATCGATACCAGAATAAGATCGATCTTGCGTGCCAACCTGCGATTGCATTTGTGTAGTCTGACTAAGCCCTTAAGGTCAGGAATTTTGCCCCCCATATGGTATGCTTCGGGGTAGTCTTCCACGGGGGCCCGGTGTTTGCCGCATTGCGCCCTGGCAACGGCAGAGATTTGTGAGACGTCGGGCGGATATTCGACCCACTCGTTACCCTTGTACCTGAGAAACAGGCCTTTTGTGATTTCTGCCCCGGAGCAGGAAAAGCCGAGGAATGTGATGGCCCGATGGGGATCTTCAAGTGCCAGCTGCAAAGCAACCCGCAACTGATGTGAATAGAGCGAGCGGTGACATGCCTGGTCAAGCCAGCGTGCATTATGCTCGACGAAAACCTCGTCGCCTATGCGCCGCCAGGTGCCGACGCGTGCGGGATAGCCAATCAGTGATACTCCCTCTGTCGTCTTACCATAGTCAGAGTAACGCTGGCGCGAGAAACGCACGGGGACATCGGGGTTGCCTTCGCCGGAGGCGAAGCTGTCGCCAAGTCCGACAATTAAGATATCGCTTACAACAATGCGGCTTTGTGCAATCGGCCGCCCGTCAAGCTCAACCGTAATATCTGCACCCCGGGGATAGGGAACCTCCAGAATTAACGGTTTGTTGCAGTCATGAGAGACAGCGATACCAAGCTCACGATTGCGGCCGCGTGGGGCCGTCAGCCACGTGCAGGCTTCGACTGCCAGCTCTCCCAGATCCTTCAACCAGACTTCGACATGATGATATTTAGGATTGACGTAGTTTTGCTGTTCGTGCGGGCAGCGGTATCGATGTCTATTGTCATCCCAGCATACTTCGCCTGACAGCGCTGCAGCCCATCCTTCGGTGTGGCGTTTGGCGAGGCTGCGTTCGGAATTCAAAATTGGCTCGTGACGCTGCTCAGGTGTCAGCGCCTCATACGTGGCGCGATGGCGGTTTGTGTCGGCAGGATCGTTAAAAAAACGGAATGGGTTTTCAACACGCCAATGAATGGTTGGGTTTGCTGAGCCAGGTGAAGCTATTGACATGAGCAGCGCAAATAACAAGCCAGATAAGAGGCGTTGCATGTTATGTCCCCGCTTTGCTGCCCGGCTAAGATCAGATGCGCTTGCGCCAGTGTGCAAGGAACAGGCGCCATGCACGACTGAACCTTGATATTTCCACTTCGAACCCTTTTGAGGCAACAGCATGGCGATCTGCAGCGGATAGATAAGTACCAGTCAAGCAAATCGGTAACAGTGCAACATACGTTTTGTGTGGAAGTTTGTGAAATAGCTGACGGTAATCTGCCAGGCTGCTGGTGGCGGCTGGGGCAAGTTCATCTCTGATAAAGCTCAGGCGTGACATGTCTACGGTTTGGCCAGGCCATAGATTGTGTCTTTCAGCTATATCTGCTGGCACAAGAAACTGGCGTGCCTGCAGGCGCATGGGGAATTGCGCAAGAGTGCGGGCAAGTCCGTATGCTCGGGCGCCTGTTTTAATTGCTGCCTGTATTTTGTCGTCGGGCGTTATGCCGAGGATGCGGATTGAGAGTTCGAAAAGAGTACCGTCGCGCTTTATAAAATGATCATGCAGCGCATCGAGGTCGGGCAGCAAGTCTGAATAAAGCTCGATGTTTTGTGCGTCGATATATTGTGTCAAGCGATCTGCCGGAAGATCCAGGCGGCGGATCGTGCCGCGCAAAAGATCGGCAAGAGGG
>CAYUYL010000254.1:0-3161 GCA_964449195.1 uncultured Filomicrobium sp.
CGCTGAGCCTATCTCGCTTTTAACCTCATACCCCTGCCCTTCAAGCAACAGCTTAATCGGGGCATACAGGTGGGTTTCACGAATTGCATTAGCCATAAAAAATGATACTCGTGAATATGATCGAAGCTGAAGGCAAAGCTAGAGTCTCTCTAAGATCAATAGGTCATCAGGTCAGGGTTGAGCGTGTTGGTCCAGAAAACGGCGGCAGGCGTCGAAATTCTTGTCGTAATCTGATGGCAGTTCGGCCTGCTTTCGTTGGGCAAGGCTTCTCGCAAACGCGATCATTTTTTCCGTGGGCGGCTTTAAACACTCCGTTGATGTTTTGGATGATAGTGCGCGTTTCGTTTTTCGCGGTGACCGTCTTTTAGACTTTGTTTTATTAGTGCCGTCTTGCCCTTCTGATTTGGACCTGGCGCGCTGCCGTTTTGATGTAGACTTCGCAGGCAGCCCCAAATCCAGGGTGCTTCCATTGTGCTGTCGCAACACCTTGATTAGGGCTTGCGCCTCGACAGCAATCTCATCGATAATGGAAAGGAAATCTGCCTTGCGTAAGACGACATCGTCTAGCCGCATTTCCCAAACTGCGGTTGTGCCAGGGTCGACCAGCGTCGGCACGGCTGCACGCAAAAGCTCAAATAATTGCAAGCCGGCCGGCGTTGGAACCACGTGCTTTCCTTGGGCCTTCAGAAAGTTTTGGCGTTTCAGACCCGTAATAATGCCCGCGCGTGTGGCCGGCGTTCCGATCCCCTTTGCCTCTTTCAGGCGTTCGCGCAATGGTTCGTCTTTGATAAAGCGCCAGGCATTTTGCATGGCATCAATCAAGGTGCCTTCACTATAACGTGGTGGCGGCTTGGTTTTCTTGGTTTGGACGCGCGGACGGCTCAACGTTGCCTGTTCGCCGTCAGAAACATGCGGCAGCGTTTGGTCTTGTTCCTTTTCTTTTTTATTCGCATCGGCTTGCACCACATCAAATGCGGTCTTCCAGCCAGGAGCCAGAGGAATACGGCCGATAGCCCGGAATTGTGCCGATGACACCGGCATCTGACAAGCCAAAGGCACAGTCATCGTGATAGCTGTTTGGCGATATTCAAAGTCAGTCATAACGCTCGCCAGATAAGATCTGCACACAAGCGCAAACAAGCGTTTTTCATCGTCGGCTAGTCGCCCGATACGCTTTTCCAATTCGCCCATGACATTGACGTTGGGCGCTATGGCGTGGTGCGATACACCTTCCAAGGCCTTGTCGCAAAAGTGCCCTGACTTGCCTCGACGGATTACTGGCGGATCAATATTCAAATGCGAGAAACCACGCAGCTTGGTCAAGGCTCCAACAATTTCCGGCACATCGGCAATTTGGTTCTCCGCCAGATGGTGCGCCTCCGCACGCGGATACGTGATCAGTTGCTTGCCATTGCCGTCATAGAGTTCCTGCGCAATCGATAGAGTTTTATCAGCCGTCCATCCCCAGCGCTGACCGCACATCTTTTGTAACGATGGCAAATCAAACAATTTGGGAGGTGCTTGACGGCGATGTTCAACCTTGACGGACAGCGGACCGGAATACTTGGCTGCAGCCTTGGCGATCGTCTCAGCCACGGATCGATCTTTGATGCGCGCCTTGGCAGGCGGCGCGTGGCGCATGACGAAGGTCCCATCTGCGACCTTGGCGGTTGCCACGACCTCAAAGTAGTCTTCAACACGAAAATCGCGGATCTCTATTTCACGCATGCAAACAATCGCCAGAGTCGGCGTTTTGACTCGGCCGATCCCGATGACACCTCTGGCGTCGCGCCCAAGCAAAGTCTTGGTTGCGGTCCTTGTCAACGAGAGATTAAAGATTTGATCTGCCTGCTGGCGAGCAACAGCTGCTTCATAAAGAGGCTGTAACTCATGATTTGGTTTGAGCTTATCAAACGCCTGCCGTAGCGATTTAGGGTCCTGGGCCGTGAATAAGGCTCTGCGCACCCTGCCGCGATAGCGCAAGTGCTCAAGGATTTGCTGCCCGATCAGCTGGCCTTCCCGGTCGCAGTCCGTGGCGAGGATAACCTCATCACAACGCTTCAGAGCTGAAGCAATGGCTTCCAGTTTCTCAGATTTCTTACCCTGGTTGGATGGCCTTGTGGGGTAAAGCCCCTCCGGTTTTAGAAGGACGCAGGCCCAATTCTTCCATGAAGCTTCAACTTCATGCGGTTCTGCCAAACGCAGCAGGTGCCCTTCGGCTGGCAAAATCTGCCCGAACCTGTCGCCAATTGCTGCACGCAGGTCCCGTGCCTGGCTGGTCTTTTCGGTAATGATAAGGGTCGACATGACTTAATCATATGTATCGACTCGATAAGAGTGCCAAGGTGGAGATCACATCTATCCAGTGTTCGTAGGACTTACGCACAGCTCGCGTCGAAGATGAGAACGGGCCTCCGCGATGCACCCGGCGATGGATAATGACGCACTGAAATGCACGCTCAGAGATGAAAACGGCGTATGCAGATCGTATAAATGGTTGGTATGAGATTGGCGCGCAGTTATTCGCAAAAGTTGGTGACGGCAAGAATCGCTGAGGTGGTGTATCCTGGCTGGTGATGAGCCCGCCAGTCCTTGAGAAGGAGCGATACACCATGAATGACACTAACGTAATCCCGCTTGCTCAGCCAGAGCAATTTAGCGATGCATTAACAGAAGTTTTGCGTGATGGCGCAGCCCGGCTGTTGGCGGCAGCGGTTGAAGCAGAGGTTGAGGTGCATCTGGCCGCATACAGCCATCTTAAGTTGCCGGATGGGCGGCAACGGATCGTTCGCCACAGCCCGCTGCCGGAACGTGAGGTGCAAACGGGCATCGGCCCTGTTAAAGTGAAGATGCCACGCACGCGTGACCGTGGCGCCGACGGCGGCGACAAGATCCGTTTCCAATCCAAGGTGATTAAGCAACTTGATGTCTGTAAATTTCTTTTCGGTATATTCAGACGTCTTCGGTATTCCAGATAATGTATCTATCTCTTGCGACGCTCCATTTTTCATCGATCTCGACAAGCACGGCGGTGACGAGGCGCAAGAGCGAAGCGACGTTTGGGAAGATCCTTATTTTTACCGTGCGGCGTTTGATTTCTTGGTTAGCACGGCACGTTCAATCGCATTTGATGTGCGCATTCGCACGCGATGTTTGCTCGG
>CAYUYL010000255.1:0-3152 GCA_964449195.1 uncultured Filomicrobium sp.
AGCTTTATTAGTTGTTTTTATTAGCTTTTTCGGTACTGTATTATTTTTATCGATTAACAATGATATGAACGCGACTACCATTCCCCTTAGTTATTTGGAGGAAGGGATTAGTGATAGTGAGAATGATGTTTTTGCTGTTTGCTTCTCAATTTTTTCGCATAATTTCATTATCTTGCTGCCAGCGTTAATTGGGGTTTTTTCACTCGGTTTTTTATCAATAATATATGTTTCCTTACAAGGATATTTACTTGGAGTATCCATCTATAGCATCTCTCAAACAATGTCAATTTCAACTGTAATTAAATTCACAATATTTCATGGGATTTTTGAGATGATTGCTATAGCTCTAGTCACTGCATTTGCTATAAAACCTGCTGAAATAACGATTGAATCCATTCGTGGAAATCGGAAATTTATACAGAAGCAGGACTTAATAGATATGGTTGTCTTACTTACTATGTATATTATTTTTTTATTCGCAGCGTCATTGATTGAAGGATTGATACTCCTAAATATATGAAGATAGTTTTAAATATCATTTTGATGTTTAGAGGTAGATGGATATGAGAGAAATTTATTTGATTAACAAATATAAATTTAGAAGTATCTTAAACAGATTTTTGTATAACCATAAAAATGGGGGAATGCATAGTGTTTATCTCCCATTTCTAGTAGGAAGTATCATCATCGCTGTTACTTTGACTATTGTTAATTTTTTTACTTCTTATACAGTTGAATTTATGCTTGAGAATTTAGAACCATTAACTAGAAAAGAGCAAAATGAATGGGCCTATAGACTATTTTCATTAATAATATTGTTCATTCTGACTAGCAATGTTTATTCTAATGTGTACCGTATGTTAGATCTTAAAGACTTTAAGTTACTATCTTCTATTGTTCCATCTGTTAATAAAATAATACTCAGTAAGTTAATTGGGCGGGAATTATTTAAACGTTTACTACTCTTCGTAATATTCGTGCTCTTTTTCATTCACATAGCCACAAAGCTGAACCTTAGTTTAGCAACTGGGATATTTTTATTTCTTTTTATAACTCCTATAATATTAATTGTAGCAACGTTAAAAATCTATATAGTGATGAAAATAATTTCTGCTAAAGTAAGTAAAAGAATTGGATTGAATTATAGCCTGTTTCTTTTTTTCACAAAAATAATAATAATTATACTCTTTTTTTTTGTTCTTTTTCCTTTTGTTGAATATATACCTAGTAGCTTGGTGAGGGAAAAATACTTATTAATTTACAACCATTATATTATCCAGTCTTTACTAGTATTCTTTAACCCATTTCATTTTATAAGTGATAAATGGACAATTCTCTCTATCTCCCTTTTTATAGGGATTTGTATTTGTTTGTTAATGGGTAAATCTTTAAAACATTTAGAAGTCTATACATATATTGTTTTTTTTCAGCGGAATAATTCCAATGTCTCTGGAACAGAGATAAGAAACAGTTTATTTAACTTGTATTTGTCCAGATTGCCTATGGTTCTAAAATACCTTAAATTTATTTCATTTTTAACAAGGAAAATTGTTGAAAAAGATTATAAACATTTTCAAAGAATCCAGATGTATAGATTTAATCAAACATTTTTATTAATTACCTTTCAATACATATTGATATTTATACCTTATTATCTTTTAGCCTCCAAAAATATTTCTTTTATAGAGGAAAATCATTTATCGATCTTTGCTATTCTCCATCTTTCAGGAGCCATCATGGTAATCCATAGACTCTTTAATAGATTTTCGCCCGATTTTGAAGGTAAAAGTTTCGTTTACCTTTTACTTACTCCTGTGAGAGTAGAAGAAATTTGCTTAGCGAAGGTGCTTAGTTTGTTAGGAGTTGCACTGCCTTTTTCAATTATTGTTAGTTCAGCAACCTGTTTAGTATTTCACGTCAATTTCTTATTAATTCTTCCTTTAAATCTATTAACTACGGTTGTTACAATACTGATTGCTCTAGTCTCCAGTATTACCTTCCCGAATTATGGAAGAGAAACCTATCTGGATTTGCCTAGTACAAGGTCCAGTATCATGAGTAAATTTTTGTCGAGTTTATTTATTATCATTGGGAGTTTAATCATCATGCTCTCCAAAAATTCTTTGTTAACCGTAATATTATTTGCATGCATGGCATTTATGATTAGCTCAATACTCTTTCATTTATGCTGTAAAAAATTAACTAATTCGGAATTTAAAAACTTCGCATCTTTAAGTGAATTTAGTGAGTAAGGATGATTATATGTTAAATGTAGTGAATATTTCAAAGTCATATGACAATATACCTGCGATTAAAAAAATAAGTTTCCACATAAGTTCTGGTGAAATTTTAGGCTTATTGGGTTCAAACGGTGCGGGTAAAACGACAACTTTATCTATATTATCAGGATTAATGAAACCTGACAGCGGATTTGTAAGTTTATATGAAGTTGAGGATCCTAATGAATTTAAGTCACAGATTGGCTGTGTATTTGATGATTTAAGTCCCTATGATTATTTAACAGGTAGGGAATACGTAACCTTCATGGGTGAATTAAGAGGAGTTCCTTCTAATCAAATTGATCTTTTTATTTCCGAACTGTCCCAACTACTCTTTCTTGAAAGAAAAATTGATTTCTTAATCAAAACCTATTCAAAAGGTATGCGTCAAAAAATTATATTAATGGGTGCCTTAGTTCATAATCCGGTTCTTTTAATTATGGATGAACCATTTACAGGATTAGATCCAGAAAGCATAAAGGCGATTAAAGATTATTTAAAAGCCTTTACTAATAAAGGAAACTCCATAATCTTCAGTACTCATATACTTGAAGTAGCAGAAAAGTTATGTGACAGACTAGTAATAATTGAAAAAGGAAATTGTATTGCCACCGGTAGCTTGGAGGAAATAAGATTACAAGACAGTCAAATGAATGAAAATACTCATAGTTTAGAAGAAGTTTTTCATATGTTGACACATTCTTATAGTAATTTTAAAGAGTGATTGGTTTGAGAAATCACATAAAATAAACATCAAAACGCCCTTTTCATAGGGTGTTTTTTCATTTAGTCACACGAGCCATAAGTCCAAATTTTAGACAAATCCGTTCGTTGAAATTTCAGAAATTTGGGATTAAAATGAAATGAAGGTCC
>CAYUYL010000256.1:0-3145 GCA_964449195.1 uncultured Filomicrobium sp.
CTATGAACCCTCGTCTTCTATTATTATTGGGATGTAGTGCATCTTTAGTCCTACTTTCGGGATGCTCGATCGCCAGCGGATATACGGATCAGGAAAAGGAAATGGTTTCCAATCTGACTCCATCTAAATATCAGCCAGCAACCCGGGATATGCGTTCCAGTATCGAAACGCAGGATATGCTGGCGCAAGCGGCTTTCTGGTCACGCGAATATCAGTTGAATCCGGCAGATCTTGAAGCTGCCGTTAAACTCGCATCTTCTGTTCGTAAAATGGGCAATCCCGGCAAGGCTTTGGAAATCACGCAAACAACGCGGGCGCTTTATCCCAATGATCCTTATCTGATCGCCGAACACTCGGCCGCATTGATCGCTTTGGAACGCGGTTCAGAAGCCGTGAAAACTCTGGATATCGCTTTAAAATCAGCACCCGGCTATGCGCGATTATGGTCCCTGAAGGGTGCCGCTCTTGATCAGATCGGGCAATATGATCTCGCAAAACAGCACTATAACCGGGCTTTGCAGATCAATCCGGGCGATCCAAATGTTATGGCCAATATGGGTCTTAGCTATGCATTGGCCGGCGATCCGGCTCAGGCGGAAAAATGGTTGCGACAAGCCGCAAACCATCCCGAAGCTAATGACAGCATCCGTCAGAACCTGGATATAATTCTCAAGCTGCAAGGCAAGGCGGCAACGCAATCCTCGGGACCAATTATGACTCCCCGACCTCGCGCGAAAAGTCAGGCCTCACAGAAAGTCTCCTCCCGGACTCCGGCCTCAGGATATTACAACGGGTATTCTCAACCCATGCGTTCGCCAACGCCCACAATTGGACATCGCTCCAACATGACGGTTGTTGGTCAGACGTCAGGGGCACCTCAGACATCTGCCGAGATGGCGCGCGCTGTGGCCAGCCAGTCTCAATCGTCTAAAATTGTGGTTCCGCATCAACCGCAGGTCGCTGGCGCTCAACCAACCGCTGCCGAGGTATTAGCCAATATTTCACGCTCGCATAATCAAAAGCAATTAGCAGCCCAGCAATTGCAAATGTCACCACGCGTTGCAGCCGTTGGATCTCCTTATCCCGCAACCTATCAGGGATCATCTCCACAGGCTCAGAATTCACCTGCACCGGTAAAAGGCGGCGCTCAAACGCCGTCAGGCCCGGTTCCATCTTATGCTTACGGGCAACCGGCTCCGCAATATCAGGCGCAATATCAACCCCAGTATCAGAATAATCCCACCGCCACCGCCCGCCAGCCTTACCAAGCTGAAAGACGCGGGGCAGCGCGTCGACGCTAACGATCGGGCTTTAAAGGGTATTCAAAAACTAAACTAAAAAACGGGCTCATAAATTAGCCCGTTTCTTTATTAAAACCCTTATTTTCGGCCGACGAAATTCGTCCAGAAAAAATGTCTGTGATGAATGATTTGTCGTGAGCTGAACCGGCTTGTCTTTACTGGAACGCGCCACCCAATCGCATTGCGGCAGGCGTCAGAATTACGATAAAGAGCACTGGCAGGAAGAACAGGATCATTGGAACCGTCAATTTGGCCGGCAACGCAGCGGCCTTTTTCTCGGCGGCCATAACCCGCATTTGCCGGTTTTCATTGGCCAGTGTCCGCAAAGTATCACCCAGAGGTGTACCGTAGCGCTCGGATTGCACCAGGGCCGTTGAGACCGATTTAATGCCGGGATTATCATTACGTCGCGCCAGATTTTCAAAAGCCTGGCGGCGACTTTGCAAGTAAGACAGTTCGGCAGTGGTCAGTGAAAACTCCTCGGCAAGTTCGACCGAATTTTCTGCCATTTCCTGAGAGACGCGAGCAAAAGCCAGTTCGACCGACATACCTGATTCCACACAGATCAATAACAGGTCCAAGGCATCGGGAAACACGCCCCCGATTTTTGTCGCGCGTTTCGCGGCAACGTTTTTAATGTAAATACTTGGCGCGTAATATCCTGCTAGAACCATGGTGATCGTAATCAGTGCGTTCTGAGAAAATGTTAGTTTCAGAGCATTCATCCCCATCAGGAACAAAAGTCCGAGGACACCTAGAATGATTGGCATGGCCAAGCGAAAGAAGTAAAACAAATATACAGGGCGCTGTCCCCGCATGCCGGCTTGCGCCAGCTTGTCTTTCAGGTCAGCGGCTTCCAGCAATCTTTGCAGGCTGAGGCGATCAACAACATTTTTAATATTGGCTCGTCCATTATTACGCAAAGATGCCTGCTGCGCATTAAGTTCTGCCATGCGCTTCTCTTTGAGGACATCACGAGCCGAAGAAACTGACTTCATGCGTTTGCGCATCTTGTCGCCTTCAAGTAGCGGGACCATCAGAGTATAGACCGTTCCGACGACCATCAAAGCGATGACCGCGTAACCTACATTCTGAATTAATGTGTAATCGTTCTCCATAGACCCTAAATCTTGAAATTAATCATTTTCTTCATGACCAGTGACCCGACCACCATCATGACAGCGCCAATGACCATGTTTCGCTGTCCTGTATCCGTATAATAAAGATCAGCCATGTAGTCGGGGGAAGCGATTGAAACCAACACCATAACAACCAAAGGCAGGGCCCCGATAATAATAGCCGACATTTTCGCTTCAGCAGACAATGCTTTGATTTTTTCCCGCAAGAGTTTCCGGCCTCTTAGAACATTGGACAGATTAGCAAGCGACTCACCTAGATTACCACCGGTTGAGCGTTGAATGTTAAGGACTGTAGCGAAGAAGTTGACTTCGGGTACCGGCATGCGCTCATACATACGTTCGAGACAAACTTCGATTGGGACGCCAACGGCCTCACCCTCGACAACCCGCGTGAATTCTCCAGCAATGGGTTCAGGGCTTTCATGGGCAATGATTTTGAGACAATCACCCAGCGGCAGACCCGTTCTGACACCGCGAACAATGATATCCATGGCGTCAGCGAAATTTTGCGTAAACTTTTTCTGGCGACGGCCGATGACAAAATTGAGAAACCATCGCGGCAAACCAAATCCAGCAGCAAACGCCACCCCGCCCGCAATCAAAGGCTTTTTGGTCATGAAATAAACCATGACGCCTAATAGAGCCCCAATGATCAGCGAAATGATCATGAAGCGCCCGGGTGAAATACTCCAGTCTGCCTGGATG
>CAYUYL010000257.1:0-3131 GCA_964449195.1 uncultured Filomicrobium sp.
CACCTTTGTTCTTAGCGTCTACCTTCTTAACAACGTATTCTTCGATTGCGTGAACGACAGGACAATGGCAGCTGAGCGTATCAGCTCCATGCTGACGGATTGGCCGGATAACGCTCTTCAGCATATCCTGCATGACTGGGAAGTGTGGGCACGTGATGATCAATTGCCGCCAGGCAAAAGCGATCTTACCTGGCGAACCTGGCTGATCCTGGGGGGACGCGGCGCAGGCAAAACCCGCACCGGTGCTGAATGGATCAGGGCGCTGGCGCTCGGCAAGGCACCATTCGCCCGATTACCGGCCAGGCGGATCGCTTTGATTGGTGAGACGCTGCATGACATCCGCAGTGTCATGGTTGAAGGTATCTCAGGCCTGCTAGCCATACATCCTGCGCATGAGCGTCCAATATTCGGACCCTCCAAAGCGCAGCTTGTCTGGCCCAACGGCTCGGTGGCACAACTTTATTCTGCCGCCAACCCTGACAGCTTGAGAGGACCGCAATTTGCCGCCGCCTGGTGCGATGAACTTGCCAAATGGCGTAATGCTGATGAGGTTTGGGACATGCTGCAGTTCGCCCTGCGCTTAGGCCAATGTCCACAGATTGTCGCCACCACGACACCAAGGCCAGTGCCCATCCTAACACGCTTGATGACGCTTGAAACAACAGCCATATCACGGGCGCGAACGGCAGATAATGCCAGTAATCTGGCGCCAGCTTTTTTGGAGGAAATGCAACGGCGTTATGCCGGCTCACAACTGGGCCGCCAGGAACTGGATGGAGAATTTATAGAGAACCTTTCAGGCGCGCTCTGGCAGCCTCACTGGATCGATCAGGCGCGTGTCAATGTATCACCAGAGCTGACACGCGTGGTTGTAGCCGTGGACCCGCCAGTAACGTCGACAGCATCGTCAGATGTCTGTGGCATCATTGTAGCAGGAATCGGTGTTGATCAACGGTGTTATGTTATTGCGGACCGTACTCTTCAAGGGCGTTCGCCGCTGACCTGGGCACGTGCGGCTGTTGCAGCCTATAAGCGTGCAGGGCGCAGTGATCATTCCCGGTGCGGGTGAATTTGTTTACGCAACAGCGCAGATCACGCGTAATAGTGATGGCGGCGCGCGCCTGCCGGCAAACGTTCACACCAAGCTTGCAACAACCGACTGGGCCGCATCAATGGACCAGTTGCAGGCGACACTGCCCGGCATCCGCAATGCCTCGTTGATTGTCTGTTGGTTCGGCAATGATCTGCGTGCGGGCAATTGTCAGATCCGGCCTGGCGTAGACAATAAAGCCAAGGTCACCCAGCCGTTAACATGGTACGCCTCGGGCCTATCGCGAGCAGAGGCCTACCTGGTCAGTGAAATCGATGGACGCGCAGCCTATGGCGGCACCTCTTCAGACCAAACTGTCTTCGCCGCGATTAAAGATCTCAGGGCTCGCGGCATTGGTGTCACGTTGACGCCGTTTATTCTCATGGATGTGCCCAATGCTAACGGCTTGCCCAACCCTTACGCGCCGGCGTCAGAACAACCGGTCTATCCGTGGCGAGGGCGTATAACATGTGACCCGGCACCCGGTGTTGATGGCTCTCCAGATCAAACATCTGCCGCCGCCACGCAATTATCCGCTTTTATCGGAACGGCACAGACTACGGATTTTTCAATTACCAATGAACGCGTGATTTATGGCGGACCAAACGAGTGGAGTTACCGGCGTTTTATTTTACACAATGCATACCTTGCCAAAGCTGCAGGGGGCGTAGACACCTTTCTGATTGGCACGGAAATGCGCGGGCTGGCCTGAGTGCGCGACCGCTCAGATCACTATCCGTTTGTTAACGCTCTTGTACAACTTTCAGCAGACGTAAAATCGGTCCTTGGAGCTGACACGAACGTCACCTATGCAGCGGACTGGTCTGAATATTTCGGGCATCAACCGTCAGACGGCAGCGGTGATGTTTATTTCCATCTTGATCCGCTGTGGGCCTCCGACAGTATGGACGCTATCGGAATCGATCTCTACTGGCCATTATCAGACTGGCGCCCGGGCGAGGCGCACTTGGATGCCCAACAGGCCTCCTCAATTTATGACCTTGATTATCTTCAAAGTAATATCACAGCCGGAGAGGGCTATGACTGGTACTATGCCAACGAAACAGACCGTGATCTGCAAAGACGCACCCCCGTTCGTGACGATGCAGCGGGCAAACCATGGGTGTTTCGCTACAAGGACATAAAATCCTGGTGGCAAAATCAGCACTATAACCGGCCGGGCGGTATCGAGAGCGTCGTGTCAACCGCCTGGATTCCACAGTCAAAACCAATCTGGATCATGGAAACGGGCTGTCCCGCAGTCGACAAAGGTGCCAACCAGCCCAACGTCTTCTACGATCCCAAAAGTTCAGAGAGCTTGCTGCCATACTATGGCGAGGCACGCCGTGATGACTTCATGCAGCGCCGCTATCTGCAAGCCCTCCTCGAAGGCTTCGACCCCACAGCCGAAAATTATGTCGATGGATATAATCCTATTTCCGAGATCTTTGGCGGACGCATGATCGATCTCAGCCGCATCTATATCTATGGCTGGGACGCACGCCCCTTTCCGGCATTTCCAGCCGACACGGCAACCTGGGAAGATGGTCCGAACTGGCGCTTTGGCCATTGGCTTAACGGCCGCTTTGCCAACCTGCCACTCAATGACGTGGTACGCCAGATTTTCGAAGATTACGGGTTCAGCACATTTGCTATTCCCGGCCTGGAAGGCAGTGTGCCAGGATACGTGATTGATCGCATTATGGCGACGCGCGACGCTCTGCAACCACTGGAGCTTGCCTACTTTTTTGACACCATGGAAACCGGTGGCCTGATTACAGCACGTCACCGTGGACGTGATACATCACAGGTCATATTAACACCTGATGACGCTGTCGAAGAAAGGCCCAGTGACCAGCTCATTTCACGCGTGCGTGGACAGGAAACCGAACTGCCAGCATCCGTAAAACTGCGCTATATTTCAGCATCAGGCGACTATCGCAGCGCCGTGAGCGAAGCACGGCGGACAACGGTTCACAGTTCGCGCAGGTGGTGTAACGTGAGGTCTGTAAATTCTCTTGTTGGTATGTCTTCATTTCCT
>CAYUYL010000258.1:0-1818 GCA_964449195.1 uncultured Filomicrobium sp.
TCCCGGTGACAAGCACCGGGATGACGCCTGAGAGTAAGGGCCAGTTGTGCCAACTAATATGTCACTTCACCGTGCCATGCCAGCGCAAAGAGCAGCAGTATCAAGTTGTATTTTTATGCCGTCTTTGAGAGCAATGATAAAATTAGAACAAGCCTTCAAATTTCTTCTTGAAGCGTGACAGGCGTCCACCACGGTCCATCAGGCGCTGGTCGCCGCCCGTCCATGCCGGATGTGATGTTGGATCAATATCCAATGTCAGCGTGTCACCTTCGTTACCGTAGGTGGAGTATGTAATAAATTCAGAACCATCTGTCATAACGACTTTGATCTGGTGGTAATCTGGATGAAGATCGGGATCGCGTTTCATATGTGTTTTCCAAAATAATATAAGCGTTCTTTGGCTATGGTGAGTGTGATGATATCGCGGGCATAACTACTCCGCGATAGTCTGCCGCAATCACAAATTGAACGCCGTAAGTAGCCGATATCAAGTTATAATGCAAGATCGGAACCACGTTGGCCGCACGGTATAAGGCACACAAGATCTTAACAACAAGCGGTGAACTTCAATGTATTATCACATGTGTATGCGGCCATATATAAATATAAAACCCTAATAAAGATAAATGGTTAGACAAAGTGACGGTCAGAGCCTTGACGTCCGAGTGGATTAAGCGTGCCTTTGGACATAAAGTCCGGCAGATTGACAAACAACAGATGCGCAAGAATGAGCTGCGGCCTGTGCTTGCGCTCGTGCCCTACGTGTTGCGCTATCGCTGGAATCTGATATCGGCCATCACGGCTTTGATTGTTGCAGCTATGACGATGCTGGTGCTTCCTGTTGCTGTACGCCTTATGGTTGATAATGGCTTTATCGCCGGGAATGCGGATGCAATCTCGCAATATTTTGTGTTGATGATCGCTGTTGGGGCGTTGCTTGCGTTGGCGAGTGCAATCCGGTTTTATCTGGTCAGCTGGTTGGGTGAGCGTGTCGTCGCTGATATCCGGGCTGACGTCTTCCGCCATCTGACAACGCTTGGTCCAGCCTACTTCGATACCATACACTCTGGCGAAGTGATGAGCAGGCTGACAGCCGATACAACGCAAGTTAAATCTGCGGCGGGCTCGGCAATCAGCCAGGCGGTTCGCTCCACAATTATGGTGATTGGCGCGCTGATTATGATGTTTGTCACCAGCGTCCAGCTTTCATTGCTTGTCATTCTGGCAATCCCTGTGATTTTGCTACCTTTGATTGGCTACGGGCGTGTTGTCCGCAGGCTTTCAAGGTCAGCCCAGGACAAGCTTGCAGATGCTTCGGCCTTTGCTGCAGAAAATCTTGCTGCGGTGCGCACGATGCAGGCGTTTGGTGCTGAGCCTGCCGTTACATTGCGCTTCGATAATGCTGTGGAGCTTGCTTTTGATGCCGCACGATCGCGGTTGATATCCAGGGCGGGGCTTACGGCACTTGCCATGTTCCTGCTGATGACAAGCATTGTCATGGTATTATGGATTGGCGCCTCAATGGTCATTTCCGGAACGCTGACCGGCGGCCAACTGAGCCAGTTTGTCCTCTATTCCATGTTTGTGGGGGGGGCACTCAGTCAATTATCTGAAGTTTGGGGAGAAGTTCAGCAGGCTGCGGGCGCCTCTGAACGGCTTATGGAGCTGCTGGCGGTGCAGCCGCGTGTGAAGGAACCGCTGAAGCCGCTGCCGATGCGTCAGGCAACAGCTTCCGGATGCGGCCGGGTTGCGTTTCATAACGTCAGTTTTGCGTATTCCGGGCGGACCAATTCATTTGCACTCCAGGATATTTCGTTT
>CAYUYL010000258.1:1828-3109 GCA_964449195.1 uncultured Filomicrobium sp.
GATTGCATTTGTGGGCCCCTCTGGAGCAGGGAAATCTTCGATCTTTAATTTGCTGCTGCGCTTTTACGATCCGGCAAGCGGACATGTTGAAATCGACGGTGTTGACATTTCAAGAGTTCGCCTGTCAGATCTGCGCAGCCGCATGGCGCTAGTGCCCCAGGATATTGCCATTTTCGATGATACGGTTGGCGAAAATATACGTTATGGCTTGTCCGATTGCACGGAGGCCGATATTGAGCGGGCTGCGCATATTGCCAACGCGCATGGATTTATTTCAGGACTGAGCGATGGATACGGGACCCGTCTTGGAGAACGGGGTGTCGTTTTGTCCGGTGGGCAGCGTCAGCGTTTGGCAATCGCGCGGGCTGTGCTGCGTGATCCCGCCATTCTACTTCTCGATGAAGCCACAAGCGCGCTGGACGCAGCAAGTGAAGGTGCGATTCAGGCCGCTCTGGAGGAAGCGATGCGTGACCGTACCACGATCATTATCACACACCGTCTTGCTACGGCGCAGCAGGCAGATCACATCATCGTACTCGACGGCGGGCGCATTGTCGGGCAGGGTAAGCATGATAAGCTAATCGGTGAAGGTGGGCTCTATCAGCGTTTTGCCGAGCTGCAGCTTGCCTGAATGCCTCAGGGACCGTATTTCATCAGTATGTAAAGAGCAAGCTATGTCTGACAATGATCTTATTCTGCATCACTATCTCCCCTCTCCGGTCTCCGAAAAAATTCGGGCTGCAATGGGCCTGAAAAAGCTGCCGTGGAAATCGGTTGAACAAAACCGTTTGCCATACCGGCCTGAGTTGTTCGATTTGACAGGCGGATATCGCCGCATTCCAGTGATGCAGGTGGGCGCTGATATCTATTGTGATACTTTGTGCATTCTCAAGGCACTTGAAGATCTTCACCCTGAGCCGACATTCTTTCCCAATGGTAGCGCCGGCCTGTCCTACGCGCTTGGACGCTGGGCGGATAATGCGCTTTTTGAGCTTGCCGTTCGTCTTGCATTCGCCCCGGCTGTCGATGCGCTGCCGCCGGAACTGGTGCAGGACCGTGCTCGGCTTTATCTAGGGCCGGATGGCGATTTTCGGAAGGAAGCAGCTGATATTCCACATGTTCTCGCGCAAATCAGGCCTCAATTCGGCTGGCTGGAGAGCTGCCTGTCGACGGGACAGAGCTTCTTATTCGGGGATCAGCCAAGCCTTGGAGATCTGTACGCCTGGTATATTTTCTGGTTTGTTCGCGGCCGCTACAATGAAGCGGAAAAGCTCTTTGCCG
>CAYUYL010000259.1:0-3024 GCA_964449195.1 uncultured Filomicrobium sp.
CATGCCGCCTAAAGGCGTGGGGTTTACGGATCCCCTATAGGGGACTCTAAAATACTTCTTCCAGCCTTGGTGCTGAGCGTGCGCTTGTTTTTTATTTCAGTTTCGAAGATATATTACGATGACTTCACAATCTGACTGATAAATATCAGAGATCTTATCTAAGGGTTAGACAAGGAGCGGGGCCATGTCAAAAGTTGTTGAGAAATCAATCATAGACCATCTTATGGTTGAAGCCCGGACATATACGACGTGGCAAGACAAGCAAGTTTCCGATGAGCAGCTCACCCAGCTGATCGATATTATGAAAATGGAGCCTACAAGCGCCAACTGCTCACCGGCACGCCTTGTCTTTGTCAAGTCCGCCGCAGCGAAGCAGCGGTTACGCCGCTATCTGACGGAAGGCAATGTCGAAAAGACGATGTCGGCGCCATGTCCGGCTTTGATCAAGCCGGTGTCGACGCAGAATTCTTTGCCGGCACAGCCTATAAATCCAATTTTTTATGCAATATTGGCTACGGCGATCCAGATAGCCTGCATCCGCGCTTGCCACGCTTCACATTCGACGAGATGGCTAAAGTTCTTTAATTTCAAGACTTACGATTAACCACACAGACAGCCATCATATAAATGGTACCATGGTCGTTTCCGGCAATATACTCGCTATAGATACAACATTTGCTGCTTGCTCTGCTGCTGTCCGGCTCGCGCATTCAACCGATCATGCCAAAACATTTTCACGCTATATAGACATTTCATCAGGTCATGCGGAATACTTGATGGGCATTGTGGATTCGGTTCTAGCAGAAGCGAACATTACATTTGCAGACCTTAATGCATTGGCCGTCACTTCCGGACCAGGTTCCTTTACAGGCATACGTGTCGGAATTTCAGCGGTAAGAGGATTGTCACTGGCAACGGGGCTGCCGGTATACGCCGCCTCCAGTCTGGCTGTGATTGCACGCGGCAGCATGACCCATTTGCAGCCTGATAAAGCTGGAGAGGCCACTGCGCCGGTTGCCGTATGCGTTGATGCGCGCCGTGGCCAGATTTATTTCCAGCTCCTTTCGCAGTGTTACCAAAAAACGCTGATCCCCTTGCAAATCGGGGCTCCATCCGATGTTGCCGAAGCCATATCGACGGCGGACGGGCCGTTTTTTCTTGTGCGATCCCATGGTCTCAATATAGCTGCAATTTTTGAAGCGCATGGCATTGCTCTCGAACAAGAACTTGATGCAGCTCTGCCATCTGCCGAGCATCTGCTGGATGCAGACCTTAAGCTAGTCACAAAACCGGAACCCTTATATCTGCGCTCACCCGATGCAAAAGCGCAGTCAGGCAAAGCGCTCGCGCGGCGTGTTGACTAAGAGGCATGAAAAAAACGGCAAAGTATGACAGTGTCTCAACAAGAAAGGCGTTAGGCTCCGTTTCCGTCATGAAGGCCAAGTCAAGCGATGCTCATGCAATTGCAACACTGCATCGTGGGAGCTTTTGCAAGGGATGGCGTGAAGCAGATGTTCAGGGTCTTTTGAAGAGCGCGGGCAGTTTGGCATTTATCATACGAATAGACGCACAATTGGCCGGTTTTCTACTTGCCCGGTCTTTATGCGGAGAGGCAGAAATTATCTCGCTTGCTGTCGACCGGCTCCACCGTCGGCGTGGATTGGCTTCACGCCTGCTTGCCGCGCTTGAGACAGGCCTTGTTCGAGACAGATGCACGCGTATTTTTCTTGAAGTCGATGAAACAAATGTAGATGCCATCCAGCTTTATTATCGATATGGCTTTGAAAAAGCCGGCCTCAGAAAAAATTATTATGCATCACAACGCGGTCAGCGCACAAATGCACTCGTGTTGATGAAAAACATATATGCTGGCACTTTATAGTGGTTGCGTTGAACGCTATCGGCGAGAGCTTTTATATTCATGGAAGAGATTAAAAAGACAACAGCGGAAACGACAAACGATACAGTCACTTTGCCCGGAGCCTCCACACTCGGCCCCAGTATCCGTGCAGCGAGCGTGTTAACAGCTTTCATTGCATTCACATTGCCCATGATGCTGGTTCAGTCGGCCTTGCTCAAATTCTCTCCGCCTCACGCCCGCAAGCTGCCGGGCTGGTATCATCGCCGAGTCTGCCGCCTGCTCGGCATCCGCCTCCACATCGATGGTGAAATCGCCAGCGGCCGGCCAGTTCTCATTGTTTCCAATCATATCTCATGGCTTGATATTCCGATCCTTTCGACCATAGCCCCCGTATCATTCGTTGCAAAAAGCGAGGTTGGGACATGGCCCGTTGTATCCTGGCTGGCCAGGCTCCAGCGCAGTATTTTTATTAATCGAGAGCGCAAGG
Source organism: uncultured Filomicrobium sp. (assembly GCA_964449195.1). Taxonomy (GTDB): domain Bacteria; phylum Pseudomonadota; class Alphaproteobacteria; order Rhizobiales; family Hyphomicrobiaceae; genus Tectiglobus. The sequence goes on from CAYUYL010000259.1 coordinate 2,349, forward strand.
CAGATGTTGGCAGAGTGTCCAATACAATGGCTGAGCGGCTTGCCGAAGGTGATCTGTTGGTTTTGTTTGCCGAGGGCACATCCACCGATGGCAACCGCGTTCTGCCATTCCGCTCAGCCTTACTCTCACCAGCCTTTCAAAAAGATACGTCAGACAAGAAGCAAGACACAACAGACGGGAAGCATGCCGCCGAGCCTGTGGTTCAGACCTTGTCGCTTGCCTACACGCACCTTCATGGTGTTCCGCTTGGTCGCGAAGGGCGCAAGGTTGTCGCCTGGTATGGTGATATGGACATGTTGAGCCATGCCTGGAAACTGCTTAAGGCAGGGCCTCTGGATGCCAGAATATCAATGAGCGAACCCATCGCGTTGAAAGACTACCAAAATCGCAAAGAACTCGCTCAATCAGCGGAACAACAAGTTCGCACAAACGTGGTGCGTATGTTGCGTGGAGAACCATAAACATGTAAGTCACTTCGAATTCACGCTGCCACTCGTAATATCAAATCATTGCACCATATCTCATATGCAAAAGATTGTGTGCCTTTCAGACTGTTTTTGATTCAACCATAAAAGCTATAGCATGAGGGAGACCGGCGTGCCGGCAAAGAAAGTCTTTATCAAGACATTTGGCTGCCAGATGAATGTCTATGACAGTGAGCGCATGGTTGAAGCAC
>CAYUYL010000260.1:0-3020 GCA_964449195.1 uncultured Filomicrobium sp.
GTTTCAGACGTGGTCTTTCCATCCGTGGAGGCAGGAGCGCCACGATGGGCCAGGTTGTCAATCCCGAGCAAGATCACAAAGAACAACAACCCCATAATCAGCAAGGTGATAAGGATCACAGCCGGATCGCCGGCAGCCCCAATTGAGGCTCCTGCCATGAGCATCAAAATAACAAAAATAGCCACGGCCACCGTTGAGGCTATATTGCCAGCCAAAGACTTCGTGCGGAGCGAAGATTTCTTTTGGGGAGAAGGCGGATTATTGGCCGAAGATTTAGCCGAGCGCTGTCTGACCGTGTCCGGACCTGGGCGCCGTTTTGGCATGCTCAGGAAAACGATCAGCATAGCGGCGGCGGCCACCATGGCGATGAGAGGGAAAAGAAGATTGTAAGGTGTTGACAGAACATCCGAAACGACAATCGCAGCACAGATGATTGCCGCCAGGGAAGAAATTGTTGGCAGGTGCAGGCCGCGCCATCTTCTTTTTTTAGGCAAATTCCGGATTGCATCATGAATGCCTTGCAGGCCTGCATCAGCATAATCTTGTGTGAGTAAGCCCTGATCTGATATTTTGAGTGACGCGATCTCGGGCACACCTGGCCGCCGTGGCGGTGCGATACCATGTTCGATGACAATGTTTGAGATATCAAACCATTGCTCCGGAGCCGATGGGCAGAAATTGCCCATGTCTGTTTTTTCCAGATGACCGGCCCGCATAACGAGCAGCTTATCTGCAATCGCTGACCTGAGATGCTCATGTTGAGGCGGCTTGAATGGAAAGCTGCACAACGCACCATGCAGGCGCCGCAACGGCAGGGCTCTGCCCAACGAACCGCAATCCAAAATTCGCGGCTTATCGAACAGAATGATCATTGCCTCCCCGGTTTCAAGCATCTCGTCGGCCTGTGGCAGGTGCTGAACGAGTGATGCCGGCCCTTCCGAAACCGCACCATGCTCTTTGGGCACATAGATACCATCAATGGGATGTACGCCACGCCAGATCCAATCCTGGCGAACAAGCTGCATGAAAGGGTCACGCGCGTGGTCAAGCGGTGCTGGCTTCAATATGAGACGCATCTGGCTTCCTCCCAGTAACGTCTCCCGGTTTGAACTTTCGGCGCCTTTGGGGAGTTGAGCCGGAATTCCAAAAGGCATGCCGTGCCATCTTCATTGACAACCCTGGCGAGGACAATTTTGCCAATCAGAACCATGGCGGCCACATGCCCGTTGATTCCGGGGGATTGGCGCTTATAGTAAGACCAGCTTCCCGATGCAAACGACCACTCTTCAAGCCCGTTTTCCTGCGACCAGAAGAGTGCGCTCCAGCGCCTTGCGCTCACCGGGCTTGCGCTGGTGCCTGAAAAAGTGCTCCGTGCATGCTGTAAAGGCTCAACGCGCAGCAGAAAAGCAGTATCAGTAATCTCAGGCTGTGTGGTCTCTTGATCCTGTCCCCACCATGCCGGTGCAATCCATTTCCACACGCCGTCAATGCGGGCAAGAAGGCCCCCCTGTCTCGCCTATGACTTCGCAGCAGGAGATAACGCTGGAGTGTTTGAGGCCGGCATCCCGGCGCAAAAAAATACGACGGCCGGTGCGCACATGGATCAGAACAAAGGCACTCTGGCCGCCGCGCTCAGTGGTACAAAGTATCCAGGATCGTGATCGCGCAAGAAGACGCATGTCCTTTATCTGATCTGCTAATGCCACCGAAAGCGCCTCATGCCCGGCGTCAGTGGATATCGAAACCGTATAGAGGCGGCCATCGGGCGCGCCGATTGTCAACGCGGCTTTGCTGACAAACCTGAAAAGCGGCGGAACGGCCGATATGGCATGGGAACCTGCTATCAGCGGATGGTCATCGGCCAGCATCGTCGAAACGCGCTGAGAGATGTCACCAGCCTGATTGATACGCATGCTATGGATCTCATCGTCCTGCCGCCATACAATTATGCAAGGTCCATTTCCTGGCCATCGCACGCCTAAAACACTGGCAGCCTCATTGATATCGACGCGCAACACAGCAGAATGCTTGCGATACAACACAATGCCGTCCTCATCCCGAATAATTGCAGCTCCGTCGTTTGCCTCAGGGGAAATCCAGTCAGGCGCCCAGTTTGTAATGCCAATATCACGATGCTTCTGCCGACCGGTCTTCCGGAAAGGATCTCTGAGCGTGTCAGCACAGATCTGCTCATCGGGAAAAGTAAAACGTGCTGAACGGCGCACACCAAGACTTGAAATGACAAATACGTCCGCATAGCGGCTGGCAGTGGTTATGTCTCCAGTTGACATCTCAATGGGCGGCCAGGGCTCATCGATTTCAAAGCGATAGAGTGGAAGTACAGGCTCAAGACTGGTGTCTCTGGGAACTATGGCCCAGGTTATCGTACGGTCGTCCGAAATATCGACCGGCGCATTATATAGAAGGCCGTCGAGCCTTTGCATGTCGAGACCTTCGGCACCTGCCTGATTGATGTAGCATGATAATGCTCTACGGTTGATGCCTTCATGCCACGCAGGTCCGATATGGTTCGTCGCCGCCCAGTGAAAGCGCCCTCCCCGACGTGTTGCTGCAGCACCCAAAGTCAATAAGGCCGCCAAAGCAACCAAACGACGGCGGCCGAGCATGCGTGGCCCGTTATCCAGCAAGACAACAAGGGCACGGTCCTCTGACGGGTCTTGAAATGTGGGGTGACGGCGCAATGCTTCGCCCTCAGCTACGCGGCGGATGAACTCTCCAGGCATAAGCTTCAGCCACATCAGTTCCGTGGTCACAAGGCGATCGAGCGGCCCTGCCGTGGCAACATTATCAAAGGCTTCAAGATCATCTAATCCAGACGTTAAGGCTGTGTCCTGGCTTTCAACGAGCGGAGATATGGCAGCCATCAGCTCGCCGATGACAAGCAGATGTGCTTCCGGCATGCCGGAGAAAGCTTCCGCCCAAGGGCGCAGCGCCTGCGGGAGGCCTAGTGTTGCCCATCTAACAGATAGCTCCCATTTCCGTTCAAATCAGTTATTCTG
>CAYUYL010000261.1:0-3016 GCA_964449195.1 uncultured Filomicrobium sp.
ACCGAATCTATTTATGCAAAGTCAAGCATTGATTTGTGCATTGAATGGCACAAATGAGACAGCTCGCCTTGGAACCACGAACTTATTGCTCTGTCAATTGCTCCATCAGAGAAACAGAGATAAATGACTGTACGTAAGACTGCAAGATTTCAGCCACTTGGCGTTAATCATGGTGCGGCCTTGTCTTCATTCAAGGAGAAGCACCAAAGGCTGTTAATGGTTTATAAAAACCGGGCGTAAGACCGGCTTCCGAGCGTGCATCGTGATTGAACGGCGGTTTCATGGGAGCGCGAAAATATTGTCGCACCAGACGATGATAGGTGGTTTCCAGCGGACGTCCCTCGCGATGACACATATACCGGAACCATCTCATCCCTTTTGCAACGTGTTTTTTTTCGTCGCGGTAAATAATTTTTAAGATGTCGGCGGATGTCTCATCTCCTGCTTTTTGAAGACCGGCCATCATTTCAGGGCCGACATCAAGCCCGCGCGCTTCCAGAACAAGTGGAACGATTGCAAGACGCGCGAGAAGATCATGGCCGGTCTCCCGCGCCGCCTGCCACAGGCCGTCATGGGCGGGTAAATCGCCGTAGCCTCCACCCAATTCGATCAGACGCTGATGAAGCAATTCAAAATGCTTAGCCTCTTCCAGCCCAACCTGCACCCAATCATCAAAAAACGCACGCGGCATTGAAACCGAAGCAAACCTCGCCACCAGATCCCAGGTCATATCGACGGCGCTCAGTTCAATGTGAGCCAGGGCGTGAAGGAGAGCAAAACGCCCCTTCGCACCAGAGCGTGAACGCTTGGGCATGTGACGCGGCAGCAATAGTTGCGGCCTTGATGGCCTGCCAGGAGTTTCCGGCATGATAAGGCATTGGCCTGGCCGCGAGGGGGGCAGGCTGTGCGCAAACCATTTCTTTGCTGTTGCTTTCGCTGCAGCAGCTTTAACAAGGACATCGTCTGTGCAGACGATAGCGCAGGCTGCTTCTGCCAGACTGCCAGCATTCTGCACCCCGTGCGGGACCTCAAGCTTCATCCGACATCTCACTATTCTAAATGGTTTTTAGCCCTGCAGATCTTTGACAGCTTTCAAGACGGCTTCTGCGTGCCCGGGCACTTTCACTTTACGCCATATTTTTGCAATCCCGCCTTCTGCATCAATCAGGAGCGTGGTGCGCTCAACCCCCATGTACTTCTTACCGTACATCGACTTTTCAACCCAGACACCATAGGTCTCCAGAACCGCTTTTTCTTCATCTGAAAGCAGCAATACAGTCAGATCATGCTTTTTCTTGAATTTGATATGCTTTTCAATGCTATCCGGCGAAATCCCGGCGATTTTGGCACCGGCCGCCTCAAACTCATCTTTCAGCCCACTGAACGCAATCGCTTCCTTGGTGCAGCCCGAGGTATCGTCCTTTGGATAGAAAAACAAGACAACAGTCTGCCCTTTCAGAGCATTCAAATGAAATGTTTCTCCATCATCACCTGGTAGTTCGAAGTCAGGGGCGCTCTGTCCGTGCTCAAGCATGGTTGATATCTCTCCTGTTAAATTTATTTCATATCAATGGCGTTACGCCAGAGATAAGAGATTGGATGGTTGTCATTCTTGTCTCATGATGAACAAATGTTCTGCTTAACCAGCATGAAACTTAGCATCACGGACATCCTTTCTTTTTCATTTATTATTCTTTGCCATATATGCACTATGAATATTCAGACTATAGAGTTCATCAAACGATGACAGAGACACAAACAGCCAACACTTATCTCAACGTTCAGCAGCAGGCCGACGCCAGAACACCACTGGCAGGCCTGGACAAGGATGGGCTTGCCGATGCTCTAAGCTCTATTGGCGTAACGCAGCGGCAACTGCGTATGCGTCAGACGCAACTTTGGAGCTGGATTTATGTGCGTGGCGTACGCTCATTCGAGCAGATGACAGATTTGTCGAAAGACTTGCGCACACGTCTGGCAGAAAAATTTACGCTCTCCCGTCCTGAAATTGTCTCTGAGCAAATCTCCGAGGACGGCACGCGCAAATGGCTGTTACGTCTTGACCAACATACCACGGACAAGAAAGCCCCCGAAATAGAATGTGTTTATATTCCAGAAATCGACCGTGGAACACTCTGTATCTCGAGCCAGGTGGGCTGCACTTTGAATTGCTCATTCTGCCATACAGGCACACAACGTTTGGTGCGCAACCTCACTGCTCAGGAAATCGTTACCCAGATCCTGGTCGCGCGTGATCGTATTGGTGACTGGCCAGGCATGGAATCGGAAGACAGTACTGCCCTGCTGCCAACGGGCGAACGTAAAATCACCAATGTTGTCTTTATGGGTATGGGGGAACCACTCTATAACTTCTCTAATGCCCAAAAAGCCGTTGCAATCGCTTCACATCACGAAGGCATCTCTTTATCAAGGCGGCGCATTACACTGTCGACATCTGGAATTGTGCCTGAAATTAAGCGTTGGGGTAACGATGCGGGCACCATGCTGGCAATCTCCTTACACGCCACGCGCGATGATCTTCGTGACGAGCTTGTGCCGATTAACCGGCGATGGCCAATCGCCGACCTGCTCGAAGCCTGCAGGTCTTATCCGGGCTTATCGAATGCGCGTAGGATTACATTCGAGTATGTGATGCTTAAAGGTGTGAATGACTCAATTGCGGAGGCCCGTGCTCTGGTAAAACTTCTGGCCGGCATCCCAGCAAAAATCAACCTTATTCCATTCAACCCATGGCCCGGAAGCACTTATGAGTGCTCGGAGTGGGGGCAAATCGAACGCTTTGCCGAAGTTGTCAACAGAGCCGGCTATGCCAGTCCGATACGCACGCCACGCGGGCGCGATATTCTCGCAGCCTGCGGTCAACTTAAATCTGAAAGCGAACGTCTTGCAGCGCGTGCCCGCGCGCTCTCATCAGAAACTTAGTTTTTCCGCTAAGCTGCAGTGAATTCTCCACCGGCTAAAAGCCGGTGGCTTCAAGTTACGGCTAAAAGCCGGA
>CAYUYL010000262.1:0-2953 GCA_964449195.1 uncultured Filomicrobium sp.
ACGGCGCAAACCATGGAACTCTTTTTTCTTGTTGTCCTGATCGGATTGATGGCATCTGCCTTGGCATCCGGTTACCCCGTGGCGTTTGCGTTGCCTGGTTCAGCAATTCTTTCCGTTCTTCTGGCGGCGGTCTGCGGCTATCTATTCGCCGGTAACACAGATGCTTATTTTGCACATGGCGGACCAACGCAGTGGCTTAGCTCCGGCGTTACAAACTTTCGCGGGATTTATTGGGAAGTTGAACGCGATACGCTGATTGCAATTCCGCTGTTCGTGTTTATGGGCATTATGCTGCAGCGCTCCAAAATCGCTGAAGATTTGCTGGTGGCGATGGCGCAATTGTTTGGTCCGGTGCCGGGCGGGCTTGGAATATCCGTGATTTTTGTTGGTGCTCTTCTGGCAGCCACAACTGGTATTCTAGGCGCAACCGTTGTTGCAATGGGCCTGATATCGCTACCGGCGATGTTGCGCAACAACTATTCGAAACAGCTGGCGACAGGCAGTATTGCGGCATCGGGTACCCTTGGTCAGATCATTCCACCTTCGATCGTTCTGATTATTTTGGCTGACCAGCTGGCCAGCGCCGTCGATCAGGCCGGCACCGCGCGTCAAGCTCTTTACAAGGAGGCGACCGGCGATTTTGCGATGCCGTCTGCCTTCGGGGTGGTTTCAACCAGTGCAGGCGAAATGTTTCTTGGCGCCCTTGTTCCAGGGCTCGTGCTGGTTGGGCTTTATATGATCTATGTCTTTATCGTTGGGCTTCGCAAGCCTGACATGGCGCCTTCTGTGCCGCTTGAAGGGAAGATGGATCGCCATTTCTTTCTGCGTGTCAGTCTTATTCTGGTGCCGCCATTAGCGCTGATCTTTGCTGTTCTTGGTTCGATCATAGCCGGGATCGCGACCGTTAACCAGGCCGGTGCCATCGGCGCTGCCGGGGCGATTGTCATGGCGGGCTATCGTTTGCGCGAGGGGCAGCCTGATGCCTTGAAACCGGCTATTATAGCGTTGCTAGCGCTGATTGCGATTTTGACTTTAACAAGCACGTTCGACATTAACATCAAGAGTGTCAACTCTCTGGGTGATGCATTTGTCATCCTGCTTGCTTTGATCGCGGTTGGAGCTTTTCTGACTGGCTTGACATGGAGCGGATGGCGCACTCACGTGACGGACAACACCTTGAAAGAGGTGATGGTCGAAACCGCGAAGACCACATCGATGGTGTTTATTATCCTGCTCGGCGCTGCGATGCTTACCGCAGCTTTCAGGGCCTTTGGCGGTGAGGAATTGGTCCGGGAGGTTCTCACCGGGCTGCAAGGTGGCTTCTGGTCTCAGTTCATTGTCGTGATGGTAGTTATTTTTATCCTGGGCTTTTTTCTGGATTTTATTGAAATTGCCGTTGTCGTTGTGCCTATCGTGGCCCCCATTCTGCTTATGGACCCCGAAGCGAATGTAACAGCCGTATGGCTTGGCGTGATGATCGGGATGAACATGCAAACGTCGTTCCTGACCCCGCCGTTCGGTTTTGCACTGTTCTATCTGCGCGGTGTTGCACCTGCAGTTGTGAAGACGATTGAAATCTACAAAGGCGTTATACCTTTTATCGCGTTGCAGCTGCTGGCGCTTGTGATCGTCGGTAACTTTCCGGCGCTGGTCAATTATCTGCCAACCCGTAATCTTCTGACCTCAGAGACGGCTCCGCCGCCGCGTAACCCGGCTTTGCAGCACTGTCTTGAGGAATATAAGTTTTTTGAATATGCCAATAACGGCGCAACACTGCGCTCAGCAATCACGACAGCTAAAGAACTGGATATCAGTTATCTTCCAAAGCGGTCTGCCAGAGCGCTGACACGTAGTTTTAATTCTGCAGAGACGATTTTCGATAAGGTCACTGCAATCCGCAACGCAGAAGCCGCTGTCCAGGCCCGGACACCGTCTTACCGTCCGTTACACAGCGAGGTGCGTGCAATTCAGAAACGCATGCGTAAAGTCCGTGCAGCAATTCAAGCGCTTGAAACGGAAAAGGGGCAGCTGCGCGGCGACGAGCGCCGTGGTGAACGTATTGATGCTGAGATCGCCCGGTTGAAGCAAAAGCAGCAGGCTCTCAAAGCGACGATTCCCGCCGTTTGGGACGCACAAAACAAAATATTCTCCCGGCTTCAGAAAGCAGAAAGTCAGGCTCGTCAGCAATACCGCAGGACAGCTGATAGGGCTTACAGGCCGGTGGCAGACATGATCAAAGCATTGCGATCTACGGATGGGCTCATTGCTCTTGAAAAAGATGTGCGGGGCCTTGATACCGTGACCGACAATGTGGATGCTGCAGATAAAAAGGCGGCTCTTGAGCAGGTAAATGCTGTTTTTGCTGCCATACGGCGGGTGGATGGCGCTGATGATATCCGTGCGGAGATTTCGAAGATACGCCGGGAGCTACGACGCAAAAAAGTGAGAACATCCAGGCTGCGCAAAGCTTATGATGCTGCCGTTCGCAAACTTGAGGCGCAGTTGGTGTGGCGGAAGAAAGCAGTAAGCTTGTTGTTGCCGGGCCTTGTCACATATGAAGCGGCGGTCCGCGATACGATCGGTCTGCGCCAACAGCCGCGTTTGCCACATGAGGCCGCGTTATATGTGGCTGCGTGCAAATCCGGGCATCGCGATATTTCACTTTATTTCTAAATTGGTCTGCATCATTCCGCTCCAGTACATACCGTACATGATGTTGAGAAGCGAAGACATATCACATGGGTTGAGCATATGTTGGAACTACGGTGATGAAGCGGGGACAGTTCCCATCATGGGTGATGAAATTTTATATGCTCAAAGCTATGGAGCATAGAAAGCTTTCTTGTTTTTTATCTGCATTTACATATGAAAGGGGAGTGATGCAGTGTCTGGCACAGGCCATGCATTTGCGCCGCCTCCTGATGAAGAAAGCGGTGAAACCCTTTACCAATCC
>CAYUYL010000263.1:0-2951 GCA_964449195.1 uncultured Filomicrobium sp.
ATTCTGTTGCGCGCAGAGATTTTTGTGGAATATCCTGAGCAAACGCGGATCGAAGGCGAGATCCAGCAGCTTAACGCTGAACATCCTGTCACTGAACTCTGGCAGGTGATCACCGGCCAGGCACAGGGGCGCACATCAGCAGGGCAAATCACGTTGTTCGACAGCGTCGGCTTCGCAGTTGAGGATTTTTCAGCGCTGCGCTACGTCCGCGACAAGATCGGCGGTACGCCCTTCTATCAAAACCTCGACCTCCTCGCCGATCCCGACGACCCCCGCGACCTCTATGGTATGCTGCTCCGGGCGCAGCCGGAAGCATAGCAGAGATGGCGTGAGACACAATTGAGCGGTGCGCTTCTGGTGACGCAGGGCGGCAACGTCCTGCAAGGTTTTGCCCGCGGCGTGCTCGGTAAAATCGGCAGCCTCATGACCTGCGGCCTCAACAATAACGCCGCCCTGCACCTCGGCGTTTGAGTTTGCAGTCATAAGCATGACGTTTCTCTCTGGAAAGACTGACAACGATCTTGCCCATTTGTGCTACAGTTCCTTCTCAATCACTTGGCAGCGGAAAAACATCCCATGGCATCGTTTCTCATTTCCAATATTTCATACGGCTTCGTTGGTGATGCTGCGGGCAGCCGCATCTCCGGTGCGCTGCGTGTCAGGGATGGCCTCATTGCCGAGATCGGTGATCTTGAACCAGCCCCTGGCGAGCGCGTGATCGATGCCTCAGCCTGCGTTGTCACGCCAGGGTTGGTGAACACGCATCATCATTTGTTTCAGTCCGTCCTCAAGGCGGTGCCTGACGGCCTGAACCATGGACTTGATACATGGCTGCAGAAGGTCCCGTATGCGTTCTGGCCGTATATCGATGAAGAGACCTTGCGGATTGCCGCAACCGCCGGCATGGCGGAACTTGTATTGACCGGCACGACCACGGTTGCCGACCATCATTATGCGTTTTCGGACCGCTATGATTATGATCCGTCGGCGGTTCTGTTTGAGGTGGCCGAGGAGTTCGGCGTGCGGTTTGTGCTGGCGCGCGGCGGCGGCACCAAGGGGAGTGATTACTTTGATGATCCGGCAATGCCACCACCGATGGCCGAACCGCTGGACCGTTACCTCGCAGGTGTTGAAGCTGCTGCAAACCGCTGGCATGACAGTGGACCGCTGGCGATGACACGCGTTGCCGCCGCTCCGACCACGCCGACATTCAACGTCGAGGCTCATGAGTTAAGGGACATTGCCGCGGCCGCCCGCGCCAAAGGCCTGCGCCTTCATTCTCATCTGTCAGAGAATACAACCTACGTTGCGTATACGATTGAAACGTATGGCAAACGGCCGGTTCACTGGCTGGCAGAGCAGGGGTGGACAGGGCCTGATGTCTGGTATGCGCATCTGGTCGAAATCGATGACAGCGAGGTTGCGCATTTGGCGGAAACCGGCACGGCTATGGCGCATTGCGCACAGGCCAATGCCCGCCTCGGTTTCGGCATCGCTCCCGCCGATTTGTTGCATCACTCAGGCGGCATCGTCTCGCTTGGCGTGGATGGTGCCGGTGCGAATGAGGCAGCAAACATGGGGGCTGCACTTTACGAAACCTTCAATATCCACCGTGCAACCAAGGGTGCGGCAGCCACGACGCCTGAAACTGTGCTGCATTGGGCTTGCCAGGGCGGTGCCAGGTGCCTCGGTTATGAGCAAACGGGGCTTTTAAAGCCTGGCATGGCAGCCGATATCTCCTTGTTTGAACTATCGCATCCGCGCCACATGGGCCTGCACGATCCTGCTGTTGCGCCAATCGTCACCGGTGCGGCACCAGTCCGAGCCAGCTTTGTTGGGGGCCGGCAAATCGTTGAAAACGGACGCATCACCTGGCTTGATCTGGAAACACTTGGCGATAACGCAAGGCGCGTGACAGAGCGCCTGATCCAAAAACGCCAACAGACCCTGGCATCCTGATCGAATAGCAGGCTGCCTGTGCTCACGCCGCGTAAAAGGCGCAAGATGGAGATCGCCGGATTCTCATAATTCGTGGTCCTAAAGGTTGGGGCAGGTCATTACCATGGCCTGGTTTATTGGACTGAACTCAACACCTGGGACGCAGACAAAGTTATGGCCTATTACGGGCCGATCATGGGCTGGACCTTTGATAAAGCTGGGACGTCCGGCACAGGTAATCCACGGCCATATTACATTGCTAAAAAGAATGACCATCCCGTTGCTGGCATCTTTACAATGTATGGCCCGAATTTCGACGGTATCAGCGAACACTGGTTCACCTATCTTGCAGTTGACGATTTAAAATCCGCTATAAACGCCAGCAATAAAGCCGGAGGCAAAGTTTGCCGTGAGCCATTCGAGATCCCGAATTTTGGAACCATGGCCGTGGTCCAGGCAGCCGGTGGCGTATTCCAAGCTTTCATTGAACCGGCTCCAACGTCCGGTGCTGACGGCTAGAGTCTTTCCGTACCAAATTGAATCTTGCTGGGGGATTCCCAAATCATCGCGAATATGCTTTTGCCATGCATGCTGGAAGCGGAGGCCAGCATGCATGGCAAAAGCATATTCTCTTGATCTTCGTCAACGTGCTGTCGCTTATATCAATGCAGGCCACACCTGTCTTGAAGCAGCTGAGCGGTTTTCGGTATCTCATTCAAGCGTCATACGTTGGGCTGCCCGTGCCCGTTCTGAGTGCAGCCCTGCCGCCAAACCGATGGGTGGCAAACGCCGCAATGCGCTTGGCACGCAACGCGACTGGCTCTTGAAACAAGTGAAAAATCACCCCGATCTCACGCTGCACGCACTGCTGCGCCAGCTTGAGCGGCGCGATTGCAAAGTCGCCTGCGATACGCTCTGGCGCTTTTTGCGCGCTGAGGGGATCAGCTTAAAAAAAAACTGAACCGCCCCGGATTTCCCGGAGACCGTTTTGTCGGAGTCAGGCGGCTTGTTTT